>JAOZRT010000033.1 GCA_029940035.1 Desulfobacterales bacterium
CGTTTGCGTTGTCCGGTATCTCCGTATCGTTTGAAGGACCGACTACTGTAATCTGTTTCCCTTCAACGACTACAGTCTGGTCGGACAGTACGGCCTCGGTTGTCATGGGTATTAGGTTGACATGAATGAACGCATTGGGGCGATTTTCAAAAGCTAAGACACTTCCAGTAGTTTGAGACCAAAGTATCAAAAGGCCTATTATGGGTATTAGGTAAAGTAGGCATCTGCGCGGCATAACAGACCTCCCTATCTCAAATTTGATCTGAGTGGTGATAAATGAACACCTGACATTTCTGATTTTATGGTAAATTTGCTGATACCCTATGGTTATGACCAGCGTACCACGAAGGGACCTATAAATACAAGATTTGGTCTGGTGTGATTATATTCGCACACCGGTAATTTTTGGAGGGCCTAATACCTTCCCTCGTGTTCATGAGACGCTCCAGCACATGAATCCGTTCCCCGGCCTTTAACCGGTTATTGTTTCCATCTTTTTCAAAATCCCCTCCCCGCTTAAATACACACCAACGTTGCGCCCTTGTTAGACGCCAATTGTCTAACCAATCTATGCTAGAAAATAGGGTATGTTTCAAGTATCAAGGCTTTTTCCATGAAATCATTGTTGATTTTTCAAGCGAGATGTAATTTACGAGATAGCCATTGTGATAATGCCAGAGGAGAAAATAATTGCTCGGAACAATTGTCAATACATTGAGTATTATTGTGGGCAGCCTGATCGGTTTGTCTTTCAGGGGGAAAATTCCTGAAAAGTACAGCCAAACCATCATGCACGGCATAGGGCTTGCGGTGGTGTTGATAGGTTTGAAAACAGCACTCAACACCGATGCGATCCTGATTGTCATCATCAGTTTTGTAATCGGCAGTATTATCGGGGAACTGTTCAGCATCGAAGACAGGCTGGATCGGCTCGGCAACTGGATTGGGCAGCGATTTTCAAAAAAAGATGATGGAATTGCAAAAGGGTTTGTAAGTGCAAGCCTGCTCTATTGCGTGGGCGCAATGGCGATTGTGGGCGCAATGGAGAGCGGGCTGACCGGCAACCACCAAACGCTGTTCGCCAAATCCGTTCTCGATGGGGTTGGTTCGATCATATTTGCATCGACCTTGGGAATCGGTGTTCTTTTTTCCGCTGTCTCTGTTTTTGTATATCAGGGCCTTATTACCGTGGCCGCATCCTCGATCAAACCCTTTTTATTGCCCGAGGTGGTTTCACAAATGTCCGCCGTCGGGGGCTTGCTCATTTTTGCTATCGGCCTCAGCCTGTTGGAAATAAAAAAAATAAAGATCGGCAACATGCTGCCGGCCATATTCATCCCGCTCATTTACCAGGTCATCAAGTCGTTTTCCTTGATTCTATAGTCAAACAAGGCGTGAGAGTTTTCCTAAAGCAGCGACTATATCTCCCTGCCCGATTCGCCACCACAACAGGCCATAGGATCTTTTCAAATTTTGCGACGGGTGAAGGGCCTCGGACAAATAATTTGAGTTCGCAAGAAGGGCTCAAGTTCCCAATACTGCTCAGCCAGAATACGGCCACGATACAATATGACAATACCACTCGAGTTTTGTTCATTTTGCAAGAATAGAACAGATGTTCTTTCCTTTCGAATTACATGATATTTTATGATTGACAGCGTATAAATAAAACACTATATTCCAATATATCGATATAGAGGTTTTATGAAAAAATTTATCAAAGTTATGAAAGCCCTGTCAGACCCCAACCGTGTGAAAATGGTTAAGCTGCTGCAGCACAAAGTAATGTGTGTTTGTGAAATTCAGTCGGCTTTGGGCCTGGCACAGTCCACCGTCAGCAAACACTTAAAAATACTGGAAGAAGCTGGATTAATAACCTACTATAAGGACAAATTATGGGTGAATTATAGCTTGGCCGATGGCACTGACAGCCCCTACGCTGCTAATTTATTAGGCAGTTTAAAACATTGGCTTGATGAGGATCCTGGATTGGCTGATATCGTTGAAAAATTACCAACTATTCGTCGGGAAGATATCTGCGGCAGCTAATTTTTTTGCTCATTATATCGCCATATGTCGAAATATAGATAGTTCACTGGTTTTTTTGCCTTTGCTGTTTTCAAAAAGGAAAATAATGAAATGAAAGAACGTACCAAGCTGTTGTTGATTGTAGGGGTTTTCCTAGCCGCCTTTTATGTACCATGGAGCCATCCGATTATTCGACAATCAGGGCTGGAAGCCTTCATGATGCTGCAGGAATATGCCCGGGAACACGTACTGACTTGCCTTATCCCCGCCTTCTTTATAGCTGGAGCCATTGCAGTATTCGTTTCACAAGCATCGGTTCTTAAGTATTTTGGAGCCAAGGCTAATAAATTCTTATCATACTCCGTAGCCTCTGTTTCAGGAACTATCCTGGCGGTGTGCTCGTGCACGGTATTGCCGCTGTTCGCAGGTATTTACACCCGTGGGGCCGGGATCGGTCCAGCTACGGCGTTTCTCTATTCAGGACCGGCGATCAACGTACTGGCTATTTCGTTGACGGCCAAGATATTAGGCTGGCAACTGGGCCTTGCGCGAGCTGTGGGTGCGGTTGTTTTTGCCGTGATAACCGGCCTTTTGATGGCAATAATCTTTCGCAAGGATGATGCCTCACGTACCCAAGGGCATATCTATGTCCCGGACCCTGAGGCCACAGGACGGACACTGCTTCAAGACGCCCTATATATTTTAACGATGGTTTTAATCCTGATATTCGCCGCGTTTGCCAAACCCGCACCTGGATCAACAGGGTTATGGCCGAGTATCTTTGCAGCAAAGTGGTATATTACAATTGCCCTTCTGATCATTTTGGGCATCATGCTCAAGGCGTGGTTTACCAAGGATGAGTGCAAAAGCTGGGTGGAGTCTTCCTGGGGCTTCATGAAACAGATTTTTCCTCTTCTTGGGGGCGGCGTTTTGGTGGCTGGTTTCATGCTAGGCCGCCCTGGACACCCCGCCTTGATTCCAGATCAATGGGTGCAGTCCCTTTTGGGCGGCAACTCTATCTGGGCAAATTTGATTGCATCACTTTCCGGTGCCTTTATGTACTTTGCAACCCTGACCGAGGTGCCTATTCTTCAGGGGCTATTGGGGGCTGGCATGGGCAAAGGCCCGGCACTGGCTCTGCTGCTTGCGGGACCGGCATTAAGCCTTCCCAACATGTTGGTGATCGGCAGTGTGATGGGGGTGAAAAAAACGGCGACATTTTGCGGTATCATTGTCATCATGAGTACTATAGCCGGCATGTTGTATGGTTATATAGCCGCATAATTGCAATGCCAGAGTTTCAGGTTTAATAGGCATAATCAACCTTCATGAAAATTTTGGCATTGGTTATGCGTGAAGCTGCCGGTGCCGACGATTGTTGGACTCACGATGTCATCGGAGATTGGAAGGAAATTATAGCCGGCAACATTTCCTGTGATTGTCAAAAATAGAACGACCGATATTGCATTAGATAAAGGAGTATAAAATGGAAATCAAAGTTTTGGGACCTGGCTGTGCCAAATGCCAGAAAACCGAAGAGGTGGTTAAGGAAGCTGTGGACGAATCCGGTATAACGGCAGATGTTGAAAAAGTCACTGACATTATGAAAATAGCAGGATATGGCGTGATGGGCACACCAGCGGTTGTGGTGGATGGTGACGTAAAATCCGTGGGTAAGATCCCCAGTAAAGAAGATGTCAAAACCTGGATTGGGAAATAGAAAGCAGGCTAATTTATTCCCTGCTCCGCATGAATCCCATTCGTTTGTAAAATTCAGGTATTCTCTGATTGTTGTAGGAAGGACATTCGTCCAATATTTCTAATGAATTGTCAATTCTATCCCATCCGTGATATGCATACTGAAGCAGCGTCAGCTATTTTAAAGAGATACCATGCAGTTGATCCCATATGTTTTCATCATAGCCGACAAGCTGAAGTCTAAAGGCAACTATAATAGCGTTTGGAGTAGCATCACTGTATCGTCATCAGATGTAAAAGAGGGCCCACGGCAAATATAGTTTCGGAACGTTATTTTGCCAAACGCTATAACGGCATTCTCAATCAATCCAAAAGGGGGTTGCAATGGCTGAAGACCCTGGGTACGGCTACAAGATTGTCGCCACCATCATCGCCTCGGAAGGCACCTGCGGGGCGGGCCACAAGATTGGCGAAACCTTCGAGATCAGCTGCCATAATCCCGGCGGCCTGTGTGGCTGGTTCTTTCATGACATTTTTCCCAGCCTGCAAACGTTCCAGTTTGGCGGAAACTTGCCCTGGTGGAAGGGTGATACGATCGAGGTACGATGCCCAGACCCCTATAATCTTGTAACCATGAAATTAGAAAGAACAAAACGATAAAATCGTGTCCCACGATTTTATGAAACGCGACTGGATCGCTACAATACAAAAGTTTACAGGCCAAGGTGTAAGTTAAATCTGAATTGATACACGCATTTAAATTCAATTTTATTATGAGGAGGGAGGCGTCATGAAAATATCAGCATTAGTCATTTTTTCTATTTTCCTCTTGCTGACCGTTCTGTACCAACCCGCACTGGTATTCAGCGAAGCCAACAATTTTGATGGCGACGGGCTGTCCATCGACAAGGTTCAATACGAAATCCTGATTTCGGAAAGAGATAAAAATATCAACATGGAGCTGGAAGACGGCTACAAGAAAGATACCGGCATCTGGAAAGATCCAATCAAACTTCGGAAAAAAAGAATCGAGCAATGGAAACAGATGAGGGCCCAATACAATCCGGAATCGTTGCCCCACAAAATAGAGGACTGAACTGCTTCTAATTCTTTCTACACAAGAGTTTCATATGGAAAACACGTTTGAAACAAAACCAATTGACCCTGACCGGATCAATAATAACACTCTGGTGGAGCTGACCAACGCCAGGTTCGTAGATGTTGTCAACAGTTGTTTCTTTGACCAGGGAACCCGCATGATCATCCAGGGCCGCAGGATCGTTGCCCTGCCCGGGCCTGCGGTTAAAGAAGACGCCCTAAAGCCGGATGTCACCTTTGACCTGCAGGGCAAGACCGTGCTGCCAGGCCTTTTCAATGTGCATTGCCACATTCAGATGATCAACCCAACGCTTTTGGCCGACCTGCAGACCCTTAAAGCCAAGCGCCGCTTCCACATGCAGCAGGTTGAAAAAAGCATGGCCGATTGCATTGAAAGGGGCGTCACCCACATCCGGGATGCGTTTACTGACGACCTGCGTCTCAACAGCCGGCTGAAAGAGCGGATAGCAAGGAAGGAAATTCCGGGCCCCAGGATACAGCAGGCGGTCATGGTGGGCCCCCTTGGCGGCTATCTCATTCCGGATCTCAAGGGGGCCAGAAAATTTTTCCTGGGACTTATGGGAATCGGCAAAATCAAATACAACAACATCCACTCCGGCGCCATTGCTTTTTCACCTGATGCCGATGAACAAATGGTCAGGGATGCCGTGGATCAGGCCATTGACGAACGCGGGGCCGATTTTATCAAGGTGGGGGAGTCCCTGGAAGAAAGTCTACTCAACAAGAATCCCGTGAACATGTCCCTGCACCAGTTGGAAACCATCACCGATCAGGCCCGCAAAAGGGGTGTGCAGAGCACCATCCATTCGGTTTCGGTGGAAACGTTTCAACGGTCTGTGCAGGCTGGCTTTTCCTCCCTGGCCCACATGGCCAGGGATGGTGAGCTGAGCCAGGATGACATCCAGGCCTGCCTGAATGCGGGTACCATCATCGACCCCACCCTGTCGGTGGGCTATGACGCGAGCTGGAAACTTAAAGACGATGCCTTTAGCGGCGACCCCAACATGGAAACCCTGTATCAATTCAGGAACAACCGGTTTTCAAACCTGGCCGAGGAATTCTGGCTCCCCGAGCTGGCGACTTGCGTTGTCCGGGGGTTTGAAAAAGCGAATAAAGGCAAATACAAGGCACTTGGCTTCATCGACATGTCCAAATTGCTGGCCCATTTCAGCCGGTTGATCCAATTTGGCATCCAAAACACCCAAAGGCTGTTCAACGCTGGTGTCATTATGGCTTGCGGGAATGACGGCGGCATCCAATCCTGCACGCCAGCCATGGTCGCCCACGAGCTTGCCATCCTGGACCTGTTCATGAACGAGTCGGATAAAAAGAAGGCCTTTAACGGGGCAGCTGCCTTAAAGTCCGCAACCATCAACAGCGCCCAATCCATGGGCATCGACGACCAATTCGGATCCCTGGCGATAGGAAAAACAGCTGACCTGGCTGTAGTGAACGGAGATCCCTTTGAGGATATATCCGTGATCGGAAAATGCGTAGACGCCCTTTTCATGGATGGCCGCCTGACGATCAACAAATGTGGGATAGCCCCCGAATAGATACCCAGGCCCGGAACCGGTTTCCTCCTCGAAAGAAGTATCAACCCATAACACAGGCGTGCCTAAAGTACGCAAAAGTGAAATAAAGTTGAGGATGCATATGTTCAACCCCTCCCATATCAAAGAAGAAGCCTTCTGGATGGCACCCCATCCAATAACAAAAAAATACGCCAATAAAAACCTACCTCAGAAGACAGATGTGCTGGTGGTGGGCAGTGGATACACCGGTGTGGTCGCTGCCCTGAACTTGAAAAAAGCCGGCCTGGAAGTGACCTTGCTGGAGAAGGGCCGTCTGGGTTCGGAAGCCAGCGCCAAAAACGGCGGCATGGTCCTCACCGGGCTAAGTGTCAGCCTGTTCAAGGTGTTTAAAAAATTCGGCCAGGAAAAATTGGCCCGCTTTTTCCAGGAGTCCCTTGATTCCATCGACTGCGTGGAAAAACTCGTGAAAGAGGGGGACATCGACTGCCATTTCAACAGGTGTGGCTTTCTGGAGGCTGCCTTCAAACCGGCCCATTACGATGGACTGAAACACGAGCAGGAATTCCTGGCCAAGCATCTGAACCACACCACCCATTTGATCCCCCGGGAAAAAATGCAAGATGAACTCGGGTCGAATTTTTACCATGGCGGCCTTGTGGAACCCAGGAGCGCCGGTGTGCACCCGGCCAAATATATCGCCGGCCTCATTCGCATGGCCGATATTGCCGGCGTGGATCTTCACGAGCAGGTCGAGGCGCTGAAAATAGAAAAAAGCCTCGGAAAAATAAAGGTGCACACCCATCGTGGTATCGTCTCTGCCGACCACGTGGTGATCGCCACCAACGGCTACACCACCAACCTGACCCCCTGGCAGATGCGGCGCGTGGTACCGGTGGAAAGTCTGATGATTGCCACCCAGGAACTGCCCCCTGACGTCGCACGCAAGCTGATTCCCAACAACCGCATGATTTTTGACACCAAGCGGTTTTTATATTACTTCCGGCTTTCGCCGGACGGCAAACGCCTGCTTTTCGGCGGCCGCCCCAAACAGGCCTGGAAACCGACCCGTAACAAGGCCGCGGGCATGCGCGGGGAAATGCTGAAAGTCTATCCACACCTTGAAAAAGTTGCCATTGACTACAGCTGGTTCGGAAAGGTCTGCTTTACGGTTGACCGCTTCCCCATTATCGGGCAGCGCCATGGCATCACCTATGCCATGGGCTATTGCGGCCACGGTGTTGCCATGGCCACCTATTTCGGCTATAAATTGTCGGATGCAATATTGGGAAAAGGGTTTAACACCGTTTTCGCGGAGAAAAAGTCCATTCCCATTCCATTTTACAATGGGACGCCATGGTTTCTGCCCATGGCGCATTACTATTTCAGAATACAGGATCGCATTACCTGAACCTGGAGGCCTTCGAAATTGGTCGACAAATGCTTGCCTGATAAGGAATACCCCCGCACCTTCTGCTGACAGGCTCGGCCCGCCTAGATACCTACAGAAAAGGTGGAGAATCGATGGCGGGCGGGTTTTTCAGATACCGGCTGCACCCCCTCACCGTCCGTGAGATCAATAAGTATCTTGATGAAAGCCCGAAAACGTCATTTGTGTGCAACAGGTTCACGACGGCCGGAACAGCTGCAGCACCAGGATGGACACGATCACTATCACCCCGCCCAGGATCTGAAGCGGCGCCATCATCTCCCCCAGAAACAGGGCTGCGATCACCCCGGCTGAAATGGGCTCCAGGGTTGCTGTCAGGCTGGCGTGGGTAGGGGAAATGCGCCGGATGCCCTCGAAGTAGAGCCCGAAAGGAAAGATCGTGCCGCAGAGGCCTACGAACCCAATCCACAACCATTGAATGGTGGTATAGGGTTGGAAAACAGCTCTAAACGGGGGATGCAATACATTCCACATCAGGGCGGCAAACAGCAGGCCATAGAAAAGTACGGTCCACGGGGTATACTTCCGCATCCCATGATCGCTGAGTATGGAGTACACGGCAAAAGCGATGGCCGCCAGAAAACCGCCGATGATGCCGACCCTGTTCAAAGACAGTATCTGCAGGTTGTAGGCGCCCACCATTAGAAAACAACCGGCCAGGGTCCCGCAAACGGCCAGCAGGCTTCCGGCGCCCGGTCTGCGCTTCTGGACAAATACGGCATACATGTACACGAACACCGGTCCGGTGTAGTGAAGGAGGATAGCGGCGGCCACATTGATTTTGGAAATGGCGAACAGATAGAAAAACTGGGCCGAGCCGATGCCGAGAATGCCCAGTCCGGCAAAGTAGGGCAGGTCCTTAAGGTCAATCTTCAATAAGGAAGCATGCCTGGCCCAAAGCCATATGAACAGGCCCGCGCACGCCAGGGTCGTTCGCAGTTGGATCAGCTGAAAAGCTGTGACACCGGTGTTGAACAGGTATTTTGAAGCGGTCCCGGATATGGCAAATAAGAGGGCGGCCAGGGCCACGTAAAGGTAGCCAATCCTGACATGCTGCTGATCATTTCCTGGACCTTGCATGGAATTTTTTATGGAAGCCTCCGCCCCGTGCAAAAGCCAGAAACTTCCTGAACCTTGCATGCAATTTGCCGGCTAACTGCGCCTGTATATTTCCCGCCTGTGTCCGACGGTGAGTACCAGAACGACTATTTTCCGATCCTGTATTTCGCAGAGAATGCGATAGTTTCCCACACGATAGCGCCATAAACCGGCGTGGCCCCCTTTCAACGGCTCACCAAAATGCCGTGGATTTTTGCAATCCTCAATCCTATCGGACAGCCAATCGAGAATACGTTTTTGGACAGGCCGGTCGAGCTTGCGCAACTGCTTTTCGGCAACATCGCTGATCCTAATTGTCCAGCCCAAGCTCTTTCCTCACTTGTTGGAGCGGCTTGGAGCTTTTCATATCGGACAGAGACTTTTTAGCCAGCTGCAAATCCTCGTCATCTTCCAGATACCGAATGATGGCCTCCCGAACCACAGCACTTCGATTGCTCCCGCGATTTTTCACCAGCAGATCCAGTTCTCTTTCGAGCTCTTTGTCCAGTCGTATCGCCAACATTTTGTTCCCCCTTACTTTGTTATACAAAGTATGACAATACAATCAATTTGTCAATAGCAAGGGTAATTCTATTTGGCGACCATGGCGCGCATCATGTCGCCGGCATTTTCCGCGTGGTCCGCGATGGAACCGATGGTTTCTGCCAGCCTCACGATGTGAAACACCGTGACCGGATCCACGTCCATGTTGAACGCCTTTTTCTTGATGGTGTCTTCCACCCGGTCCGCCTCGCGTTCCTGGTGCCGGAGCGTCCTGATGATCTCCTTGACGACCACCCGTTGCGCCTCAGAATAATTATTGAAGTATTTCCTGGCCTCGGTCACCATCTTGCTCATCTGGTCGATGGGGTCCACCACAACATCCACGAACGCGCTGAAATCTGTCTGCAGTTCTTCGGGTATGGCCGAGTCCGGCCGAAATGAGAGCCAGTCCAGGGCATCCTCAACAGCATCCAGCACCGAATCCTGCTCCCGCAAAAAACGGAAAAGCTGGAATTTATCCACCGGCATGAGCGTTCCCTTGGGGATATGACCGCGAATCCGCCGCTTCACAGCATCTGCTTTGCGTTCCATCTGAATGATTTCCTGCCGCAATTCATCGAACCGGCTGCATTTTCGAAGTACACTACACTCCACGGCGTGCTGAAAAACCCCTGCACAGTCCTTGACGATCTCGGCGTGCTCTTGAAGGCCTTCAAACGGGGACGTTACAAACATGGATATAAAAGGTATGCGCATAACCGACTCCTCTAAATTTTCATGCTGGACCATGTAAAACAACACGTGAAGCATGATTGGTTCTGAAACGCTTATATAATTTTCTGAATCCTATACATGAAAATTTATGAAATAAAATTACTTAGGTATAAATTTAGGATTTCAGCTAAGGGCCGATTACCCGATGGTTTTCACTCGACCCCTTGACCCCTGGAATCCTTGAATCCTTTTAACCGCATTGTGTTCAACATACGCCTTCGCCTAATGGCAAGGGATTTTCTCCTTTTCCACGCTGGGAACAGTAACTAACTGTTAATGATACACCATTCTTATGATCTTGAAAATCACCATACTCGTGATGGCGGCGGCTGGCACCGTCAACACCCAGTAAACCATGATCTGGAAAATGATCCTGAAATTGACCGCCTCGAGGCCCCTGGCCAGGCCGACCCCCATCACACCGCCCACTGCGGCATGGGTGGTGGAGACCGGAAGGCCCAGTTTGGAAGCTATCAGGACAGTTGTGGCGGCTGAAAAATCCACGGCAAACCCGCGGGTGTTGGTCAGGGTTGTGATTTTCGTGCCGATGGTGGTCATCACGCGGTTGCCGGCCATGCCGATTCCCAAGGCAATGCCGATACCGCCGAACAACAGCAGGAATATGGGGACCGGCACCTCGGCGCCCACGGTCCCTGTTTTGACCAGAAAATAGATGACCGCCAACGGGCCGATGGCATTGGCCACATCATTGGCCCCCTGAGCCAGGGCCACGTAACAGGAAGTGCCGATCTGAATCTTCCGGAATATCCCCTCTGCCCCGCTTCTGTCTTTTTCTGGAATGAACTTTTTCAGGAGTGCCCTGCCGATGAATCCCAATATGATGGCCAATACCAGAGCAATCACCAGCGCCAGGGGCGTGGAAAGGGAAAGCTTTTTACCCAACGGCGTCTTGAACAAAAAGGAGAGCACCACCACAAATATCGCACTGCTGATAAAATAGGGGGAATAACGCATGGCCCTTTGAAACGGATCCTCCCTGGATATGATCAGCCGGACAATGATCTTGAACATGACAAAAGCGATGATCATGCTTAAAACCGGCGAAATCACCCAGCTGAGCACAACCGCCCCCAGTTTGCCCCAGTTGACCATGCCGAATCCGCCGGCCATGATGCCGAACCCGATCATGGCGCCTACGATGGAGTGGGTCGTGGATACCGGCAACGACCGCCAGGTGGCAAAACTGACCCACAGCGCTGACGCCAGCAGGGCGGCCAGGGCACCGGCCAGGGCCAGGTGGGGATCTGACATCACCTCGGTCGAAATGATGCCCTTGCGGATGGTGTTGGTCACATGCGAACCGATAAAGGTGGCACCGACGATATTCAATATCCCGGCAATGAACACGGCCTGGCGAATGGTGATTGCCTTGGCGCCGACAGCCGAAGCCATGGAATTGGCCACATCGTTGGCACCGATGTTCCAGGCCATGTAAAACCCGAAGGTGAATCCCACTATCAGAATAATCGTTTCAGCAGTCATCTACTTGTTATTATTGTATAATTTTATCCGTTTGCGCGGAAGATCACAGGAATGCCTTCGTAGTATTCAACCAAGATCTATAACACGGTAACAATTTAGAATCAATTAGGATCATGGGAAGAACAATTCATTTTGACTAATACCGACGAGGTTTGTATACGTTATAATTGGTTATATAGCGTTTGGCAAAGTAGCGTTCCGAAACTAAATTAGCCGTGTGCCATATTTTACATCCGATTTCTATTTTAATTTCATCATCAAACTCACTATCCATCAGTATAGATGGTGTTAAGCACCCAGGTTTTGGGACAGGGGTGCTGTTCTCAAATGCGACTGACTGTTTCTAATGAATGGAAACTGAAATTTAAAAAAGGGATCAATGTCATGGAAAATTTAATGTCAACCAAGGAAGTCGCCACATTTCTGAACGTCAATGAAAAGATGGTGTACACACTGGTGGCGGAAAAGAATCTCCCGGCTACTAAAATCACAGGAAAATGGCTTTTTCCTAAACACCTCGTGGAGCAATGGATCGAAGCCAACACCAGCAACTTTCCTGAAGCGGTCCAGAAGCTGCCCCCCTACCACGGCCTGTTAATCATTGCCGGCAGCAATGACCTGCTGCTGGACAAGGCCATCTCCCTCTTCAACGAGATGAATTCCGAGGAAATCGTCGTTTTCGGCAACCTGGGGAGTATGGGCGGATTGAGTGCCCTGCGTAAAAATCTGTGTCACATTGCCTCGAGCCACCTGGTCCAGGAAAACGGCAATGAATACAATTTTTCCTTCGCCTACAGGGAGCTGGAAACCATGCCGGCCGTGGTCAATTTCTGCAGCCGGGAACAGGGCATCATCCTGCAAAAGGGGAACCCGAAGAAGATTCATTCCGTCAATGACCTTACAAAACCCGGCGTAACCATTGTCAACCGTTCCCTGGCCACGGGCACCCGCCTATTGTTGGACAATGAACTGCGGGAAGCTGGCATCAATGGTGATAAAATTATTGGATACCAGAATATTGTCAACCGGCACATGGACGTAGGGCTCGAAATCCTCGCCAACAAGGCCGATGCAGGGCCGGGCATCCGGCCTGTGGCTTCTCTGCTGGGCCTGGATTTTATTCCGCTGCGCTGGGAGCGGTTTGACCTGCTGGTCTCCAAGGAGTTCTTTTTTGATCAGGGCGTTCAGAAATTCCAGGGCCTGCTGCATGAAAGCGCCTTTAAAAAGCTTGCCAAATCCCTTGACGGATACGACATCGGCGATTCCGGGAAGATGGTGTTCCCACAATAAAATGCCCCCCCCCTGAATTTATTAAATTCAGGGGGAGCATTTTATTGTCCGGCGGCTTCCGTCTTCGCTCTGCGAGCTACGCCGAGACAAGTCGCCGCATTTTATTATCACGGAACAGAAATGCGAACATTCAGGGATAACATTGAAAAAAAGTTCCAGGCAGCCAGCTTGTGGCTGTATTGCAATCCCTGGAAAACGCTTATAGCTACCTTGGCCGTGGTTGTATTTCTGACCTTTCAGATTCCCTCCATCACCATCGATACCTCGTCCGAGGCCCTGCTGCATGAAAACGACCCCAGTCTGCTCAGATACAACACCTTCCGCGACCAGTTCGGCAGGGCGGAGCTCATCATCATTGCCGTGGATGGCGCCAACATATTTGATAAACCGTTTTTGACCCGCCTCAAAGCCTTTCATGAAGACCTGGAAAATGAAGTACCCTACCTGCGGGAAGTCACCAGCCTGGTCAACGCCCGGCAGACACGGGGAGAAAAAGACGAACTCATTGTGCGGGACCTGTTGGACGATTGGCCGGAAAAAGCCGTCGATTTTGATGAGTTCCGCGCTATGGTCATGCAGAATCCTTTTTATTTGGATTATGTTATCTCTAGAGATGGAGGTGTGACCGCCGTCATTATCGAAACCGAGGCCAGTGTTCAGACCGCAGACTTGGGTGCGGACCCCCTGGCGGGCTTCGATGATGAAGAACCGGCCCGGCCGGTCAATCGTTCGGATAAACGCTACTTTTCCGAAAAGGAAAACCGGCAAGTTGTGGAAGCCGTCAAACGCCTTGTGGAAAAGCATGCCCGCAGCGATTTTCGCCTAAACGTAGCTGGTGGGCCGGTCATAGTTTATGCCTTCAACCGCGCCACGCTGGAGGATGTGGAGCGATGTATCGTGCTGGCCCTCTTTGCGGTTTCCCTGTTTTTGGGAATACTGTTCCGGCGGCTTTCCGGCATTTTGCTGCCCGTCACCATCATCGTCACCACCCTGCTCTCCACCATGGGTGCAATGGCACTTTTCAACACACCCATCAAGATTACCACCACCATCATCCCGGCTTTTCTGCTTTCGGTGGGCGTGTGTGACTCGGTCCATATTCTGGCTATTTTTTACCGGGAACTTGCACGGGGCAGGGCAAAGGATGCGGCTATTGCCCATGCCTTTGGCCATTCCGGCCTGGCCATCGTCATGACCAGCCTGACCACCATGGCGGGCCTGCTTTCATTCCTGGCTGCCGATCTGGCCGCCATCGCGGAAATCGGGACCTATGCCGCCATCGGCGTCATGCTGGCTCTGGTTTACACCATTGTACTGCTGCCGGCTTTTATCGCTATTTTTCCCTTGAAATCGATACCCCCTAAAAAAGAAAGCCGGGTGAGCATGGAGGGGCCGCTGATAAAAATTGCCGGCTTTTCAACAGCCCATTCCCGTAAAATACTGGTTGCAGGATTGATCCTGCTGATCATTTTCATGCCTGCGGTGTTCAAACTGAAATTTTCTCACAACATCGTGCAGTATTTCCCGGACGACAACCCTTACCGCCAAAGCCTCGAACATGTTGACAAGCATCTGAACGGTACCATCACCCTCGAAATCGTGCTGGACACAAACCAGGAAAACGGCCTGTACGATCCTGGATTGCTCAACCGAATCGAGAACTTCACCGGACAGATGCAGGATTTCCAACATCCGGAAATCCATGTGGGCAAGGTATTTTCCATCACCGACATCCTAAAGGAAACCCACCAGGCCCTGAATGATAACGACCCCAACGCCTACCGCGTCCCCCGGGAGCGCGACGTCATTGCCCAGGAACTGTTCCTGTTTGAAAACAGCGGCGCTGATGATCTGGAAAGAATTGTGGACAGCCAGTTCAGCAAAACCCGCATCACCATTAAAACCCCCTGGGTGGATTCCGTGGTCTGCCGTAATTTTATCCAGGTCATTGAAAACAAACTGAAGGCGGTTTTTGACAACAGGGCCGCCTTCCATGCCACCGGTTTGATGGCGCTCCTGGCGCGAGCCATCAGTGCGGCCATCTACAGCATGGCCAAGAGCTACAGCATTGCCCTGATTGCCATAACCTTCATGATGATCGCCATGCTCGGCAACCTGAAGCTGGGACTGGTGAGCATGATCCCCAACCTTTTGCCCATCATCATGACCATGGGGCTGATGGGTTGGATGGACATCCCCCTGGATCTCAACAGCCTGATGATCGGCAGCATCGCCATGGGCGTCGTGGTGGACGACACCGTGCATTTCATGTACAATTTCCAGAAATATTACGACCAGCGGCCGGATCCGGGCTATGCCATCCGTCAGACTCTCACCGGAACGGGCCGCGCCCTCTTGATCACATCCCTGGTGCTGTGCACCGGCTTTTTCATTTTAATGACCGCCTCCCTGAACCACCTGGTCAGGTTCGGCCTTTTCACCGGCATTACCATCCTGTTCGCCCTGGTGGCTGATTTCCTCCTGGCGCCGGCGCTGATGGTGGTATTGAAGGGAGGGGCTAAAGTAGCAGGGAGTAGGGAGAGCTCAGTGCCGCACTACAGAGCCACAGAAGACGGAGCTACAGAGGCCAGGCCGAATGAACGTCCAACATCGAACATCGAACGCTGAACATCGAACCTTTGGCCCTTTGCTCTTGGCTGAATGCCCAGAAAAACTGAATTCAATACGCTGACAAACCACATTCGACGTTGGATGTTCGATGTTCATTTTTGGAAAAACAAATATGGAAGACAGGTTGATAAAACTCTATAAAAAAGTGACAACTATTTATGATCAGCCAAGGCACCCTTTTTAAGGCCCCCGCAGGATCTGGTTTTCTGCGCATGGCCATCATTCTTACCCTCTTGACGTCGGCGGTCCTGGCTAACACGGCCAGCGCCGAGGTTGACTTTGACTACCTCCACGGTTCCGATCTGGGAATGGGTATCGGTGCCCGGGCAATGAGTATGAGCGGTGCCTTTACGGCTGTTGCCGATGATGCCTCAGCCGTTTATTGGAATCCGGCTGGACTGGCCCAATTAACCGATAATCAGATTTTTCTGTCTGGATTGAAAGACCAGTATGTGTCCGACCGGCGGTTCGGACGAGACACCATCTGAACAGAACCAGTCCGTCAAGTATGAGACAAGTGATCTGGGTGCCATCTACCGGATTTCCGATACAACCCGCCTGGGAGTCATGTTTAAAAATATTTTCGGATTTTCTTTTAAGGACGAATACAGCGAGTTTGCCGTTCCAAAATACGCCACCCTCGCGTTGTCCCACACCATCGGACCAGCCACACTTACGCTGGACAGCGAGCATATTTTCGGGCAATTCGGGGGAGAGGAAAAGCAGTCTGCCAACATCTGGTTTCTACGAGGCGGGATAGAGCACCGATCAACCCAGCACATTCGCCTTCGGACGGGCCTCGCCTATCCAGTGGTCGCCAAAAGCTCCGCCACCGGCGATCTCAAAGACGACATTCCCTGGCAGCGCAGGCTGACACACTTCCTGAAAGAGGCTGCCACAAAAGACGGCGGTGTAAAAGCATGACTCCCCAGCTTTTCCGTCTGATAGGCCACCACCACATTGGGTTTGGCAAACACCTTACCCGACGGCCGGTACCCCAGGTGTTGCATACCTTCGGATACAATGGCCTCTATCTGTTCAGGATCGTAATCCTCACACTCTCTGACGATGACCGTGTTGTTCATCTACAGACTCCTTACCTCGCTATCGAATTTGATGAGGCGTGGAAAAATCGCGAAGCTGTCCAAATTGATGATTTGAAGATCCGATTCATATCGCGATCTGATCTCATTCAAGCAAAGGAAGCCAGTGGCAGACCCCAAGATAAAATCGATCTTGAAAGACTTAAGATAGCAGAACAGTTAGATTCACCCAACAAGCCATAGCGTGCTATATCATCTTTCCTTTCCATTCAGTGCCAAATACTATGACAAGTACGGATCAGAAGCGGAGGGACAGACATGTCAATCCGCCGTCCATCTTCTGCACCTCGCTCATATCCAGCACGTGAACAGGCAAACCCAGCCTTTCCAGCTTGGCCAGGGTATCCGGAAACCCCTGAGGCATTATCAGGTGGTCATTGATCCACAGGCTGTTGCCCGCATAGGTTTCGTTCGGGTCCAGTACGATTTTCGCGTACCCGGCAAATACATCCATCCTGCTGAACGCCTCGGTCAGCAGCAGCGTGTCGCCCCCCGCATAATTGACCCCGGATTTGAGGTGCAGCCCCCTGCCCACATCCACGGCTGTCCAGGTGTTGCCGAAACGCGCCAGGATATTGCCGAGCTGCTCTGCACCCTCGGGGTTGGTCCTCTCGGAGATGCCGATGAAAAAATGCGCCCCCACCATGAGCACATCACCGCCGTCAAGCGTGCCGGGCGGCTCGATGTGGTCAATAGGACGGAAATCCGCGAGCACGGGCTCTATGGTTTTTTGCTCACCCTGCCGGGCTGCGGCCCCGGGGTTCGTGATCACGGCGATGTCGGGGGTGACCACGGCGGCGTCTTCCACAAAGTGGGCATCCGGAAAAGCCAATTCAGGCTCCAGCACAAAAACCTTTAGACCCAACTCCTCGAGGGTACTCACATAAGCGTCGTGCTGGACAGTCATCCTTTTAAAGTCGGGCGCCCCCAATTCCGATGTGGTCAGGCCGTCCCCGAAATTGGTGCCGGGCTTTCTAGCGATTGCATATTTAAACATGTCCTGCATGATATCTCCCCTTAAAGTCAGCGTTTCCGATTTTCAAAAACAGCATGATTCACCTATTTCCAAAGGTCTGAAATGACTTAATCCGAGGGGGACAGAGTGGTTCATTCCACGTCCGGCAAAAGGATGGCATTGGTATATCCGACAACCCGGTTGCGTCCCTTTTTCTTGGCCGCGTAAAGCGCTGCATCTGCTTTCCGCAGAAGTTCGTCGACATTTCTCCCGTCTTCGGGAAAAGTGGCGATGCCCATGCTGATGGTAATATGGGGGAGATTGTCCAGCTCCATGGCTGCAATCCCCTTTCTCAGCCGCTCCGACAACCGCTTGGCTGAAGCCTTGTCTGTTTCCGGGAGCAGCATGACAAACTCCTCTCCGCCGTATCGGCCCACACAATCCACATCCCTGACGCTTTCGTGCAGGAACTCACCCACGGCCTTCAACACCTGGTCGCCGGATGTGTGGCCAAAGGTGTCATTGACGGCCTTGAAATAGTCAAGGTCAGCCATCACCACGCTCAGGGTTTTTTCATAGCGTTCCGTCCGGCTGACCTCCTCCTGGAGCCTGACCATGAAATAGCGCCGTACATGGAGACCGGTCAGGGAATCGTTGACTGCCATCTCCCATAACTGCGCCTTACTGATGGACACCGCAGCCTGGTCCGCCACCGCGCTGAGCATTTCGATATCATCGGCAATAAAACCGGCTTCATTTTTTTTGTTGGTGACATTGATGACACCGATGGTTTGGTTGTAAACGTGCATGGGGATGCAGGCAATGGACCTCACATAGGAAGTTGCCGCCTCCACAAACGAGGAGTCCCCGCCGGTTTCATTGATGAAAACAGCCTCACCGGATTGGAAGACTCTGCCGGCCACCCCTTCGCCGGGCAGAAAACTCCTGCACGTGACCTCGTTGTTGTTGACCCGCGCCTGATATACCTTGTCATCTAACCCGGCCAAGACCCGGATACTCAACCGGTCGGTGTCCGGGTCGTGCAGCATGATCGAGCCCTTCTCCGCATGGGTGACCGCAATGGCCTGGTTGAGAATATATTTCAGCAGGCTTTTCAGGTCGCTGATATGGGTCATGGCCCGCCCGATGTCGTAAAGGAGCGACAGGTTGTAGAGGGTTCTGTCCAGGTCCTCCTTTTCCTTCTCGCGCATCTCGTACAGCAGGCAATTGTGGATGCACACGGCGGCATGCGCGCTTATTTTTTCTAAGAATTGTCGGGCGTAGTCATCCACCGGTAATTCTTCAGGGCCAGACCCCACCATCACCAGCCCGACCACCGCATGCTGCATGCACAGCGGAATCCAGAGGCCTGCATCCTGCCAATCCAGTCCCCTGTCTGTAAAGAATTGTTTCAGCGATTGGTCCGCCTCGATGGACGCCCGGGTCAGCATCTTATTTTGCACCAAATGTTTGAAAAAGTCGTGATCATCCAGGTTAAACACCCGGGTGGATACATCCGCCCCCTGGTTGTAGACGAGCCGCAGCACCCTTTCCTTTTTTTCATGGATGTAGATGGCCACGTTATCGGTTCCGAGCTTGCTGCCGACTGTTTCCGAAAAAACGGCATACAGATCCTGGCAACGCAAAAGGTGGCTTAACCTGAAACCTGTTGTGGAGAGTTCCCTCAACAATTCAACCTGGCGGGACAGCGCTCCTATCTGGGCGGCAGGGTCGTCAACGTGGGCATTTTCAGATTGATCCGGCATGTTTCTGCTGTATCGGCAATTAAAAAAAATTGCAAATTCTAAAATAAAATCGTACCACAAAAATCAGATGCTGAGCATCTGTTTTCCATAAATAGTGGCTTATAGTAATTTTAAGAAGGAATTAAGCGTTCTTAAAATAACAAGAATCCTGATTACATCTGGAAAAACAAGGAGAGCGTCACCCATGAATTCACTTCTTCTGTATATCGTTCTGGCCATTGCCGCTGGTTTTGTCCTGCCCACCCAGGCCGGCATCAACTCCCGGCTGAACCTCTGGACCCAATCACCCATCCTGGCGGCTGCCATATCATTTGCCGTGGGCACGGCTGCCCTTATCGTCTATGCCATGATTCTGCGGGTGCCATTGCCGCCGGTATCCGGATTAAAACATTATCCCTGGTGGATTTGGACGGGCGGATTTTTAGGTGCATTCCTGGTTGCGGCCACCGTGGTTCTGGCACCTCGGCTTGGCGCAGTTTCCATGATCGCGCTCATCGTATCAGGCCAGATGATAGCCTCGGTTGTGCTGGATCACTTCGGCTTGATCGGCTATGCAGTTCACCCGGTGAATGTCTGGCGGGTCTGTGGAATATTGTTGTCGATTGGAGGTGTTGTCCTGATCAGAACCCATTAAAAACAAATCCCCCCGCCCGTTTACAGGCGGGGGGATTTGTTTTTTTAGAAACCTTCGAACGGTTCCCTTTTTACAAAGCGTCCGCGTCCGACCTCGCCGACAAATTCCACGTGGTCTTCCTGCCACTCGGCGACTCTTTTCCCCCGCGAGTACACTGCATAGGGCATGCCGGTCATCTCCATGCCCTCATACGGTGTGTAGTCCACATTTTGGTGCAGCTTCGGCTGGGTTATGGTGAATTTCTGGTCCGGGTCGAAAATCACCATGTCCGCATCCTTGCCCACGGCAATCTCACCCTTGTCCTTGAGACCGAACATACGCGCTGTGCCGGTGGCGACAACATCCACCATGCGTTCGAGACTGATGCGGCCCTTGACCACGCCCTCTGAATGCATGAGCATCAAAAGGGTTTCGATGCCCGGGGCGCCATTGGGAATTTTTTTGTAGTCGTCCTTACCGAACATATCCTTTTTGCCGTAGAAATCAAACGGACAGTGGTCCGTGGCCACAACCTGCAGGTCTCCGCTGTTCAGGCCGCCCCACAGGGCCGCGTTGCTTTCCTTGGTCCTCAAGGGCGGTGACATCACATACTTGGCGCCGCCGAAGTCAGGCTCCTTGTAACGCTCTTCGTCCAGCAGCAGGTACTGCGGGCAGGTTTCGGCAAAAACATCGATGCCGCGATCACGGGCTGCCTGCACCTTGGCCAACCCTTCCTTTGAGGAAAGATGAACGATATAGATGCGTGATCCGGTGAGTTCCACCATTTTGGCGGCGCGGGAAATCGCCTCTTCCTCGGCAATGTTGGGTCGGCTGACGGCATGGTAATAGGGCTCGAGTTTACCCTCTTTTTCGAGAACTTCGTTCAAATGCTGGATGATGTACACGTTCTCGGCGTGCACCTGCACCAGGCCCCCGTATTTTTTGGTTTTCTCCAGCAGCTTGATCATGGTGGCGTCGTCCACCCTGAAGTCGTAAACCATGAATATCTTGAAGCTGGGGGTCCCGTAATCCAGTATTGCCTGTTTGACCTCGTCGATCACTTCCGGTCGCGGGTCCATGACTGCCGGGTGCAGGGAATAATCCACCGCCACCTTCCCTTCTGCCCACGACTGCTTGCGTTCGATGGCTTCCAAAAGGGATTCGCCTTTCTGCTGCAAATCGAAATCCACCACCGTGGTCACACCGCCGCAGGCGGCGGCAATGGTTCCGGTCTTATAGTCGTCCTGGGCACTGGTGCCCATGAAAGGCATGGAGATGTGGGTGTGGGGATCGATGGCGCCCGGCAGTACGTACTTCCCCGACGCATCCACCACTTCATCCGCTGGATTGTCAAGATCCACTCCAATGGATTTAATCTTGTCGCCCTCGGCATAAACATCGGCAACATAACGCCCGGTCGAGGTTACAATCGTACCTCCCTTAACAAGTACACTCATTGGGTCCCTCCTTGGTAAACGGTTCTAACGTTATCTCTTTCTCCAGGTGCTTGTCCATCACCTGGGTTTCCGCCCGGTTCCATGTTACGGGCATTTCTTTGAAAGCAATCAGATCGGGCACAGGGCACACGAAACTGCAAAGCATGCAGCTCAGGCACTTGTCTTCAATCAGGGACGGTCTGCGTTTTTCCGCATCCCACTCCAGGGCCTGCCCCGCAGCATCGGTACAGACGATGTAACATTGCCCGCACCCCACGCATTTGTCGAGATCGTACTGGGTAACGCCCTGGCGACCCAGATCGAAATGATCCGTGGTTTTCAGGTTGGGCAGCGCTTTTCCGACCAGATCGGAAATGCGGGTCACGCCCCGCTGGGCCATGAAGTCGGACAGGCCTTCGATCATGTCCTCCACGATCCTGTACCCGTAATGCATGATGCCGGTCGTCACCTGGATGGTGGATGCCCCCAAAAGAATATATTCCAGGGCGTCGATCCAGGTCTCGATACCGCCGATGCCGGAAAGCGGGATAGCCAGGTCCTCGCACTGGGCCATGTCGGCGATGAAGTGCAGGCCGATGGGTTTGATGGCCGGGCCGGATGTCCCGCTCACGGCGCCGATGCCGAAAATATTGGGTTTGGGCACCAGATCTTCAAGGCCGACCTCGGATATACCGCTGACCGTGTTGATAGCGGAAATGGCGTCTGCCCCGCCCTGTTTGGCATAAATGGCCGGCTCGGTCATGTCGGTGATATTGGGGGTCATCTTGGCGATGACCGGGATGGACACGGTATTTTTAACCGTGGTGGTAAACCTCTCTATCAGGTCAAAGGCTTTGCCTACATGGTGGCCGGTCCCCTCGATGCACATGTGGGGGCAGGAAAAGTTGAGTTCCAGCATGTCCGCTCCGTTGTCCTCCGACACCTTGGCCAGATAAGCCCACTCGTCGTTGGAAAAGCCCATGATGCTGGATATGAGGACATGCTCGGGATAGTGTTTTTTCAGGTACAGGAAATCCGCCAGGTTGTCCATCAAAGGACGGTCGGATATCTGCTCCACGTTCTGTACCCCGACCACCCGTTTGGCGCCATAATGGAAAGCGTTCATCCTTGGAGACGGGTGGGTAATCTTCAAACGATCGGAATTCAATGTTTTGAACACCACGCCGGACCAGCCGGCATCGAATGAACGTGCCACCATCTCGGCACTGTTGGAAACCGGTGAAGAAGAAAGCAGGAAAGGATTCTTGAAGGTTTTCCCGCAAAATTCAATGGACAGATCAATAGATTTTTTTGGCATGTTAATTCCTCCTGAACTTACTCGGAAACAAACACATTATCCGAATACCGAAAATCAAGATATGGCCCCCGGACCCAGTTCATATAGAAAAAGAAGCGTAAAACCGAACCCTGATAAGACGGTAAAGAACTAAATTTTATCACGAAATCACGAAAGTCCAAAAACACGAAATTCACCATGATCTCGTTTTCGTGATTGATATTATTCCTCAGATTTCTGGGATAAATAAGCCTTAATCGCCAGGGCAGCCACCTTCCCGTCCTGCACGGCATTCACCACCAGTGCCGGCCCTCTGACGATATCGCCCCCGGCGAAAATACCGTCCATTGACGTTTTGCCGGTGTCGGGGTCCACCTGGATCAGCTTTTTCTCATTCAGTTTGACCTGCGGATACCACGCGGGCGACTGGTCGTCGGCCTTGTTGCCAATGGCCTCGATGACCAGATCAGCCGGCAGGACCCACTCGGACCCCTCGATGTTGACCGGTGACCGCCGGCCGGATGCATCCACATCGCCCAGGGCCGTGCGCACCAGCTTGAGTCCTTTTAAACCCCCGTCATCACCCAAAACATAATCAATTGGCTGGTTCAGCAGAAGAAAATGAATGCCTTCATTGAGCGCTTCGATTTTCTCGTCTTCCTCGGCCGGCATCTGGGTATAGGACCGACGGTAAACAAGGTAGACGTCCTTGGCCCCCAGCCGGATGGCCGCCCCAATGCAATCCATGGCCACGGACCCGCCGCCGATGACGGCCACGGTTTTGTTTTCAATTTTCCCGGCAAATGCATCCAGTTGCCCGTCGCGCAGCGCTTCCAGGTAGGCCACCGAACCGTAAAGGCCCTTGATATCCTTTTTTTCCTGAAGCCGTACCGCATCCCACAATCCCGGCGCCAGGAATACGGCCTGATAACTATTCTTGAGAAGATCCTCGGCCTTGTTTTGACTGTCTATGGAAGAGCCGCATTTGAACTCAACCCCCAATTTTTTGATGTCCGCCATCTCGGCCGCCAGAAAATCCATGTCAAAACGATAGGAGACAACACCGTAGCGCAGCACACCGCCCGGCTCCCCACGCGCCTCGAAAACCGTAACCGGAAAACCCTCCCTGGCCAGTTCGGCGGCACAGCTCAAGCCCGCCGGGCCCGACCCCACGATTGCCACCTTCTCGGAGCGCTGGTTTTTTTTCTCGACCACCTCGAAACCCGTTTCGTGGGCATGCTCTACGAGAAACCGCTGGATTTTGCCGATGGCAATGGGCTGACCGATACCGGTTGCACTGCACTCTTTTTCGCACAGTTCTGCCGTGGGGCATAACACGCCGCAGGCCCCCCCGAGAATATTGTTGGTCTTAATGGTACGAATGGCGCCGGTCACGTTGCGAAACCGCAGCTTCTTGATGAAGGATGCCGGATCGGTATCCGCGGGGCACCCTTTGGAACAAGGTGCGTCATGGCAGAGCAGGCAACGGTCTGCCTCGGCAATGGCCTGCCCCATGTCGAACCCCTTTTGCATTTTGCTGAAATTGTCGGCGTAGCTCACAAGTTTCCTCCTTGCCTCCATTAGAAACATCCAGCCACTTTTATGGGCAGGATATCTGTTCCAGCGCATGTGATATTATGGCTATCCGTGCTGATAAATGTTTCTAATGTATATGAATAAATGCTCACATCTTAGACTTCGTTGTGCACCACAGCACATGAAACTGTATCACTTGAGTAAAAAATTAATAATTATAAATCAATCTCTTTGCATTGACAATAAAAACTTCCCTCAAACCCGGACTGCGGCCATACGCCCCGTCGGCGCTGTACACTAACAAACATACAGTATCTTTATTGATCGGCTCCGCCTAAAAAACCTTGACGCCCCTTTGTTTCCTGGGTTACAAAACGGATAAATTGTAGCTACCGAATTTGGCACCATGGCCGGATTGAAACACGCTGTTCGGGAATATTGGACCCGGGTTAACATACGGTCCGCCCCCTGCAGATCAAATACCATATAAAGACCATGAAGGGAGATCGTCATGTCGAGAATTGTCAAGTGTGCCCACATTCAGGCTTCCAACCCCAAACACGACGGGACGCCGGCTGAAATAAAGGCAGCCATGATTGAAAAGCACATTCCGCTTATCGAAGAAGCCGGGCAAAAGGGAGTGAACATCCTCTGCCTCCAGGAAATCTTCTACGGACCTTATTTCTGCTGCGAACAGGACACCAAATGGTATGCCACGGCCGAAAGCGTTCCCGGCCCCACCACCGATATGCTGGCCGAGTATGCCAAGAAGTACAACATGGTGATGGTCATACCGGTGTATGAAGAAGCCATAGCCGGTGTGTACTACAACACGGCCGCGGTGGTGGACGCCGATGGCAAATACCTGGGCAAATTCCGGAAAATTCAAATTCCCCACACCTGGCCGGGTTTCTGGGAAAAATTTTATTTCAAACCGGGCAACCTCGGTTTTCCGGTGTTCGAGACCGCCTATGCCAAGATCGGCATCTTCATCTGTTATGATCGGCACTTCCCCGAGTGTGCCCGGGTGCTGGCCCTCAACGGCGCTGAAATTCTTTTCAATCCGTCAGCCACCACCGCCGGAAAATCCCAGTACCTGTGGGAGCTCGAGCAGCCAGCCCAGGCCGTGGCCAACGGCGTATTCATCGGCGCCAACAACCGGGTCGGGCTGGAAAAACCCTGGGAATTCGGCCGTTTTTACGGATCCAGCTACTTTGTTGACCCGCGTGGTGAAATGCTGGTCAAGGGCAGTGAAGACAAGGACGAGGTGGTCATCGCGGATCTCGACCTGGAAGTCATCCGCGAAGTCCGGGACGGGTGGCAGTTTTTCCGTGACCGGCGGCCCGCAATGTACACTGAAATCTGTCAGCATCTTCCCTGAAAACATCGCTTCATGCTGTAATAAGTAGGAACCCCGTTTGCGGGATAACAATGGAAGGAGGAAGCAAAGCTTATGAGTGAAGAACAGAAGGAACACCAACACTGGATCGTTTATCCTCTCGGGAGCAAACCCAAATGGGGCCTTGCCATTCTGCTGGGCATCCAGCAGTACCTGACCATGTTCGGGGCCACCGTGCTCATCCCGTTCATCGTCGGCGGCGCCATGGGACTGCCCCCTGATCAACTGGCCTTAATGATCTCAACCATCTTTTTTACGTCCGGATTGTGTACCCTCATTCAGCAGTCCCCCCTCGGGAACAAACTGCCGGTTATCCAGGGCGGAACGTTCTCTTTCCTCGGGCCCACATTTGCCATACTCGGTCTGTGCACGGCTGAACTGGCCACCAGTGCCGGCGTGCCCCTGTGGCAGCTGAAAATCCAGATGGTCTCCGGCGCTATCATGGTCGCCTCCGTGGTAGAAATCGTGCTGGGCTACACCGGTATCATGGGCCAGGTACGCAAAATCATCAGCCCCATTGTTATCGGCCCCACCATCGCCATGATCGGGCTTGCCCTTTTCA
>JAOZRT010000531.1 GCA_029940035.1 Desulfobacterales bacterium
AGGCAGAATTCCTTACGGTCGAAGATTCCTCGCGGCTTGCCGCGAGGTTCTTCAAAGGAACAGGCGAATTTGATATAAACAATTGTATGTTATAATTAAATCAAAGTGTTATAGTTATCATCATCAGATGTAAGAGATGGTCCACGGCAAATTTAGTTTCGGAATGCTATTTTGCCAAACGCTATTAATAGTGGAATAATCTGGTGTGTTCATTCTTGAATTTCCCGTAAAACATGTTAAAAAGGCTACATGCAAAAACACGCTTCAATCCATGGGGCGGCATCCCCGGCAATGCAGGTCCATATCGGCGGCATTGTCCTTAAAAACCCGGTAATGACCGCCTCCGGGACATTTGGATACGCCCGGGAATTTGACGACCTCGTGGACCTCGGCTGCCTGGGAGGCATCATCGTCAAAGGCCTGTCCCTTGAGCCGTCCATGGGGAACCCGCCGCCGCGCATTGTCGAAACGTCCGGGGGGATGCTCAATGCCATCGGTCTGGAAAACGTGGGGGTGGAAGCCTTTATCAATGAGAAACTGCCGTTTTTGAGGACCCGGCCCGTACCGGTATTTGCCAATATATACGGCAAGACAATTGAGGAGTATGCTGAACTGGCGCAGCGCCTGGACGACGTGGAAGGGGTTGCCGGCCTGGAAATCAATATTTCGTGCCCCAACGTAAAGATGGGTGGCATTGCGTTTGGCTCAGACAGCCGATCCGCCCACCGCGTGGTCAGGGCGGTGAGGGAAAAAACGCGTCTACCGGTCATGGTGAAGCTGTCACCCAATGTCACCGACATTGTCGAGATAGCCAAAAGTGTCGAAGCGGCAGGTGCGGATTCTGTTTCCCTGATCAACACCATAACCGGCATGGCCATCGACGCACGGACACGGCGCCCGGTACTGGCCAATATCACCGGCGGGTTGTCCGGGCCGGCCATCAAGCCTGTGGCGCTCAGGATGGTGTGGCAGGTGGCCGGCCAAGTGAATATCCCGGTCATCGGCGTGGGCGGGATCATGAATGCGGAAGATGCGGTGGAATTTTTAATTGCCGGCGCAAGTGCTGTCCAGGTGGGCACAGCCAATTTCATCAACCCGCGGGCTACCCAGGAAATTGTGGAAGGCATTGAAACCTATATGTTGGAGAACAATATCAATTGCCTGGATACTCTGATTGGATCACTTCAGGTTGAATGAAAAAAATAGAAATCCTTTGTGCCCTTTATATCTTTGTGGTTAAGATGCAGTCCTTAAGAATTTGAACAACCCAACCCTTTATCCAAAGAAAGGAAAATTCACATGAAAAAGATGATTCTCATTATCGCTTGTGCATTGTTTTTGATGACCGGTTTTGCTTCTGCAGAGGAGGCTGATGCTATTCTGGGCCAATGGTACACAGATCCTGAAAAAAAAGATGTAGTCGTGGAAATATATAAGGATAATGACCTTTACAGCGGCAAGATCATCTGGCTGAAAAACCCCAAAGAAGATGACGGGACCGACAAGGTCGACGATGAAAACCCCGATGAAGCACGGCGCAATGACCCTATCCTCGGTATGAATCTGGTAAAGGGGTTTACTTATAAAGGGAGCAACAAGTGGGCCGGCGGCACAATTTATGACCCCAACAACGGCAAAACCTATAAATGCAAAATGTCTTTAAAGGGCGATGACCTAAAAGTGAGGGGGTTCATCGGTGTTTCGCTGTTTGGAAGAACCGTGCATTGGCTGCGCAAGTAAACCTAATAAATTATCCCCTGCTTTTCAAAAGCAGGGGATAATTTATTAGAACTATACCGCCTGGGGGGATTTAACCGGGTTTTCCTTTAGGTATTCCAACCGGTTGAGGCCGTTAATGTAGGCTTTGGCGCTGGCAGTGATGATATCCGGATCCGATCCCCTGCCGAGGGCCACAAGCCCGTTTTCCCTGAGACGCACGGTTACCTCTCCCTGGGCGTCGGTGCCGCCCGTCAAGGCGCTGATGGAAAAGCGCAGCAGCTCCGAGGAGGTGCCAGTGAGCTTGGCAATGGTGTTGAAAGCGGAATCCACCGGGCCGTTGCCGTAGCCGGCACCTTTGACCGAACGACCGTTGATGGACAACTGGATGCTGGCCATGGGCATGACCGTTGTGCCGCTGGTCACATTCATGTATTCCAGTTTGAAAAACTCCTTGGTACGTAAAATCTCTTCAGCTACCAGGGCTTCCATATCTTCATCCATGACATG
>JAOZRT010000532.1 GCA_029940035.1 Desulfobacterales bacterium
TCCTTGGATACAGCGTCACTATTCTCGGTTGAGATGTCACAGATCACAAGAGCGGCACCTTCCCTGGCAAAACGCAAAGCGATAGTTTTACCGATCCCTCGGCCTGCTCCAGTGATAATTGCTGTTTTGCCATAAAGAATACCATCCATAATTTTCCTCTCCTTGTCAGGCTATTGGTTATAAGCACGGTTAGATATTAAACAAATATCAATAGCCCATATTACGTTTGCCTAAATCCAACTGTTACCTTACCAGATGCCTGTAGGTGACAATATCAATTAATTCCAGGAGATCCGGTTCGTTATCCATGTTCAGGATGATGTCTTTAGTCCGCTCAATATGGGCCGGCGAAAGTATTCCTTTACAGTACTTACAATAAATCTCCACGACCTGGTCCATGCTCAAAGGATATTTCGTTGCTCCATAGGGCTGATCCAAAGCACCAGTGAGAACTTTCCCGTTCCTGAGTTTCACATCAACCCGGCCTTCTCCGGAATAGTATCTTTTAGGATACTCTGGATGATACTGAACTTTTACCTTTTTCCTTAACTCAGCTATTGCCGGATCATGTACGGCAGCCTCGGTACAAGTCCCAAGACCGCATTCCCCGTGTAACATCTGGGATGCAAGTATATGCTGAATGCTGAAACGGCTGTCTTCTGCATTCTTCGGTTCGGACCGATCCACAATTGCCCGCAACTCATCGAAATGCACCACGACTTCCTTGATGTCGTCATTTTTAATTTTGTTGTTTTTCATCAAATCATTGAGAACATCGACATAATTATGAGTAAAGAAGCAGAATCCCCACTTTTTGATCCATGTATTGTTCGTATAATAGGGAGCCTGTCCCAGTCCTTCAGTCATTTTATCGAACTGGATGTTTTTATCACCACCGGTGAGCATATCCAAGGATTTCGCTATCACAGGGTTGCTTGATGCTCCGGCTTTGGCAATAAGGGCATTGGTAACAGCATTGCGGCAAACCGTAGCAGATTCCCAGAAATGAGCATCAGTACCCCAAGTGTGGATATATCCCAATCCTTGAACCATAGCCAATCCAAAAGCCGCCATCGTCTGTTCTTTCGTCAATTCATATGCTTTGGCGCAGCAGGCTGTTGCTCCGTATATACCTATAAACGGCAAGTTACATATTCCAATGGCATCTGTTCCTTCTGCAGCCCACATGGCAATTCTGTTCTGCATTTCCTGACCTACATACAAGGCCACGATTGCGTCTTGCCCCGAAAGCTTGCATTTCTCGGCAACGGTCAACAGGGCTGGCCATGTTGTAACATCGCTGATACCACCGCCGGGAAACTGATCATCCTCCATTTCCGAGGCATGCCCAAAAAAACCGTTGAGCAGTGCCGCCTGTTCCACATCCGTTTTGAAACCGCAGCCGTACACTCCACACTCCGGCTTTCCAAGATTGCTTTTGGCATATTGAAGAATTTTTTTGGAAGTAGGAGCTGTCGAACCTACTAAAATTCCCATTACCTCTTTCAACGTCAACTTTTTAACTTGTTCAATAACACTTTTGTCTAAATCCCTAAACTCTGTATCCACAACAAATTCTGCAAACCGCTTCGCAATTTCCATTCTCTCACCTCGCTTATTTATTTTTATCCTCAGTCAGATTATGCTTTTAGTCACGAAAAGTATGAAAAAAAATACAGTAAATTTATTCTAATATCAAGACGTCTCAACATGGCAGCTATTCCAAGTCATTTTAAATAACGTCCATAGGACTCCCCTAAATCGCAGGTCAAATCTAAGAATTTTTTCATTTAATATATCTCCCACATAAAAAAAATTAAAGTTTAATAGCCTGTTTAATTTGAGTCTTAATTAAATCCTAATGAGATCTTTACAGGATCTTATTTGGGTTGTCAAGAAAAAATTTGATCAAATTAAAAAAATGTGGATTTTTTTTCTTTGGATAGTAGGTGCGCTTATACCCATGTGTATACTTATCTAAGAACTGTGCATATTGTTTGAGGCTATTCCCTTTTTATTGTGGGGTGATCAGCGACTGCTATAAATCCTTCCGTAAATTTATATTTGTCGTTGATCAGTGGGGAAAAATTTAAAGTTATTTGCTCCTGACATTGTGTAGAATTATTTTAACGAGGTGTTGCCCCCTTGAAGTATTCGCCCTAAGGTGTAGGTCCGCAGATTATATCTCCATAAAGAGTGGAGGTATTTTTAGAATC
>JAOZRT010000533.1 GCA_029940035.1 Desulfobacterales bacterium
ACCAACCTGGACCCAAGGGTCATTGTGGATGCTGATGGCGTTTATGTATTCGACAGTGGCGGTCAACGGTTCCTCGATTTTTCATCACAGGTTAAGTGCGTAAATGTAGGTCATAAGAATTCCAAAATTATAAAGGCGATCCAGGAGCAGGTGGAAAAGATATGTTATTTGTCGACTGGATTTGCTTATGAGTCTAGATCGCAGCTGGGCAAATCTCTATCTGAGGTTACCCCCGGCGATCTGAATAAATTTTTCTTTACGCTTGGCGGCGCCGACGCCAATGAAAATGCCATAAAATTCGCCAAATTTTACACGAAAAAGCAAAAAATACTGTCTTTATACAGATCCTATCACGGGGCGACGTATGGTGCTTTGACGCTCACCGGTGACCGCCGCAGAACCTGGGCGGAACCGGGTATTCCAGGCGTGGTTCACGCTTTGAACCCCTTTTGCTATCGGTGTTCTTTCGGGCGAACCTACCCGGAATGTGATCTTCAGTGCGCAAAACATATCGAGGAAGTGGTCGCTTTCGAAGATCCCGAAACCATTGCCGCGGTAATAATAGAACCGGTTATCGGTGCCGGCGGTATTATACCCCCACCGGACGGTTATATGCAACGATTGAGGAAGATCTGCACCCAAAATAATATTCTCTTGATTGCCGATGAGATTATGGTCGGGTTTGGGCGCACCGGGCGCTGGTTTGCCATGCAGCACTGGGATGTGGTGCCGGACCTGATGACCATGGCCAAGGGCTTGACTTCTGCTTATCTACCATTGGGGGCCGTTGCTATCTCTGAAAAAATCAGCAAAGCGCTTGATCAGGAAATGGTTTATTGCGGTCTGACCTACAGCGGCCATCCTGTTAGTTGTGCTGCAGCCATTGCAACCCTTGAAGTTTACAAGGAACAGAACTTGATTGAAAACGCCCGCGTCATGGGAAAAATACTTAAAACAGAGTTAGAAAAGATTAAGAACAGGCACACTTGTGTCGGAGATGCCAGATCAATCGGGCTCTTCGGAGCCCTGGAGCTTGTAAAGAATCGTGGCACAAAGGAATCAATGAATCCCAAGAAACACGCCAAAGAAATTAACAAGCGATTTATGGCCAAAGGGTTGTATTGTCCTGTTGGACCCATGCAGCCCATCATGTGTGTCGAAATTGTTCCTCCATTGACCATAAACGAAGCGCAGCTTCGAGAAGGGCTAGAAATTATTGACGATGTTTTAGGCTACGCGGATACTTTGACGGATAGTTAGCTCATACAAATTCTCATTTCGGGAGGTTTTAAATGTCACGGTTCGGCTATACAGGAAAGATATTGCGCGTCGATCTAACCACTGGAGTCATTTCTACAGAAGAAACAGAAGAAAAATTGGTGCAGTTCTTCGTTGGTGGTTCAGGACTTGGGGCAAAATATCTTTACGATGAAGTGAAACCGGGGACTGAGTGGGATAGTCCTGACAACCGTTTGATTATCATGACTGGGCCATTGGCAGGGACAAGAGTTTCCGGCAGTGCTGCATTTTCGGTTGTCAGCAAAGGGCCCATGACAAATTTAGCCGGTACGAGTCAAGCCAATGGTAAATTCGGTGCCTTTCTTAAATTTTCCGGTTTTGACGGTATCATTGTCCAGGGCAAATCGCCCAAGTGGGTTTATCTGGTTTTGCGAAATGGCCTCGCAGAATTAAGAGAGGCCGGGCATCTGAGCGGCAAAGACACTATAGACACGGAAGATGTGGTAAAACAGGAACTGGGTGAGGATCGAAAGTATTCTGTCTTGTCCATCGGACCTGCGGGAGAACACCTCGTTAGATATGCGGTTATTTGTGGAGATAAAGGACATGTTGCTTCCAAAAACGGTATGGGCGCAGTCATGGGTTCAAAGAAGTTAAAGGCGATTGTTGCCCACCATGGCGAGAATAGAATCGAGGTTCAAAACAGTGAGGAATTGTCTGATATCCGTAAGAAGCTATTTTATCATGCCAAAAATTTTGCGGGGGGATCACTTTCAAAATGGGGGACGGCTAGAAGTTTGGATGTCCTGCGTCTTAATGGACAATTACCCGTACGCAACCTGACTACAAATGATTATCCGGAAGACCCCCAGATAAATTCTAAATATATCCGTACAAACTACCAGTTAAAACCCAAGCCATGTTGGGCATGTGGCATGCGGCATTGTCACTGGGTGAAAGTGACAGAGGGT
>JAOZRT010000211.1 GCA_029940035.1 Desulfobacterales bacterium
CTGCTGCTGCTGCTGCTGCTGCTGGTGCTGCTGCTGCTGCTGCCGAAACGTTGATGGATACGATACCGAAAGTCCAGATTCCCATAACGTAACGAAACGGGCGGTTCCCGAACAGGGCTTCTTTGATATCCCCCCATTTGACAGTGACCTGCTCTGGAAACAGCTCGTATCCCCGGGTCACCCGCCAGGTCAATAGAATCGGAAATATTGATGCCAGCCCTAAAACAGCAGCGGCAATCGACCACCCCGTTTTCTCATTGCCAAACATGTCTGTAAAAAATCCAGCTAAAGCAAAGGGCAAAGCAGCTCCGAAAATACTGGCAACCATAGACCACAAGGTACGAAAACTGATCAGACTGGTCCTTTCGTCGTAATCTTGAGTCATCTCGGCAGCCAGAGCAGTGTACGGTACATTCAGAAAAGTAAATGCCGTCATGTAACCGATCACAACCAATATAAAATAAATAACCGTTCCTGTATTGCCCAGGTTAAAATCGGTGAACAACAACCAGGACAGGATGCCATAAGGTAGCGCCACTGCCAGCAATAGTGGCCGCCGCCGGCCCCATTTCCACTTAAGATTGTCTGACCAGACGCCAATCAATGGATCGGTGATTGCGTCCCAGAGCACGCCAATCATCATTATAAAGCCGGCAGTAGCCGGTTTGATCTTTACTACGTCCGTCAGAAAAAATAGAAAGTAGACATAAAACAAGGTCCAAATCAGGCTGTTACTGCCTTCGCCACCACCATAACCGAACTTTACCCAGCCGGGTATTCTGCTGCTGATCTCCTGTCTCATGAATCTATCTCCCTACATTTAAGTATGTTTATTGCTTGGAACCGCCGATTTCCGCAGCTCCGAGTGTATCCAGAATCAGCCGGGCGGCCAGTTGCCCCGTCCGTCCGGTTGGATCAAACAATGGATTGACTTCCACTATATCCAATCCAGCCAGCTTTCCCTTACCCAGCGTCATTCTCAGTAGACGTACCAATTGGCGATAGTATAACCCTCCAAATTCCGGTGTTCCGGTTCCCGGGGCTTCTTTCGGATCCAGCACATCAATATCGATGGTCACGTATAAGTTTTCGGCTTCCGGAATTTTTGCTACAGCCCATTCTTCACCACGGTCGTGAACCTCATCCGCTGTTATAATCGTGGTTTTCGATTCGTTTTGACCGGTAGTCCAATCCTCGCCGTTCAACATACCACGAATACCGATCTGGGTTAATCCGGATACATGCTCCATTTCCAAAATTCGTTTCATCGGATTGCCATGGGTATATTTCATTCCCATAAAGTCGTCCATCAGATCCAGGTGGGCATCAAAATGAACCACATGGCAAGGCGTGTCCGACAATCCTCGAACGACAGGAAAACTGACGGAATGATCCCCGCCTAAAACCACCGTAATGCCCCCCCTGGCACGGATCGCCTGTATTGAATCGGTTATCATTTTAAAAGTTTCTTTCAGCAACGTCGGCGGGGTCGGGATGTCGCCGCAATCGACAACCCGAAGATCCTTTAGAATGGTTTTGCGCACGTCGACATCAAACAATTCTCCGTTTTCGGCAAATCCCAGGGAATAGATCATGGAACCTTCCCGTATCGCCTGGGGCCCATAGCGTGCACCGCAACGATTGGTGGTACCCGTATCCAGGGCAACACCCATAACAGCGATATCCCCATCGAATTTGTCGATATCGGTACAAAGAGGAAAACGGCAAAAAGTTCGAATGCCCTCGTATCCAAGCCCCGGTAGTTGTTCACAAATTGTCATGTCATCCCTCCCGACAAATATGTATATAATGCAGTTTTGATTTACAGCAGATTACGGCTCAAGGTCCAGATTGCCGTATATATCGAATCCAGCGTCTGTATCCGTCTGATCGATGGGCACGCCTAGTTTGTCCACCGCTTCCGCCAGAGCACAGATATCTGATTCACTGCCGCCGTAGCAGATAAATCCAAGAGCATCAGGGTTATGAAACATCTCTCCCATCATGGAGATGACTTGGCGTTCCATCTGGCGGGCTCCTTTACCGGAATGCCATATCTGGCCCCACTCAAACCGTCTTTTGGCCTCACTGACCAATTCCCGAACCGAATCCCCCCACGGCAGTGTCGGTGACGATGTCAGGTGTGGACCTTCGTCAAAAAAGTTTTTTTCAAATTCATGAAAATGGGAGACCTTCTCGTAATCATAAAGTTTCTTCCTTAGTTCAAAGGCATTTTTCTTTTCTTTTGGCCAGTATTTCAGCTGCTTCATTTTTATTCTCCTTTTTAAACCGAAGGATGACATTTCATACGCTACTACCATGACCTGCATCAACGCATCCTGAACCACGTTGGCATGATTGAACATTTGATTTATTAAATTTTATTGACTGCATGTTCAGTCAGTTTTATATGATAATAATACCATGATCTTTCCAGGCGATCGGCCTGATCAGGTTTTCAGTATATTCAGGATCAAGGGTTTAACATACGATCCCAGGTCCTGAAAATTACGATCATCCGGGAACAGGTCCTTGAAGATATCGAGACCTTCCTGGACGGATATAATCAGGCGTACCAGTTTTTCCGGTTCTATTTCCAATTCTGGATTGTCATCAGCATATTGCTCAAACTCTTTTTCCAACATGTCGATATATATGCGGTACATCCCCTGAAGACGCCTTTTGACTTTATTGTTTTGCTGGCCTAAATGCAGGCAGGTGATATACACCCTGTCGTCAATGGTTTTGGTCCACTCGCGAGAAAATATCAGATCCAATATTGAACTGATCCGCTGCCTGGAACCCTGAATAGCATCGATCATAGCTGAAAATGATTCTGCATATTTTCCAAGGATATAATCCATCAACTGCAGGATCAATTCATCTTTATTCTTGAAATGGTGAATGAGCAGACTCGGGCTTACAGAAAGGCGTTCGGCAATTCTCGCCAACGACGCCCTCTCCAGCCCATCTTCTACGATTACCTGGTAAAACTGTTCAACAATTTCCCTTTTTCGAACTTCCGCTTTTTTTCCTCGAGGCATTCTTTTCTCACTTTTGCTAAATGAATGTTCAGTCAGTATAATTATTATTATTTCCTGTCAAGAAAAAAGTTACTCAACAACCAGGGAAAGTTTTTTTACCGAAAAAATACGATCCCCATGTGGGCGCACCCAAGATCATTGTTTTATATGGATTAAGGCGCCTGGGAAAGACAACTTTGATGTTAAAAATCGTCGAAGATTCAATTGTTGATGGATTGGGTAAATCAATTAAAATCTCTGTATGATATTTACAAAGATAAAGCTAAAATCATTATTTCAGGTTCTGGGTCTTTATTCATCAAGAAGAAAACAAAGGAAACCCTCAGCGGAATTTTTTTGGCGCGATCCTTACAAAAATGAAGTGGATATTATTCTGGGAGCCAATACTCCCATACCCCTGGAAATTAAATACGGGAAACTGAATTACAGTGGGATGCGGGCGTTTATGAAAAAATTCAAGATCGATGACGGCTATATTATTTCCTATCAGAAAGAGGACGAACATCAGCTAAACGGTAAAATCATCCATGTAATTCCGGCCTTCAGATTCGTAGTCAGATGTCCCGAGATTTGAAGACGTCAGCCCGCTTGCAACGTGTATCCCAGGTTTTCTCGTTATTATGGATTCAAAATACGTTTCCAAGTCACAAACCTTTATCCCCTCACCCTAGACCGACTAATACGCCATGTGTATGGTCAGTTCCATATCTTCTGAGCCAACTGTAAAGGTGGCATCCCTATACAGTGGCCAGCCACTGCCGCCTTTGGCGTATTTCTCCTTTCCCAAAATCCAGGGTCAAAAACACATTTTGTGCTGATACATGTTTCTAATGAACTTTATTTACCTGTCCCCTTTTATTTATACGCATGCCGGCTGCTTCGGCAAAACCACCACCGCCACCCAATGTGAGCTGGGTGAACTCGAAATTTTGGAAAAGAAAAATTCAGACGGATATCTGCGCCTGATCATAAAAGAGGACCGCGTTGTGGGTGTCCAGGCCGTCGGCATGCTCGCCAACGCCATCGGGTATTTTATTCGTCTGGCGCGACGACAGGATAATTTCAATCGAATCCAAAATAATCTTTCGGTAGTGAAGGATCCAAACTCACTTTATCCATGGGTCGATCGCATGATCGGAAGTCTGTTGTTATAAGAACATTTCAGGCTGTGGTCCCAGTCCGATAGACTGTTTTCTCTTGACATGCCTGCATAAATTATATACATTGCAGGCATGAAAACGATGCAATACACAATTCGAAAGATTCCGGAACAGGTTGATCGGCTCGTCCGACAACAGGCAAAAAAAACGCATACGAGTCTCAATGCTGTTTTGCTGACTATTCTCAAACGCGGGGTCGGTGCGGCGGATGAGCCGGTGGAATATCATGATCTCGACGATCTGGCGGGCTCTTGGGTGGCCGACCCTGATTTCGATGCCGCCATGGAGGCTTTCGAGTCCATTGACGAGGAACTCTGGAAGTGAGAATTCTGGTGGACAGCAATCGTTACCAGGATTTCTGTGAAGGGGCGCCGGAAGCTGTGCATGTAATCAGGCGGGCCACCGATATCCTGATGCCCTTTATCGTTCTCGGGGAACTGCGGGCTGGTTTTGCCTGTGGAACGCGGAGTTACAAAAATGAACAGATGCTCACACGGTTCCTTAACAGCCCACGCGTCAAACAGCTCTTTGCCGATGAGGATACGACCCATCAATATGCTCGGCTTTTCAGGCAACTCAGAAAACAAGGCACGCCCATACCGACTAACGATTTATGGATTGCCGCCCTGGCTCTTCAACATGACCTCCTGTTATTCACGCGTGATGCCCACTTCAACCACCTGCCGCAATTGCCTGTGATATAAAAGATCATTAGCTCTCCCGTGCCGCAGCAACCATGGCCTTAACATTTTCAAGTTTGGCATTGGTCGGTATGTCGCAACCGGATTGAAGGATGAAACCGTCGGGACCGATTTCACGGATTAGCTTTTTGCAATAGTTGTAAACCTCATCCGGCGTACCAAATGCAAACATGGACGCGGGCACATCGCCCATGATGCAGGCATGTCCATTTGGCCATGTAGGGTGCCATTGCATCCATAACCGCCTCGACTTTATCAGGCATATCGACCAGGTCATAAAAAATTTTCTCCAAAGACCTGGCGCCGCATAACAGTTCAAAAGGTGATGAAATGACGCCGCCCTGCAGGATCGGAAGCCCCTTGTCTTTCCAAAATTTAAAGTCCTCTGCCGGTTACTTGATTAAATGGTAGAAGATGTTGCGGTGCGTCGTTGAATAGTAAGCGCTTAATAAACCGCACTAAGCATTTAGCTTCAGTTGATTCGGGTGCAGATGCTGTGGGAGCAGCGATTCATAATCTTCGGTCGTCTCAGCCATTGGTAGCCTTTCAAACAGGTAGCGCAGATAACGGTAGGGTTCCAACTCATTGGCCTTAGCTGTTTCAATCAGGCTGAAAAGGACAGCACTTGCTCTGGCACCTTTCGGATTTCCAGAAAATAGCCAGTTTTTACGACCCACGACAAATGGCCTAATGGCATTTTCTGCATCATTATTGTCAGGTTTGGTAAATCCCTGCTCCGTGTATCGAACCAGCCGATCCCACTGATTCATGGTATAAAATATGGCCTTGCCAAGCAAACCTTTGGGGGGCGTCTGGGTCGATTTTTGATTGAGCCACACCCTGAACGATTCAAGGATTGGCAACGCTTTTTCCTGCCGTTCGCTGTAAAGCTCTTCCGGGGTCAGCTCAAGACCTCGCGCATCCTTTTAAATTTTATACAGCTTCTTTATAGCGGAATTGTCTGGGCGGATGACAACAACATCACATCTGCTCCAAAACACGCACCAACTTCTGAAGCGTCAATGGCGAAAAATCATCGCCAACTTCAACGCGGTACCGTTCACCAAGTAATAGACAAGGGGAGTTACCCCCAATTATATTGCCGACGGCCATTGCCGGCGCTATTGGCACTGGAACAAACGATGCGGGATTGACCCGTTTCTGAGGTTGCTTCTTTTTCCAGTAGGAAAATGACCTTGAGCTTATCTCGTTCCGGCGGCAGTACTCTGCCTGGCTGATGTCCGCCTCTTGCCAGGCAGTTAGGTGTTCCTGCCAGAATCTTCGCTTTTGTTCCCGGGGATGATTCAAATTTGTTCTTGCCATATTGTACCTCCTTGGTTTTCATCCCGGTACAATATGGGATGGATTATTGACTATGTGAAGATGCGGTTCTTTGAGCGCTTACAATCCTTAAATGGCACAATGGACTTTTCTCACTCCTTATTGGCCAATGTCTACCTCATAAAACGACAGTATGATAATGAATCCGACAAAGAGAACTTAATGGATGCTTTGCGCAAAGCAGGGCTGCTCAACTAACCAATGTTAAGATATCTACTCAAAGATTCTTTACCTATTTATAACTGTGTACTCCAACACATTAACGATGTGGGGTGACTCTAAAACGTTGTGATACCATGCTTCGTTCAACGCATCCGGGTATGACAATTTATCGGAAGTTGATTTTAGGAGGCTTCCTTTCCGGCAGCCGGTAGTACCTGGGTTTGGCATAACCGATCATCATGGGGTAGTGGTGGACGTGGTTCTCGGGCAGGCCGATGGCCTCTTTCAGCGGATCCCATGAAAGCAGGGCTCCCTGCAGCAGGCCGGCCCAGCATGTTCCCAGTCCTGAAGGCATGGCAGCGAGTTCCAGGTAGGTAAGAGCAATAGTGATATCCACCAGGCCGTTCCTGTTTTCCTTGGGTGCGGAAGCCACGATCAACCCGGGGGCGCTTCTCAGGACCGAATCAAAACCCATGTCCCAGGCGGATATGATCATGGGCATGTAGGCGGCGGTGGGCGCGTCCGGAAACTTCTCCTGCATGAATTTCATCCAATCGACGGTCAACCCTGCCAATGCACTGATCTTTTCCTTGTCTGTGAATACCGTGTATTCAACCAGTTGCATGTTGCTGCCCGTGGGCGCGTAGCGCGCGGTTTCGATCAACCGTTGAATGGTTTCCTTCTCGACAGGCTTGTCCTTGAAAAGACGTACGGACCTTCTTGACCGCAGGAACTGAACCGCCTGCTGCGGCGACAGCTTGAGTTCCTTTTCTATGGGCGGACATGTTTCAAAAGGAACATCCTTGTGATCGAGGGCACCATGCGGGCACACCGCCACACAGTGACCACAGCGCAGACAGATGTCATCCCCGCCTTTTATCAGTTGGGGCAGGCTCTCTTTGTTTTTGAGTTTGATGATGGCCGTGGGGCACTCCCGCACACAGATCCCGTCTCTTTTGCACTTTTTTGAATCAATGGTAATTAAGCTCACTACTACTCCTTTTGTAATGATTGAATCCTATAATTTTTCTACAAACCAGTTAAAACCTCGCTTGCTGCATGGTCCGTTTCAATTCCGTTATGAGAGACTCGATCTCAGCCCTGTCTTCACCTTCTGCCAGGTCCAGGGCCGCATGGGAATGACCGAGGGCCTGTGGGTACTGTTTTATGGCCTTGTGCAGCAACGCAAGATTGCGATGACTTTCGAAGTCATCGGGCTGCAGGTTCAGGGCTCGGTTGAACTGCTTTATGGCCTCATCCAGGCTGCCCAGAGCCGCTGATATTTGTCCGGCCTCTTTCCACAAAAGCGGGTTGTTGGGATCTGCCCCCAAGGCTCTATCATAAAATGCTTCGGTCAATTTCAAACGGTGGAAGCGCGCTTTTTCACCGTCGCCGTCCATCGCCCACGCCGAACCCATTCTGGCCAGATTGTTCTTCAGGGTTATGTCCAGAGGAGCCAGCTGGGTGGCTTTTTCCACCTGTAATATGGCTTCCCGGTATAAGCTGCTTTTGCGAGGCTCCGGCGCCTTTCTGGCACGCGTGAAAAAAAGATGACCCAGCTTCTGGTGCCTCCAGGCCTGCCCCGGCTCCAATGCGATTGCGTTGTTGTAGCACTTGCCGGCCATCCGCCAGTCTCCGATGCGGGCCCGTTCGTCGCCAGCCTTGGTATAGATATCCGCCATGGAATAATTGAAGTTGAAGCGAATTGCCGGGGCCAACATCAGCAGGATCATGAGCAGATAAAACCATGCGGTTTGTGGTTTCCCCCGAGATCCCGCATGAGCAGGTTTTA
>JAOZRT010000212.1 GCA_029940035.1 Desulfobacterales bacterium
AATCGATGCAGATGAAATCATCATTCGCGACCAGGGGGTTTTGAGTCATTTCCCGACAACAAAAGTTGATACCTATGCATTGGTTATCGACACCGGCATACTTGATATCGGCGTTGAAGGCGCCATCGATGTTGATGGAAGGGGGTATCTGGTCGGCAGGACCTGGAATAATACCATTGCCGGAGCTGCCCAGGCAACGGCCGGCGGAAGTTATGGCGGTTCCGGCTACGGATTGAGCACCAATGCCGTTTACGGGGATGAGCATTATCCTTTGTTTCCCGGATCGGGTGGCGGCCTGTACTGGTCCGGCGGCGGCGGCAGTGGCGGCGGCTCTGTTAAGATAAAAGCCAACACCATTGCGGTTGATGGGAAGATATCCGCCAACGGCGGCAACGGTAGATTCAATGCGGACACAGCCGGCAGCGGCGGCGGTGTTCTCGTGGACTCGGAGCACCTTTCCGGCAGCGGAACCATATCCGCCAGCGGCGGCAACGCATATTCCAGCTCAGCCGGCGGTGGGGGGGGCGGCAGGATTGCCGTGTACGTTACCGGGAGCATGACGCTGGATCAGGAAAACATCGTTTCCGCTGGCGGTTCCTTGAGTTCCAGCAAACCAGGTCAACCGGGAACTGTCACTGTTTCCATTGAACCGTTTTTCAGCTGGGCTGAAATGGACACCCTTCTTTATCATGACAGGGCCCTGCTCAAATGGATCGCTTTAGGAACAGGATCTTCTGAACCCACTGCCAATATTTACCTTGTGGGAGAAGGCGGTCAGCAGATTCTGGCGCTTGATCAACCTGACAGTGGCACCATAAACTGGGATACTACCCAGGTAGTCGATGGCGTCTATGAACTGAAGGCCGCCTTTTTTAACACCTCTTCGGAGTTACTAGGGGAAAGCACCAAGACCTGCCTGATCAACAACAGTATCGCCTGGCATTCGGGTGTCATCGACGCAGACCAGACCTGGGCAGCTGACGTGGTTCACGGCGTCGACGGGAATGTTGTCCTGGCATCCGGTGTGATCCTTACCATCGACCCGGGGGCGGTGGTCAAGTTCCAGGACGGCGCCTTTTTGGTGATTCAGGACGGTGCTGTTTTAAATGCTCCGGCCGTCGAAGACCAGCCCATAGTGATGACCTCCCTGGCCGATGACACGGCCGGCGGCGACACCAACCTGGATGGCGATCGTTCCTTTCCCACGGCAGGTGCCTGGCACGGCATAGATCTGCGGGAAGGGGGCCAGCTCAATCTGAGCCCATTTGTCCAGTTGCGTTACATGAGGACGCAGCATAGCGGGGTGCTTACTGATGATGAGGTCTGGGTATCAACGTTTGTTCATTACGTGATCGATCATATCGTCGTTCCTGACGGTATTACCCTTACCATCGAATCCGGTGCTGTGGTGAAGTTCACTTCCGATGTTCGTTTAACGGTCCAATCGGGCGGCACGTTGATAGTCCAGGGCAATTCAGCCCTGCCGGTGATTTTGACATCGGCCTTCGATGATGCCGTGGGCGGTGATACAAACGGTGATGGCAACGCCACGTTTCCGTCTCCCGGCGACTGGCTAGAAATCCATGTGGATGGCGGGCAGGCTCATCTGGATCATGTCCATATACTATACGGTGGCGGCAGCACCTCTTCAATCTGGAATAAAAGTGCTGCCGTGCGGCCGGACAACGGCGCTGTCGTGAATATGAACGGTTGCATCGTCAAGGATGCCTATTATGACGGCGTGTTGGTTCAAGGCGGCGAGACCAGCCTGCAGAATTGTATGCTAATCGGGGCTGATCGGGGTGTTGTTGCCTGGCTGTCCAGCGCCAATGTGCACGTCATCAATACGACCTTGTACAATAACCGCATCGGGCTGCTGTGGCACGGGGGACATATGGATGTGGTCAACAGCATTGTGGCTGACAGCATCCGATCGGGCATTGAGCATGATTTCGGATCCTACGCACCGGAGGTGAGCTATTCAAACATCTGGGCGCCGGAAAGTGCTGAATATGAAAACTACCGTGGCACTGCAGATCTCACGGGCATGGACGGCAATCTTTCCATTGACCCGTTATTTATCAACCCCGATCTTGGCAATTTTCGGCCGGCCTTTGGCTCGCTCATGATCGATGCGGCCAACGGGTCGCTTGCACCGTTTCACGATTATATGGGGGCGCCGCGCTATGACGATCCCCGTACGGACAATACTGGTACTGAAACCGCGAACGGCGCGTTTGCGGACATGGGGGCCTTTGAGTTCGTGGAGACCGCCGAGTCGGACCTGGACCTGGTGGTCAGCTGGGTGTCCGGCCCCGGAGGGGCCACGGCCGGAGACGAGGCCGTCATCACCTGGCAGGTTCGCAACAATGGTACGGCAATCGCGGAAGGTCCCTGGCATGACCGCGTCAGTATGTTGTCTGACTACCCCGAACGTAATGTAAATGCCGTGCATATTGTAGATGTCGTTTCCATGGCAACCCTGGGGCCCGGAGAATCAACCGAACTGCAAGCCACGGTTACGGTGCCCGGCGGCACGGAAGGTCCGTGGCGCTGGCAGGTACGGACAAATGCCAAAGGGGACGTGTTTGAAGGCGCCAACTGGAGTAACAATCTGGGGCCGTTGAATTCTGTTTTGAATCTGGCCGTCCAAGAGATACTGCTGGACGATCAGGCTACAGGAAATTTTTCAGGCGCCGGACAGCCGATATGGTACAAAATCGAGCAGGGTACCGGCATCGAGATCGAGATAGAACTCAATGCGGATGCCAGTAACAGCATAAACCGTATGTATGCCGGTTTTCATTCCATGCCGACGGTTCACGATTTTGACCTGCGAAGTATTCAGCAGGGTCTGCCCGATGCAAGGCTGGTCATTCCTGCCGTTGGTAACGCCAGAACGGTTTATCTGCTGATTGTTCCGGAAGTCCTCAGCGGAGGTATTACCGGCTACACCTTGACTGCCCAAGAGGCTGTATTCGGCATTGATCAAATCGGTGTCGAGGAAGCCGGCAATGCCGGCACCATCTCCCTGCCCATATTCGGAAGCATGTTTGGCACGGATATGCAAGTGTTTCTCCAGGCTGACGATGGCACTAACCTGGAAGCGTTTCAGATTGTTGTCCAGGATTCCGGTATGGCTCTGGCCAGTTTTGACCTGTCCGGCCTCAATCCGGGAATATATGACCTGGTCATTAATAAAGGGGGCGAACAGGACCGTCTGGCAGATGCCTTGACCATTGTCAGTGGCAAAGGGGGCATCCTGGAAGTGCGGCTTATGGTTCCCGAGAAGGTGCGGATCGGGCGTCCCTTCCAGGGTGTCATCGAGTATGCCAACGTGGGGGATGCAGATATACCTGTGCCCTTGCTGATTATCGAAGGCAGCCCGGACAACCCTGTCTGGTTGAAGCAGGGCTGTGAAAACTGTGCAGCCCCGTCTGTCCAATTTATCGGGGTGCCGCTGGATATGCCCAGCGGCGGTGTGCTTCCCCCAGGTAAGACCTACAGCCTGAACTTCGAGTCCTTAACCTGGGTAGCCGACGCCCGTTACAGCATCAAGGCAGAAACAGGGGATTCCGTTGATAATGTCGACTGGCTTGCTCTCGAAAGCAGCCTCAGGACCGATACATCCCCCGCCTACTGGGAACTGGCCTTCGAGGCGCTGATCAATCGCGCTGGCGATACGTACGCAAGTTATATAGGTGCACTCGCCGAGGCGGCCGACGAGGCACGCGGATTCGGGCTCGAGCTTGTTTCCGTACTGGACCTTCTGGGCTACATGTTGGAGCGCGAGTCCCTGGACATCGAAAGCGTCAACCTGGCCGGTAAGGTGTCGAGTGCAGACCCCCGGAAACCGTTGGGTCGAACTCCTGTGATCCTGAATAGTATGGACTCGGATGCTGCGTTTGCAGCGCTTCCCTGGTACGATGGGCGTTTCGCATTCCACGATGTGCCCTCCGGAACCTATGCCTTGCATGTGGATACGTTTATACCGACCCCCTGGGGGACTGTCGATATCCCGGTAAACGGAACCGTGGGTGATCTCAATGTTGTTTTGACGCCGGGAGCCGCTATCAGCGGTGTGGTCCTCGACCAAACCAGCGGTCAGCCTGTCGCAGATGCGCAGGTGATGATAACCCATCACGGCAACGGGGAAGTTTATCGCACCTATTCCGATGAGAACGGGCGGTACGTCCTTGAGGGCCTGCCCCAGGGAACCGTGTCGGTTGCCATTGTCACCGATGAGCATGTTGCCTGCCAGGCGGTGGATCTCTTGCTTGTGGACTTGGAGGTGACCGGATTCAACAGATTTCTGCAGGCCGGCGCCAGTGTGGCCGGCCGGGTCGAGGACAGCGGGGGTAATCCGCTTGAGAATGTCCGGATATCGGCGCTGCCGCAGGAGGGTCAATACCGCAAATCTGTTCAGTCAGCATCCGACGGTACTTTCATGATCAAGGGGTTGTCACCGGGAAGTTATTTGTTCGTCGCGCAGTATGAGGGATACGCCCAATCCACATCCAATGTTATCGTGGTTGAGGCGGTTGAAATGGTGGAGGACGTCGTTTTCGTTCTTGACCCGGGTGCGGAAGCGGGCATCACCGTGACAGACGCCGATTCCGGCCAGCCTGTGGTCGGTGCCGCGATTGTTTCCAACGAGGATAACGCACCCAGCACCGGCGTACTGACCGATGAGGCCGGGCAGGCAACCCTGACCAGCCTGTCGGCCGGTGACCATGTATTGACGGTTTCCGCCGGGGGGTACAACTCCCACACGGAATCTGTGACGGTATCATCCGGAGAGCACGTGGACCGCGCGGTGGCATTGGTGAAAAGCGGCAGTATCCACGGAACGCTTTCCACGGACAACGGCCGGCGGATCGCACATATGCCCGTTACCCTCTACTGGTTGGGTGCTCCGGTTGCCGACACCCTGAGCGATAGTGACGGTGTCTTTCTTTTCGAAGACCTGCCCGATGGAGACTATACCTTGTCCACCGGGTTATACGCCGGACAGGCCATTGCCCGGCAAGCGCACACACTGGAGGCCGGAAATCGTGAAATCACGGCCGATATATCCCTGGATCTGGCTGTCCTGCAAGGTGCGGTTTACCAGGCCGGCGGTTTGCTGCCTGCTCCGGACGTTACCGTCACCCTTTTGAAAGACCGCCGTGTGGTGTCCTCGACGCGAACGGATGCGAACGGCCGCTACCGGTTCTGGTTGCTGGACGGGGGAACCTTTGACATTGCCGCGGCAGGTATAGCCGTGGGCCATATTCACCAAAACGACGTTCAAGTGACAGCCGGAGGCGAAGTGAACGCTCCGAATATGGCAGGGGGAGATGCCGCTCTGACGTTGCATGTTTACATGGATTCTCAGGAAACACCGGCCGGTGAAGGGGTACGTCTGTCCCTGCGGCCGACAGATGAATGGATGGGCGACAAACTCGAGCTTTGGGCGGTAACAGACGAGAATGGACAGGCTTTATTTGGGAACCTGCATGCCGGTGAATACGAGTTGCAGGGTGTTGGCGATCATCTGGTCCATCGAAAAAGCACCGTCCCTGTCGCCTCCCAGGGAACGCAGCTTGATTTTGTAATGACTTCCGGTCACACGCTTCTGGGAACCGTTCGTGATGCATCAGATGCCCCCGTGGCCAATGCGTCTGTCACAGCCGTAACAGATTCAGGCGGTTCACGGGTGGTAGCTTTTACTGATGAAAGTGGCTATTACGAGAGTGCGGCCCTGCCGGGAAGCAGCTTCGACTTATGGTTCAGCGGTAAAAACAATGTGCCCCTGCACCTGGTCGATGTAGATATCAGTTCCGAGTCTCCTTACACCTTGGATGCGGATCTGGCCGATAGTGGGCTGAGCATTAGCGGCAGGCTGTTGAATCCGGCCGGCCTGCCGCTTACCGGCATCCGCGTTACAGCACTTTCTGCGGATGGTGTTGCCGTGGCCAGGGCTCATACCAATGCATCCGGGTCTTTTAGCATCAATCCGCTGCCGGCGGCTGACTTTTTACTGGAAATGACATCCCCGGGCATGGTCACCTATCGTCAGGGCGTGGTTCTTGCGAGTGACCTGGACCTCGGGGATATTGAGATGAACGGCCCACTATCCCTGCTGCCGGTGACATTGTTGATGGAAGCCGCCGTTGCGGAAGGCCCGTCAACCTTCAAGGGGATGGATACCCTGGAATCCCTGAGCGAGTGGGCGCATTTTTTGTCCCTAATCGCCACCTATCGCGTGGACCCCTGGTCGAATCCCTATGTGCGGGACTGGCTCATCGGGAAGCGCCCGCCCCCTCAAAGGCGTGGGGTGGATAATGACGCCTGGCGGAATTATTACCAGGCGCTTTGGGACGGCCTGGCCAGGTCCGGCCTTTTTCTCAGAACAGCGGACCCCAATGATCCTGCCTGCAACAAAATGCTGCCGGCTTACAATGCCGCCCAAAAAAGCCACGCCGCTATCAAAGAAGCCTTCAGGGATTGGCAGGAGCGCTATGACATTCTCAAAGAGACTGATGATGCCAATCTAAGCTATGCGTTTGCCAAGGGAGGTGAGATCGGCCTTGAAGCATCACTGACCGTCATCAGCATCACCAGCCTTTTTGTCGAAGGGGTCGGATTGCAGTTGGGTGACAAACTGATTAAACAGCTTGGCAATGGAAACAAGGCGCAGGCGGAAATTGTTTTCAGTCTCATAAAACATTTTTTTGACCTGATTTTCGACGGTGTCAAGGATATTGCCAGCGCCGCCATGCGGGGAGAGCCGATTGGCGACAAAATCGATGCCCTGACGCTGAAGTTCGGACTGAACTCCATGGAAAGAGGGGTTTCCATCATGGCTTCGGGTATCAATGGCATGGCTGTTGAGCGTGGCCTCAAATTGGCACTGTCCAAGGAGGCTTTGGGAACAGTTCTCAAGGCGGTCAGTATCCCTTTGCTGATAAAGAGCGTGGTGGACGACATGGACAAGTTTTACAAGTTTTACAAAGAAACCCAGCAAGGGGTGGATAATGAGGTCATTTTAGCCATTGATGCCTTTTGGGATGCCCACGACGTATATCTTAAAGCTGTGAAAAAACATCACAACAATACAAAGGCGCTTAGAAAAGTCATTCAGGCCTGCCACAAAAACTGGTGGATGGACGGCGCTTTGCCAACCCCGCCTCCCAGCCTCAATACCCTGACCACGGGAAACAGCAATGGAGCAGGTTCCGTCGACCCCAATGAAAAATACACCACCGGAGTGGGAACCCAGGGTTTCATCGATCCGGTCAGTACGGTGGTTTACCTGATCACTTTTGAGAATAAATCCGATGCCACGGCAGCGGCGCAGGAGGTTGTGATCACAGATCAGCTGGATGCCAATCTGGATTGGTCAAGTGTTGAACTCATGGGGATGGGATTCAATCAGGTGGAAGTTGCCGTGCCTCCCGGTTTGCAGGCCTTTGAGAGTGAAGGCATCCATGTGTCCACCGATCCGAATCCTGTGCGGGTATCTGCCGGACTGGACCCTGTTACGGGTGTTGTCACCTGGGTCATACGTTCCGTTGATGAAGTCACCGGTGGGCTCCCCGAGGATCCCCTGGCCGGTTTTCTGCCGCCTAACGACGATGAGCATCGCGGAGAAGGGTATGTCAGCTTCCGCGCGAAACTCGGCAACGGCCTTGGCGCCGGAACAGTTGTTAACAATCAGGCCAGCATTGTTTTTGATGTCAACGACCCCATTCTTACCGGCGAAGTTGTCAATACGGTTGATCCGGACCCGCCGACAAGCAATGTCGAATCCCTGCCGGCAACCCAGACAACAACAGACATAGATATCCGGTGGTCAGGAACGGATGGAAGCGGCGCAGGCATCGAATACTATGACGTATATGTATCCATAGACCACGGTCCGTTTACGCTTTGGATCAAGGGAACCCAGGGTAATTCTGCCGTTTATAAAGGGCAGCTTGGAAGCACCTATGCTTTTTACAGCAGTGCCGTGGACCGCCTTGGCCACTGGGAAATAGCAAAGTTTTCAGGTGATACAAGTATTACCCTGGAAATGCTGCCCTCGAATACCGATGTCCAGAAAAGTGGCGGTGGGGGAGGGGGTGGCGGTTGTTTCATTGACACCATTCATTAGAAACGGTCACAGCTTGTATGTCTTCATCACCAGCCATTCATAAGCCTTTTCCGGCAACACG
>JAOZRT010000534.1 GCA_029940035.1 Desulfobacterales bacterium
CGGGCTTCGGTGATCATCATGTCACAAACCTTGCGGTTGAATTCATTATAGTTACCATTTTTTAAGATCTTTTCACCTTGCATCTGTTCCCAAAGAACAAAGTCAATATCTCTGCGATCAACTAAGAGTTGTGCCATGTCATTTTCCTCCTAATTTTATATTAAATGGATACACATCTTTTATGTTTTCGGCTTCATATAAATTTTCTCAATGTTATTCAGATAATTCTGATAATGTTTAAGCAGTCCTATTATTGTTAAGAAGCCTTTGATATATCACAAAGCAGCACCCGAAGGTTTGTTGCACCAAAAGTCGGGTCACAGGTATCCAAATCATTGTCAGTCAAAATATTTATATTGGATTGATCCCAACCCAGGTCGCCTTCCTTCTCTGGAAACCACCAGCCATGGTCAGCAGAAACCACGTTTTCCGGTACACGATTGGTTACCAAAGCTTTGAGCTTTACACTACCTCGTGGAGAACTAATCTTCACCCAGTCTCCATCGACGATTCCTTTTTCCTTTGCTTTTTGGGGATGTATCTCTACCAAAGGATCAGGGTGACTATCGCGTAAAGGGCCATGTTGACGGTTTTCAGTATGAAAAAATGCCGGGATTCTTGCACCTGTGATTAACTGGACAGGGTATGTCTTTGCTAATTCAGGATTACTCCATGGCGCTTCGGGCGGATCGACATAACCGGGTAGGGGATCATATTTTAAATCTTCCATCATAGTAGAGTAAAACTCAAATTTTCGAGTACGCGTGCTAAATCCTGTCCTCTGATATTTAAGAAATTTTCGTTCTCCTTCTAAATACCCACGGACACAAAAATCTTCCCAGGTCAAACCAGTCATTGCCAGGAAATCATTTAAGGCATCTTTCATTGTAGGCCACCAATATTTAGGATCAGTGCAACGCTTACCTAATTCATTTAAAATATCGTAATCTGAGCGGGCTTCGCCTATCTGAACAGCTTTCTGGCGCACGACTACTCTACCGTGCCGTTTCCACATATCACCGATGTAATCATGTTCCAACCACGTGGAGGCGGGCAAAACATAATCGGCTTCTTTTGCAGTGGGTGTTAGAAAAAAGTCCTGCACCACTAGAAACCCAACTTTCTCCAAAGCCGCTTTAACTTGCCTGGCATTGGCCCGGGAAACAAGCGGATTCGTACTAATCAAATACAGTGCTTTAACCGGATACGGTTTTTCCTCAAGAACGGCGTCCCAGACTGCCTTAGGATTAAGAAGCATAATCTGATTGGAGAGACGGAACCGATCTCCTCCTAATCTTTTTCGATTTTGCTCTTTTGGCAGCTGGTCCGACAGACTTTGATATTTATAAGGCATCAACGGATTTCTGGGAAACAATACATTCCCTCCGGGACGATCTATGTTTCCAGTCATAGCCATCAAACTGAGTAACAACCGAATATTGTTAGTACAATTTTTGGTTTGCTCCAAAGAAACACCCCAGTGAATTCCAGCTGGTTTGGTCGAAGCATAGGTCTTTGCAGCGGTGATGATCTCATCCTCACTCAGTCCTGTTTTTGCTACAGCCCAGGACAATGGATATTTTTTTGCCCGCTTGCAGAATCTTTGCCAGCCATGACCATAGGTTTTTACAAAGTCTTCATCGTATAACGCTTGTTCAATAATCACATTGATCATACCCCAGGCCAGCGCCCCATCCGTTCCCGGAGTTATTCGCAGCCATTGATGAGCGTTCTTAGCCACCGTAGAACGCCGGGGGTCGATGCAAATTATCTTGGCCCCGCGTTTAATGGCCTTTGCCAGGTCAAAGCCTTTGTATTCATCCGGGCTTGAGTTCAAAGGATTGGCACCCCATACAATGACACACTCTGGTTTTCCTTCGTAATCCACAATGTTGTGATTTCCAGCCATTGCAATTCCGAGAATAACCCGAGGTCCGTAGCACATATGGCCGGCTGTGAGCACATTAGGCGTCCCAAAAAGATTTGCAAACCGGTATACAAAGATATCATTTTCCCGGCTTGTACCAAACCCGATAGATAATGCCTCAGGTCCAAACTTTCTTTTAATTTCAAGGAACCGATCTGCTATGTCATCCAATGCTTCATCCCATGAAACTTTTTCGAAAACGCCATTTATTTTTCTCAAAGGATGGGTCAAGCGATCGGGATGATGAGTGATAGTATGGTATTTTTT
>JAOZRT010000535.1 GCA_029940035.1 Desulfobacterales bacterium
TGCTCCAAGTTTCCAGCATCCATTTCCAGACCATAGCACAGACGCGGGTTGGCAAGCCGGGAAACCGGATCGAACAAAAAGGCGGACAGAATGTTCATGTCCACATTCTTGATGATCTTCTGTTCGATGCCTTTGGCAATGACGTTGATGAGGGGAAGATATTCCCTTTCCAGGGCTTCCTTGTCAACCAGCGAACTGTAGGGGGAATTGGCAAACTGTTCGATATAATCATAAGCTTCCAAGTTATTGGAAACAAAATTAAATATGCTGAACCAGGCGCTTTTGATAATGTCGCGGATTGGCAGGTTGTCATCGAAATCATCAAGCAGTGTTTCGGCCAGATGGTACTTTATTTCCAGGTAGGTGGATACCAGCAGGTCCTCTTTGTTCTTGAAGAACACATAGATGGTGGAGGGGGAAACATTGGCTTCCCTGGCAATTTTGGATACCGAGCTGGAAGCAAACCCGATTTCATTGACAAGTTTGATGGTGGCTTTGAACAGGGCCTGCTTTTTCTGATCGTCTTTTGTTCTCATGGGTTCAATATAAAACGATCATTCGTTTATGTCAAATAAAAAATTTATTCCAACATGTAAAATCTGGTCCTTTGGCCTCTTATGGATTGCAAGTGAGGCCAGGTACTATTTGGAATTATGTATTCGAGGCTATCTAAAAATGAAGATTTTGGGTCAAGGTCAAGGCAGATTCGAGTTTCAATCCACAGACATACTGTTTTCGTATTTCGAGGAGTTGAAACTCGAACCAACGCAGAGATTGGGCCAAAAGATTGTTTTTAGATTGCTTCGATGGCACATGCCATTGATACCCCGCCGCCGCCGCATAGCGTGGCCAGGCCCAGGCTGTTGCCCCTTTTCTGCATGGCGTGCAGCAGGGTGATCATTATGCGGGCGCCGGTGGCGCCGACCGGATGGCCCAGCCCGATGCCGGAGCCGTTGACGTTGGTGATCTCGCGGTTCAACCCGAGTTCCCGTTCGCAGCCGATGTACTGGGCGGCAAAGGCTTCGTTGACCTCCACAAGCTCGAAGTCGTCTATTTTCAGGTTGCTGCGCTGCATGAGGTCGTGAACAGCCGGAACCGGTGAGAGACCCATGACCGAGGGGTGGCAGGCGCCTTTTCCCGTGGCAACGATCTTGGCCAGCGGCTTGAGGCCGAGTTCAGCGGCCTTTTCCGCCGACATCAGAACCATGGCGGCCGACCCGTCGTTGATGCCGCTGGAGTTGCCGGCCGTGACGATACCAATTTTGGGCACGAATCCCGGGGGCAGCTTCTGAAGCTGATCCATGGTCAGACCCGGCCTGAAATGTTCATCTTTGTCAAAGACAATGGGGTCTTTCTTGCGCCTGGGGATTTCCATGGGGATGATCTCATCCTTGAAGGACCCGTCGTTGGTGGCCCTTTCGGCATTGTTCTGGCTGCGCAGGGCCACTTCGTCGCACTCTTCCCGGGTGATGCCCAGGTGCTGGGCGATAAATTCGGCGGTGTGGCCCATGATGTAGGGTTTTCCCTTGAAAAAGCTCAGGGGCGGCTCGTCGGCGTTCACCGGACCGTCCTCGGGGTGGGGGATGATGTGGGAGCCGCAGTGCAGTCCCCTGATGAGTCCGTCCACAAACTCGTTGTCCTGCAGACGGCAGCCCCATCTGGCGGCCGGCACTACGTATGGCACGCCAGACATGTGTTCGACGCCGCCGGCCAGGATCACGTCTGCCATCCCCGCCTGGATCATGGCCATGCCCGACAGGGTGGCTTCCATGCCGGAAATACACACACGGTTGATGGTTACGGCCGGCACCGAGTCCGGAATACCGGCCAGCAGCGCAGCCGTGCGGGCAACATTGAGCGCATCCACGGGCTCCATGCAGCACCCGTAGCGAACATCGTCGATAATGGCGGGCTCGATGCCGGCCCTATCTATGGCGGCCTGCATGGTTGTTTTGGCGAGGGTTGTGGCGTGGGTGTCACGCAAGGTGCCGCCGAATGCCCCGATGGCCGTCCGGCATGCTGATACGATAACGACTTCTTTCATTGCTTTCTCCTTTATTGATTAAGTTTACTACTTCCTAAGGTGAGCGTTTTAAATTTTAAGAATGGGTAGAATGTAAATATTTTCAATTGATTGAATCCATTTGAATTCTTAAAATTTGAAACCCGTTGGGATTGCCGATCTTACCGCAT
>JAOZRT010000213.1 GCA_029940035.1 Desulfobacterales bacterium
TCTGGCTTGCACCTGTCAGATGATTGAAAAGGGTTGTTTTTCCTGAATTAGGAATAGCAGCAAGGGCAATATTGATGGAATCAGTCCCTGGGTTCATGGCAGATCACCTCGACAATAATTTTTCTTGCCTCACCACCACCAAGTTCAACCTGCCTGTCCTGGTCAACAAGGTATACCGGAATAGGCTTGGTACCTGTTTTTCTGATCTGAATAAGTTCTCCTTTTGTGAGGCCTTCACGTTCCATGCGCAGGCGAAAGGTTTTGCCACCCAGCAGGGATCTGACCCTATATGTCTGCCCGAGCATCAGAAGTTCAGAAACAAGCGGCATGGCAACCGGATCACAGGTCATGGCTTCTAATTCCTTCTGGCGCAGGGCAAAGCTCTGTCCCTGGGCATCTGCAACCTCAATGGTACTGCCAAGGGGAGCAACACGGATAATTCGCAGATGTGTACCTGGCAAAATGCCCATTTGGGCCAGCCTCCTGGTGGTTTTCTCATCAGGTCCCAGTGAACGGATAATGCATTCACTGCTGGGTTGCAGAGCAGATACCGGCACATGTTGAGCTGTCATCATGTTTCCCCCGAATTGATTAATAATTTTTTTGGTATTCGCCACCTTTTCATATTATTTATCAATAACCCTGTCAATTTCTTCCTGGGTCATCTGGCCGGCGACATCGCCTACAATCATGGGGTCAGGTCTGCCCTTGACTCTTGTTGGCCGTTATCATTAAAATAATACGTAATTATTAACCGTATTAATATCCCAATCATTCAGCATTGAATACCAGTTCTAATCCTGCCATCATTCCTTCACTAAACTAAATCCTTACCAACAGGAGGCCAGCGTGCTTGCCAAGGTGTTGAGCAGTGCCGTCATCGGTATCGATGCATATCTGGTGGAAGTGGAACAGAATTCGTTAGAAATGGCTATGGTTGGGTAGGTTAGGCTTGCATTAATGGTATCACAGGTAGGCGCTTATTTCGTGGATAATGTTATCACAACTCTGCCCCGGCTTAATGAATTACCAGATTAGAATGGTTGTGAAAACTTGGATAAGTTATCGGTAACGTTCCGCTGCATGCGCTTGTTATGTTGCAAAATGAAATGCCTCAACTTTTTCTCCATTTCCAGGGCGGTACAGGATTCGTAGTTTTCCACAAACCCACACGTTTGGATTTTGCCCACCGCTCAAGTTGGTTCAACTTTTGCTGCCTCGATTTCGGCAAATGATCGTAAAACAAGCGCATAACCCAGGCATGTCCCAGAGTTACCATCCTTTCGTTTACGTTCTGCCACTCGCCTTTCTCCCGCAAATGTACAAAAAGAGTTCCAAGTGTTCTGCCGTGTACATCTGTCCCATGTGCTTCCAATTGCACAGTTTTACCACCTATTAGCTTAATTATAACACTTGTTCTGGGCGACTTCGGGCGGCTTTTTGTTTTTGCTGCGCGAAAAAGTAATTTGAATAGACCCATATTCTCATCTACATCTGGTTTATGGAAATAGCTAAGCGAACCGAGTGCTCCAACACAAAGCCATGACATTGCACACCTGGCTTGGACAACTGCACTTTTTCGGCCTCCTGACCGAAGTTCACTAATAGAAACATCATACTTTTCTGCCACCACCACAGATGATATTGAGGGAAATTGTTCTTGATTCATATCATATTTAGGCTTATATTTAGGTCTATATTAGGACTGAATTAACGCAAAGGAGCTAATATGAAGCCTATAACCCTTTCTCAAAACGTTGTTTCCCTATCGGATTTCAAAAACAAAGCTTCTAAGATGATCAATAATGGGGTCAAGTCCACTCTTGACTCTTATTAGGTTACTTCAAGCCACATTATACGTATTTACTTACCGTATTGACACCATAATCATTCAGCATTGAATACCCGTTCCAATCCTGCCATCATTCCTCCACTAAACTAAATTTTTACCAACAGGAGGCCAGCGTGCTTGCCAAGGTGTTGAGCAGTGCCGTCATCGGTATCGATGCATATCTGGTGGAAGTGGAGGTGGACATCATGCAGGGGCTTCCATCGTTCACCACGGTTGGCCTGCCCGAAGCCGCGGTCAAGGAAAGCAAGGAGCGGGTCAAGTCCGCCATCCACAATTCAGGCTACTCCTTTCCCGATGACCGCATCACCGTGAATCTGGCCCCGGCCAATATTAAAAAGGACGGTACCGGTTTTGACCTGCCCATAGCCCTGGGGATCCTCACCGCCACCGGCATCATACCCCGGCAGGCTGTGGAGCGGTTTCTCGTCATGGGCGAGCTTTCCCTGGACGGGCGTGTCAAACCCGTGAACGGGTCCCTGCCCATGGCGCTGGCCGCTAAAACAGCAAGGTACAGCGGCATCATGGTGCCGTTCGACAACCGTCTGGAAGCCTCGGTTGTCAGTGGCATTCAAGTCTATCCCATCAAAACGCTGCCCCAGGTGGTGAGTTATTTGGGCGGATTCAGTGATATCGCACCCGTGGAAACAGATGTATCCACTCATTTTAATAAAGGCGAACGTTTTGAAGCGGATTTTTCCGAGGTGATGGGCCAGGAGCACGTCAAACGCGCGATGGAGGTAGCTGCGGCCGGTGGGCACAATATCGTTATGATCGGTCCGCCGGGATCAGGCAAGACCATGGTCGCCAAACGCCTGCCAACCATACTGCCATCATTGACGTTTGAAGAAGCCATTGAAACCACCAAGGTGTACAGCGTTGTGGGCATGTTGAAAAAAGACCAGGCCCTGGTCACCCGGCGGCCTTTCCGCTCCCCGCACCACACCATATCGGACGCGGGACTGATCGGGGGCGGCCACATTCCCCGCCCCGGGGAAGTCAGCCTGGCGCACCATGGCGTGCTTTTTCTGGACGAGCTTGCGGAATACAAAAAGCATGTCCTGGAAGTGTTGCGGCAGCCCCTGGAAGATTTGAGAGTCACCATAGCCAGGGCCCGGTCCACGATCACCTATCCCTCCAGTTTCATGCTGGTGGCAGCCATGAACCCCTGTCCCTGCGGTTATTTTTCCGACCCCAAACACGAATGCCGTTGTTCGTTTCATCAGATTCAGCGATATCGTTCCAAAATCAGCGGGCCGCTCATGGACCGTATCGATCTCCATATCGAGGTGCCGGCCGTACCTTACAAGCACCTGGGTTCCACGGCATCGTCGGAACCCTCCGCCTCCATCAGGTCGCGTGTCTCCCGTGCCCGTGATATCCAGTCCACGCGCTTCCAGGGAACCAGCATTTTCTGTAATGCCCAGATGAGCAACCGGCACCTCAAGCAGCATTGCGTGGTGGACGAGGTGTCCCATGGGTTGTTGGAATCGGCCATCGACACCCTGGGGCTTTCTGCCCGGGCCTTCAGCCGCATCCTGAAAATCGCCCGCACCATTGCAGATCTCGAGGCCCTGGAACATATCACCTCCGACCACATTGCCGAAGGCATTCAGTATCGCAACCTGGATCGGGGGCAAAAGACAATATAGTGTTGTGTTCCAGAAATATCTTGCAGCAATATTGCTGCTAAGTGCGGTTAACCTTCCATCTATTAGTCTGGTTGTTACTATTCTTGACAATTACTCCAAAATAGTATAACTATTTCGGAAAATGTACCCATTTTGGTTAGATTATGTATATTGATAGACCCATATTCAACATTTTGCATAACCAACGGGCCAATCAAAAGATCACCATTCTGATCGGTTCCCGACAGGTTGGCAAAACCACCCTTCTTCAGGCTTTGTATGATTCTCTCCGAAAGGACAATCCCTGCCTGTTTCTTGATCTTGACCTATTTTCCAATTACGAAAAAGCCAGTACATATGACAATTTGATCAGCTCGCTGAAGCTTGAAGGGTATCGGCTAAAACAGAAGAGGCGGTTTTTTTTGTTTTTAGATGAGTTTCAGCATTATGCAGACGTCAGCATGGTCTTGAAAAATATTGCCGATCACCACCCGAATATCAAAATCTATGCTACGGGGTCTTCCTCTTTGGGTATTAAATCCAATATTCAGGAGACGCTGGCGGGCAGAAAGCGCACCGTTAACATATATCCCCTGTGCTTTGAGGAGTATTTACATTTTATTCAAGCACAGGAACTAATGGAGCGTTTTAAAAATATTGCCGGTATATCTTCGAAACATTTGAATCAACTTGTTCCTGAACTGTATCAGGCTTTTGAAGCGTATTTGGTATTCGGCGGGTATCCGGAGGTTGCCCTTGCGGATAAAGAGGAAAAGAAGGAGGTATTGAACAGCATTTTTGACCTTTATGTAAAAAAGGAACTGGTTGATTATCTACAGGTCGAAAAGGTGAAAAATGCAAAAATGTTGATTCAGTATTTGGCGGTGAACAATGGAAATCTGACAAAATACAATGCGCTGGGCCAGGCAGCCGGTTTGGATGACAAAACTGTCAGAAACTACATTGAGATTTTGGAGGAAACATTTCTTATAAAAGTCTTAAAACCCTGGTTTACCAACCGGAACCATGAGATCGTCAAGATGCCTAAGGTCTATTACCTGGACAATGGTGTCAGAAATTATTTTGTGAACAATTTTAACCCGGCTGAATTGAGACAAGACGCGGCTTTCCTGTTTGAAGGATATGTTATCTCAGAACTGATGAAACTGGGCGTTGATCCTGACACCATGAGATACTGGCGGACAAAAAACCAGACGGAAGTCGACCTGGTATTGGAGAGTTCGGGCAAAACCATACCAATCGAAATAAAATTCAATAAAAAAGCAAGCCATACAGATTTGAAAGGCTTGAAAAAATTTCACCACATATACCCGCTGGCCGATCAGGCCTACCTTATTAATCTTTATGATAATACCGACCTCGGTTCTGTGAAGTTGGTTTCTCCTTTTGGGCTTGATGTAATAGCCGGCCTCTGTTAGTCAAAGCCTTTCAGTTGTCAATAATTGATTAATGTGCTTGTTCTAATTCAATGAAACCCAAAGCCACTCTTTTCATACAATGCATTGTGGACAGCGTTTTCCCAAAGGTGGGGCAGTCCATGGTGCGGGTGCTGGACCGCCTGGGTGTTTCCATGAACTACCCCTCGGATCAGACCTGCTGCGGCCAACCGGCGTTCAACTCCGGTTATCGCGGCGAGGCCCGGGGTGCGGCAAAACGGTTCATCGAGATTTTCGAAGATGCAGAAACCATTGTCTGCCCTTCGGGATCGTGTGTGAGCATGGTCCGCAACCACTATAGTGACCTTTTTGAAAACGATCACAGGTGGCTCGAACGGGCCCGGCATGTGGCCGGGAAAACATTCGAGTTTTCCGAATTCCTGGTGGATATCCTCAAGGTTGAGAATGTGGGGGCATCCTTTGAAAAAAGGGTTACCTATCATGATTCCTGCCACCTCATGCGCGGTATCGGCGTCAGCCGTCAGCCGCGCACGCTGATTGCCAACGTAAACGGCGTCGATTTTGTAGAGATGCATGACGCTGACCGCTGCTGCGGATTCGGCGGCGCCTTTTCGTTCAAATATCCGGACATCTCCACGGCCATGCTGGAAGACAAGGTACGCAACATAGAAGCTTCCGGCGCCGGGGTAGTAGTCGGGTGCGACATGGGCTGCCTGATGAATATACAGGGCATGCTGAACAGGAAGAATGCCAACATCAAAACCATGCACATTGCCGAGCTGCTGGATCATGAAACCCAATCCTGAACAATATACAGCCACTGCCAGAACGGCTGTCGCCGACCCGGTGCTCCAGAAGGCGCTTGCCGGTCTGCAGGACCGTTTCGGGCGGGGTACGGCCCTGGCTTACCAGCAGCTGCCCGAAGGGCCTGATCTGCGGCACGTGGCCCATGACATACGCATGGATGCCATCCAGCACCTGGACAGCCTGCTGGATGAGCTGGCCGGCAATTTTCGTAAAAACGGCGGCCAGGTCTATTTTGCTCAGGATGCAAAAGACGCGGTGGCCTATTGCCTGAAAGTGGCGCAAGAGAACAATGTCAAGCGGGTGGTCAAAGGCAAATCCATGGTGACCGAGGAGATTCGCCTGAACGACGCTCTGGACGATGCCGGCATCGAAGCCCTGGAAACCGACCTGGGGGAGTACATCATACAACTGGCCAACGAAGGGCCGTCTCACCTTATTGCGCCGGCCGTTCATAAATCCAAAGAGGATGTGGGCCGCCTGTTTACAGAAAAGTTAGGGATTGACTACACGGACGATCCGCCCAGCCTGACCCGGGTGGCCAGAAAGGCCCTGCGGGAAAAGTTTCTGGCCGCGGACATGGGTCTTTCAGGGTGCAACCTTGCCTGTGCCGAGACCGGGCACATCACGACGGTCTCCAACGAGGGCAACATCCGCATGGCCTCCACCCTGCCGCGCATTCACATGGTGTTCATGGGCATGGAGCGCATTGCCGCCCGCCTGCAGGACCTCGACATTTTGCTGCGCCTCCTGTGCCGGGGGGCCGCCGCTCAGAAACTGGGAACGTATGTCAGCCACATCAGTGGCCCGGCAAGCCCGGACAACCTGGACGGGCCTGAGCAGCTGCACCTGGTCATTCTCGACAACGGGCGCTCCAAAATGCTGGCTGACCCCGACTTCCGTGAAATGCTGTGTTGCATCCGCTGTGCCGCCTGTTTGAACGTCTGCCCGGTGTACGGCAAGATCGGGGGCCATTCCTACGGGTTTGCCTACTCCGGCCCGGTGGGGGCAGTGGTGACCCCGCTTTTGATCGGGATAAACCGGGCAGCTGATCTTTGCCAGGGGGAAACCCTTTGCGGGGCCTGTCAGAATGCCTGTCCGGTGAACATCGATATCCCGCGGATGCTGCTGCTGCTGCGCGCGAAACTGGCGGACGGTGATGAAAAATGGCAGGTGTCCCGCAGAAGCTCCCTGGAAAAAGCCGCTTACCAATTCTGGGCCCGCATCATGCAGAACCGCCGGACGTATGACCTGGCCGTGGATGCTGCGCAGCTTTTGCAACGGTTCCTGCCCACCAACAGGGGCATGTTGCGTTTCCTGCCGCCACCCTTTAACGGGTGGACAAAGAGTCGCGATATGCAACCCCTGGCTGCCGAGACCTTTGCCCAATGGTGGAAAGCCAACCAAAAAGGAGATGCCCATGGCAAGCGCTGACCAGCGGGCATTTCTGCACAACCTGCGGCGGGCACTGACCGGGAATGCAGTGAATGCTCCTGTACCTGCGGGAGACCCCGTCGATCGGCAGGCGGGCATCTACCAGAGGCCGACACGAGTTGAATCGCGCGGCCGGGAGGAACGCCTCTCCCTGCTCGACCAGGTGATTGAGGAGAGCGGGCCCATCAATTTGAAGGTTACGGCGCACAAGGATATCCAATCCGTGGCCATGGGTATCCGCCGGCTGGCTGTTGAAAGCCAACCAGAATGGGGTGATAAAAAACAGGTTGCCGCCTGGAACCATCCCCTGATCAAGGCCTTGAACCTGCCGGAGGTGCTGAAGGAAACGGGCATCCCGGTGGAGTTTCCAATTCAGACACATGCGGGCGACCGGGAAAAACAAAGGCAATGGATCTTCGATGCCTATATCGGCATAACCTCTGCCGATTTTTGCCTGGCAGACTCCGCCACCCTGGTGCTTAAAACCAGGGCCGGCCAGGACCGATCCGTTTCCCTGGTGCCGTCCATCCACGTTGCCGTGATTCGCCTGGAACAGATCCTGGGCAGTTTGAAGGAGTTGTATTTTATCCTGGACAACGATCCCGAACAGGTCCAAGAAGGGTTGACTCCCTGTCTGACCTTTATAACAGGCCCCAGCAAGACCGCCGATATCGAGGCCACCATGGTTCACGGGGCGCATGGGCCGCGGGAGGTGCATCTTTTTGTCGCAACAGGAGAGTAGAAGCAATCTTATTACAGTTTATTGGCTATCGGTCATCCCCGCGGAGGCGGGGATCCAGGACGTTTAACTGGACTCCCGCCTTCGCGGGAGTGACGAGAGTTTTTTAATTTATTGGTAGGGTGCAACACTAATGGTTATAACCGTGTTCCGGTTCAAATTCCGTTGACACGCAACCAGCTAAAACATTCGCTAAAGGGCATGGTCATGGAAAAAGGAATGTACGACGTCATCATCATCGG
>JAOZRT010000214.1 GCA_029940035.1 Desulfobacterales bacterium
CACTTGAGGATGCTGTCATCAGAGAGCTTGAAAGGATTGTGAAGGCAGCTGATAGAGAAATATTATAATTACTCTTTTGCAACATTACAAACCGGTTCAAAGTCTAAAACAATGGCTTTTAAATGAGGGTATCGCTGCAGCGCAGCAATGCAATATGAACCGGAACCGCCCCCGAGCTCGAGAATCAATGAGCGCTGACTCATATCAACATCCCGCGCAAAGAGTATCCCAGCACCCAGACCAACACTGTATGTCGCTTCATGGTATTCTCTGGCCATATCTTCTGTCAGACTCACGTTCTTACCTTCTGATCTCAGACCTCCGACCTCCCGGTCTAGGGTTTCCACTCCTGTGCCTCTGCACTCTCGGACTTGAGCATTTCTTGGACGTCTTTTAAGTAGCAATCCCAATCAAACGGTTGATCCCACTGAAAGGGCAGGTCTGCAAATTCCCCGGGGGTTTTGGCATTTTTCAGATACTCGAGGGTGGTTTTTAAAATGTTTGTCTGCATGTCTCTGTCATTGGGTTTGCCGCATTGCCGCCCCAGGGGAAAATTGACAAACACATTTCTGGGTGCTTTGATCCTTTCCATCATGTCCCGACAGGATCCCAGATAGACAGTTGGTATGCCGGCTTCCTCAATGGTCCGTGCGATCAGTCCGACCGACTGATGATCCAGCGGTCAGGCGGCTACCAGTAGAACAGCATCTGTGTTTTGTTTGCGGATGAGTTCAATTAATTCAGGGGTGGTTTGTTCCTGCAATGCCGTACGCTTATACAGGCGGCCCATGCCCAATGTAATTGTCATGGGGGCGACGCTGCCAATGAATTCGGATTGGGCGAGTTCCTGGAGTCGGTGAACCGGAAAAACACAGTTCAAATCCGTAACAGCATCCCGGTGGTCAAAGTAATTGTGGTGCAGCTTCAGTTGCTCAAAAGGGGTTTCAATGGGAATTTCCCGATAGCTGAGGTCATTAACGGCCCAGGGGTCGAACGGTGCCTGATCATCTTTGAATATGCCGGCAGAGCTGATCAGCGCAATGCGTGCTTGATCCAAAGGTTTGTCAAACAATGTCCAGGGGCTGGAATCGAACTTTGACCATCGATAGGCAGGGAATCCCTGGCTCTGATACATGTTGTCAAGGCAGGAAACATAGTTAATGGGTTGCATAAATAACCTCCGTAAGTATATTCATTGTGATCTTTGTGTCTTTGTGGTTCAAGAACCTGTTCTTAACTCCCTTCATAAGCCACCGGCTCAGCCGGTGAGAATTGAAAAGGTTCTACCGATCCGGTGAGGAATACATGTGACAACAGTGTTCACTTAACCTACGCCGGTGTCTGATGAAGTGAGTTAAATCAGCGATCTCCGGCAGAGTCGGCCCCTTCGAGGGGCCTTCCTCATACCTCCGGCTCTGCCGGAGGTCGCTGATTTGATTCTGATTGCTCTCGGCTTTTGGATTCCGTCCTCAGGGCTCTACATCTGCATTTCCTGTGCGACTAATTCCCGGTGGAAATCAGCGTCCCCGAGCACCTGTTCTGCGGCTTTGGCATGCTTAAAGTACAGCTGCAAATCATACTCCTCCATAAACCCCATGCCACCGACCACCTGATGGGCCAGGGCAACCAACCTGCGATAAGCATCGCTGCCCCAGGCTTTGCACATGGATGCCTCCTTTTCAAAGGGCAGACGCTCGCTGATGCGCCAGGCTGCCTGATAAGCCATGAACTTCAGCGTGTCGCTATAGGTCAGCATGTTGGCACAGTGGTGTTGAACTGCCTGGAAGGCACCCACCGGGCGGCCGAATTGCTCCCGGCCTTTGGCATAGGGCACTGCCATGTCCATGGCCTTCTGCGCGCCACCGATCATTTCTGCGCACTTGGCCACGGCTGCCATGAGCAGTACCTTTTTAAGCACCCCCCATCCCTGATCCAGTTGCCCCAGGAGGTTGTCCTTTGAAACCCGCACGTTTTTAAAATTGACCGCGCTTTGCTTGTCGCCGGCCATGGTGATCAACGGCTCGATGGAAATCCCGGGCTGCCTGGTATTCACCACAAACAGCGTGATGCCGCTGTGGTTATCGTCGGTTCGCTGTCCTGTCCGGGTGGCACAGACCAAACGGTCGGCAACATGGGCATAGGGTACAAACAGTTTGGTGCCATTGAGGAGATACTCATCCCCCTGTAACTCGGCTGTCATGCTGATACCTTCAGGATTGTAAGTGCCGTCGGATTCCACCCAGGCCACAGACAGCAATCGCTCCCCGCGGCAAACAGGGGGCAGGATGTCGGCTTTCTGGGTATCATTGGCAGCTTCCAGAATGCAGAGACCGCCCATTACAACAGTGGCAAAATACGGCCCCTGCATGCAGTGGTACCCCATCTCAGACAGCAGCGCCGTCATATCCAGAAAACTTCCGCCCATGCCGTCATATTGCTCTGGAACCATGATGCCCATCCAGTCGAGTTCCGCCATTTTCTGCCACATGTCGCGGGAATACCCAATTTCATCCTCGGCCATCTCGCGCACCACATCACTGGGACACTCCTTGGCCAGAAACCGGTGGGCTTCGTCTTTTAATATCTTCTGGGTTTTGCTGAATTCGTAATCCATGGATTGTGCTCCTTTACTTCGAAGGCAGTTTGAGTCCCCGCAAGGCCATAATGTTTCGCTGGATCTCGGATGTTCCGGCGTAGATAGTTTCCACCACACTCCAGCGGTAGTGGTGCTCGATCTGCCCCTGCAAGGCCGCGTGCTGTGACCCTTTTTTCAACTGCGCGTATAGCCCCAGCACGTCCATGCCGGTGTTGGCAATTTTCTGGGCCAGTTCCGTGGCAAACAGCTTCTGCATGGAGGTTTCATAGTTGGGGATTTTGCCTTTGTCGATAATATGGGCCAGGCGAAAGAAGATAAGCTTGTTGGCTTCCAGTTCGATGGACAACTGGGCCATTTTCTGGCGAATAAGAGGATCCCTGGACAGGGGTTGGCCATTAACCTGGGTATCCCTTGTATATTGCACGATTTCGTCAAACAGTCGGCGATAGTGGCCCAAGGGGAACATGCGTTCGTAGTCGAGTGCGGCCATAAGATAGTAAAAACCTTGGTTTAAATCGCCCACCAGGCATTCTTTGGGCACCTTGACGTTATCGTAGAACACCTCGTTGGTTTGCCAACCGGCCATGGTGATCATGGGACGGATGGTAATGCCCGGTGTTTTTAGATCCACAATCATCATGGACATATTCTGGTATCTTTTTGCATCCGGGTCGGTAATGGTTGCCAGCCAGTGGTAGTCGGCCACATGGGTATGGGTGTTAAAGGTCTTCTGCCCGTTGAGCAGGAAGTGATCGCCCTGGCCCACAGCATCGATCTTCAAGGCAGATAGATCGGAACCAGCCCAGGGTTCGGTATAGCCTAGGGCAAATTCCACTTCTCCCCGGGCAATGGGCAGCAGCCATTCTTTTTTTATCTCTTCGCTGCCAAAGTGCAAAATGGTGGGACCGGCCATGTGGGCGGCCACAAAAATGAGCGGCATGGTATAGGCCAGCTCTTCCTTAATCGCAAAGGTCAGCATGGCGGAAGCACCCATGCCGCCATATTTTTCCGGCCAATTGGGTACGAGCCACCTGTTGGCAGCAAATTTGTGCACGAATTTTCTGCCCAATTCGCCCCCATAGCAGTAACCGATTGCTAAAGATTCGGCCTTTAACTCGGGGGTGATTTCCGACTTGAGAAAAGCCCGCACCTCCTTTAAGACTGCTTGTTCCTGCGGCGCGAATTCAAAATCCATTCATTCCACCTCCTGATCAAGGTATACGGGTTTGATTGTCATTGTTTGATTTTTTGCGTGGGGATACATGCTTGACTATAACAATATCCTTATTTTATCAATCCATTTATCTGCCCATCCAAAAACAGAAGATTACTAAGGTTTCAGTTATTGCCCAAGATTAAATATCATTGAAAACAGACAGATGACATAATCCGTTCGAAGTCAAAATGTGGCTGGAGCGGCTAATAAACGATGGCTGGATTCGTTAACCTAAAGGTCCATACCTTGGGGGATAATTCAGAGTTCATGTTTTGAATTTGATGTCTCAGTGAAAATTTTTTCTCCAACATCTCGTATCACAGTTTGATCCTATCCAGAATTGATCGCATTTCATTTGACTGTTCCCAATAATAATACTATCCGTCGATTTTGCATTCAGCTTTAGTTACATCCTGGCCTCGCAGTTTGATGATAAATGATAGCCGTTTAGTTCCGGCATGTTAACAAAGGATTCTATGTTTCAACGATATCCCCATGTATGGGAGCATTGAAATAAATGTGATACCATCATTTTGAAAGCCTGATTTATTCCGGAAAAACAGGCAAAAACCTACCCTTCTTAAAGGGATGCCGCCACTCAACCCCGCCGACTAATACCAACTGCGTATGAAATAAAATTCACACTTCACCGCCATAATCAATGAAATGTGTATTAAATACCATATACGCTCACTATCTATTGCGTTAATTTTAATTCATATATCCGTATTTTGTGGTTTTTTTAGCTTAGCGCATGTGGCACCATAATTGCTTAAACTTATACATAAATTTTAGCTTATGAAATATATGAGGTTTCAAATGGCGCTCACAAAAGCAGACATTGTTGAAAAAATCGCTGAAGATCTCGATTTTAAGCGCAAGAAAGCCAGGGATGCAACCAAATATATCCTGGAAATCATAAAAGCCAACCTTGAGTCCGGTGAAGATGTCCTGATAAGCGGGTTCGGAAAATTCTGTGTCAATGAGAAGAGAAAACGAAGGGGAAGAAACCCAGCAACCGGAGAAGATATGATGCTGTCATCCAGAAAGGTTGTTACCTTTAAGTGTTCTGGAAAATTAAGAAAGAGGATCAACGGTAGCTAAATAAATTCTTTGTATTTATTGTGGTAGCAAAGCAGACGTTATTAAACGAAACGGAAAATCAATTGTCCTGTGCAGGCGTTGTAATAGGGATACCGATAGTGTTGTCTATCAAAAACTGTTAGATCAGTGGCTCGGTGATATTCTAAAAAGGGAAGCCTAACTTTGTAGTAAACGAAATAATATTCAGAGGTCTATAATGGTTAACAAACGAAACGGCAAAGATCGCCGGGTCAATAAAGATAGAAGAAGTGGCGGCGCCTCTTCATACAGTGGTCCAGAAAAGAGGGCTATCAAATACCGACGAAGTGCCAACGACAGGAGAGATAAAGATTAACCAGGGGTCGAAAATCCGTGCAAGACAGACATCGGCTTCAGAACCAATAGAACAACCACATATAAAGATCATGAGCAGGGGTCAATTATGGCCCTGCTCTTTCTTTGATAGCCAACTTATCGCAAATAAGTGATGTCTACAGGTTTTTTAGCATATCACCACCGTAGCCATTTTAAGCCAAGTTGTGTTTTCGTGTTATCATGGGGAGGATCGGTTCTGCTGATTTTCCCCTTTTTGCAAATTTGTCAGAATAATGATATCTGTACCGGCATATCGGGCCTTCCCATGCCAGATATGCCGAGAAATCACAGGTATTTCAAAACCTGCAAAACTGGGCATTATCTCCATTTGAGAACGTATGAGATTACGTAAACCCGGTGTTAGCAATTCCATGCAACTGTATGAGATCCGCGACCCAATAGCGCCGCACGGCAGGCTTCATTTTTTCATATAACTTCCTCAAGCATGACCTATTAAGGAACAAATTCTATAAAAAGTTCGAAAAAAATAATCAATTATTGCGACTGAGCTCCAATTACAGATATCAACACATCAGTACATATCAGGCACCCAATAAATTACCGATGTGCGATTATTATCACATCAGATCAAATCTTACATTGATAGGGTTTCACAATGAAAAAGCGAAGCATACCTGGAAAATCTGATTTAGAAGCAATAAGAAACCAAATACTGGATTTTGCATGTGTCGCACATGATTTTCGAGCCGAAACAGATGAATTTCTCCACAATGGTGACTGGAATGGGGTATTTGTTGTGGATTTCAGGAATCATTCTGAGGAAGAACGGTTATACTGTTCGGCACCATCGGGTGAACATTTCATCAGATTTTGGCTGGTCATAGGTATTGACTCAGAGGTTTGGGAAAAGGAACACGAAAAAATCCTTCGAGAGGCATCTCGTTATGATGTGGCAATCGATCCCGCCCCCATAAAGAAAGAAGGAGGCAAACGCCTTTGTCGGCTTTATTCAAGGGTATGGATCCCAGGTTTCAGCCAGCGTGTTTTTGGTCTGACCTTATCGAATCTCATGGAATGCAAAAGCGCCATGTTGCCAATATTTTCAGACCAGCCATCGGGGCATGTTTGTTCTTAGCTGAAGACATACCCCGTGAAGGGAAAGTAGATCTGCTGGACAAGAGCCTGTTACCGACACCTCCAACTTATGACCAGTTCGTGATGTTTACAGGTTTTTTCGCATATCACCACCGTAGCCTAATTTAGTCAGGTTGTATTTTCGTGTTATCAAGGGGAAGATCGATTCGGCGATTTTCACTTTTGCATTTTTGTAAGAAAGTTGACATCTGCAATGGCATATAGGGGCATTTCGATGCCAGATATGCTCAGAGAACACAGTTATCTGGGCGGAGTGATATTCTTAGGATCTCTCCAATAATCACAGGTCGCCACATTTCTGTGATAGATTCTTTTCCCCGATGTAATCTATACCGGACGTGCAATTCGGCCGTCCCTCATAACCAAATCCTCCGCACTCGGTCCGGAAGAATCATCAAATAAGAGGCACGATGGACAGGTGGGGCATGGGCAAGTGGCCGTGGATTGCGCTTAACGTGCCACAAAACCAGGAATTTTTCAGAACCAAAAACTAAACTCAATCATGTGAAAATCTGCCCCGATCGTATCAGGACCGTTTACTCCGGCATCGGAATAGTGCAGAAACCGGTAGCCTAATCCCAACCGTTTATAGAGCGGAAAGCCAGCGCCGACGGTCAAGGCAAACTGGAAAGGTCCGCCGTAATCCTGCGTCCCGAAGCGATACCTGCTGAGCAGCGCTCCGCCCGCTCCTACATCGAAGAAAAACCGTCCGTCTTCACTCCCCCAGGCGACTCCTGGGATGAGAGAGACGACCAGACCGGCCTCTCCTCCTCCCCGCATAATTCCTGCGCTCGCCATCAACCGCGTACTAACTCCCCAGCCTGAACTACCATAGCGCTGCCACGGCAACCCAAAGTTCGCTGCCAGGTCATACTCCTCAAACTCCTCAGGCTGCTGTTCACCCAGCGTAGTTGCTCCAGAGACGCGCGCACGGAAACTGAGGTTCAGTAAACGCATCTCTTCAGAGTAACTCGGCGCGGGAACAAGGAGGGAACAGATGAAACTTAGCAACAGCAACCGCACAACGAATTTGACACACGAGACAGTTTTTGATTTACAAGTATGGTAGATGATCGTCATTTATGTTGCCTCTTCTTGTTACATGTACATAGCAGTAACATACTTTAATTTGGATCAAAAATGCCATATCAATATGTCAATTACTTAAAATCTGCCATATAATCAACCGTTGGTAACAGTTTCAGAACTCCGATTAGATAAGGACAAAAGACTATGAAAAGAATATTGATAATATCAGTATTCGCATCCCTGTATGCTCTCGCCTTTGTAACGGGAGTGCAGACGCAGGATCAAGAACCAGTGGGCCTGGCACCCACACAAGGGGATACTTTTTCCATCGGCAAGAAACCTGCGATGCCTCTCCAACGAATCACAGTTTCGTGATGTTTACAGGTTTTATCGCATATCACCACCATAACGTATTTTAGCCAAACTGTTTTTTTATGTTATCACGGGGAGGGTCGTTTAGGTGATTTTCCTTTTTTTGCAAATTTGTCAGAAAAATGGTATCTGTAACGGCAATAGAATAGTTCCTGATTGCAGATATGCTCAGAAATCACAGTTATCTGGGCAGAGTGATATTTGCAGGATCCTCCATATATCAGTACTGTAAATTTAACCAAAACTTGACCCATCTCACCAAATAATGTATATAATTTATATTACACCTAAATTCCTCCTGATCTGAAGCTGAAT
>JAOZRT010000034.1:0-8348 GCA_029940035.1 Desulfobacterales bacterium
TTGGCCCGCAGAAGCTTGGACAGCGCGGGGTAGCGGGGGGTGTTGATGCCGGTCTGTATGGTGAGCAGCGCCGGCAGTCTTATATCGCCCACCTCCCTGCTCCCCCCTTCCACTTCGCGTTCCACATAGATCGTTTTCCGGTCTGCTGCCAATTCAGCATGGATGGTGCTGCTGATACAGGCAATCTCGAGATGCGCGGCCACAAGCGGCCCGACCTGGGCCTGCATCAGGTCCTCGGACATGGCCCCGGCCAGGATGAGGTCATACGCCTTTTCCTTGGCATACGCAGCAATGGCCCCGGCCGTTGCAAAGGCGTCCACATATTCATCTGCCTCAATGAGAATGTGCGCACCGTTGTCAGCCCCCATGCCCATGGCCCGGCGGACGGCCGCCTCTGCCCGCTCCGGCCCCACGGTGATGACATCGATGACCGTGTCCGGATATGCCTCCTTGATCAAAACGGCTTCCTCGACAGCACACTCATCGAAACGATTCATCCGGTAATCGGCTGCTCCGCCGATGCTGACCCATTTTGCAGATGCATCAATGCTGATCTGCGCATCGGCTTCCGGCACCTGTTTTACACACACGAGTATTTTCATACCTGAATTTTGCATAAAATTGTTACGAAATAAATTTCTATTGGTTAATCGTATACCAAGGGACATGAACGTAAATGACCATGATATCCCCTAACGATCATGCCTGTATAGAAATTTATTTCTACCAGTTATAGTCTTCGCGTTCGATAATCGTAGCCACACCCTGGCCGCCGCCAACGCAGGCGTTGGCACAGCCGTAGCGGCCGCCCTTCATGTTGAGGATGCGGGCCAGTGTCCCGGTGAGGCGTGCACCAGTTGCTCCCAGGGGATGACCTAGGGCGGTTCCGCCACCCATAATATTGACCTTGTCGGGATCGAGGCCCAGGGCCTTGATGCAGTTCAGGGCCACAATACAGAAGGCCTCGTTGATCTCCCAGAAATCGATATCCGATGCCTTCAGACCGGCTTTTTCAAGCGCTTTTTCAGATGCCGGTACCGGGCCATGTCCCATGATGGTGGGATCCACGCCGGCAAACCCGATGGAACGGATGGTGGCCAGGGGCTTGATGCCCTTCTTTTTGGCCGTCTCTTTGGACATCAGAATCATGGAGGTAGCCGCGGCATTCAGCGGCGAAGAGATGCCGGCTGTGATCACACCGTCTTTTTTAAAGGCCGGCCGCAACTTGGAAAGACCCTCCAGGGTCGTGTCTCCCCTGACCGCCTGGTCCTTATCGACGGTCATGACCGTTCCGTCGGCCTGTTCGGCCTCGATGGGCAGGATTTCGTCCTTGAAAAACCCTTCTTCCTGGGCCTTGGCTGCCAGCTGGTGGGAACGCACACCCCATTTGTCCATGTCTTCTTTGGTAAAATCGCTCTGGGCAAACAGCTTCTCCGCGGTCAGCCCCATGTTCATGGCGGTCATTACATCCCAGTGCTGGTATTCCGGTGCCATGAACAAACCCATGTTGGGTTTGATGGCGCCCCGGTCGATGAGGGGGCCACCCATGGGAACGCGGGTCATGTGCTCCATACCTCCCACCATGACAACATCGGCGAAATCCATGGCAATCTCCATAAAGCCGATGTGAATGCCGGCCATGGCGGATCCGCACTGCTGATCCACTGATTTGGCGGCAATGGTTTCCGGCAGGTTGGCCAGAAACAACGGGAACCGGCCGCCAAAAGTAAACTGCTCGGACACGCCGGTAGCACACCCCACGATGAAATCATCGATTTCCTTGGCATCGATTCCGGTCCTTTTGATGGTTTCCGGCAGAAGTTGTCCCAAAAGTTCATCCGCCCGCATCTTGTTGAACCAGTCCCGGGCGGGATCGTTGGGTCTTGATCTGGATTGAGCGGTTCGCAAATATCCGGCAATAACGACTTCTTTCATAACAATACCTCCCTAATTAATCATTTTTAGTATTTATAGTTACCGATAGTTGTTTGATGCTTCCCTAATTCCTTGACGTCACCTATTGAAACTGACGACGATTAATTAGTTAGTATAAAATGTCTTTCCGTTTTCAGCCATTTCCTTGATCATGCCGGCCGGCTTGAAATGGACGCCGTAGGCCTTTTCCAGGTCCACCAGTTTGGCGTATACCTTGTCCAGGCCCCACTTGTCGGCGTAGCGCAGGATGCCGCCGCGAAAGGGGGGGAACCCGGCACCGTAAATCATGGCCAGATCCATGTCCTGGGGACGGTCGCAGATGCCTTCCTCCATCATGTAGGCTGCTTCGTTGATGGCGTTGGCCAGCATGAGGTCGACAATCTCCTGCTCTGAAACCTCCTTGGGTGTAATGCCATTGTCCTGGTAGTACTTTTTTAGCACAGCAGCAAATTTGGGATTGGGAACAGGGGTGCCGCCGCTGTAGTCCATATAGCCGGCCCCGGTCTTGCGTCCATAGTCCCCGATCTGGTAGATCGCCTCGGTCAGCGGGTGGATTGCGTAACGTTCGCCCAGTTTTTTCTCGAAGGTTTTGTTGACATGGTAGTTGATGTCGATGCCGGTAAGGTCAGCCAGGGTCGCCGGCCCCATGGGCATGCCAAAATTGAGCATGGCCTGCTCCACGGCGGTACCGTCCACGCCGTCGGCACTGAGGTATACGCCACCACCCATCAGGCCCCCCAACTGCCGGGACACATAAAATCCCGGCCCGTCATTTACCACGATGGGAACCTTTTTAATGGCCCGGCCAAAAGCTACGCTGGTGGACAGGGTTTCATCCGAGGTCTTCCCGGCGCAAATGATTTCCAAAAGCTGCATGCGGTGAGCAGGATTGAAAAAGTGCAGACCGACCATGCGTCCCGGATCTGCAAGAATGGAAGCCATCTCCGTAATGGGCAGCGCGGATGTGTTGGTGGCAAAAACAGTATGTGCCGGGCAGACGCCCTCAAGCTGCTTCCAGATATCCTGCTTGACCTGCATGTTTTCCAGGACGGCCTCGATGACCAGGTCCACGTCCCCCAGATCCTTGAGATCCGTGGTGGTCTTGAGCTGGTTTTCCAGCATGGCGTCCAGGTCCTGCTGTTTCATTTTTTTCTTCTTGATGGGAAAGGCAAAGGTCTTTCTCACCATGGCCACTCCCTTTTCCAGGGCTGCATCGTTGATGTCCCAAAGAACGGTCTGGTAACCCCCCTTCAAGAGCAGGTTGACAATGCCCGACCCCATGACGCCGCCGCCCAGCATGGCCACCTTTTTGACCTGGGCTGGTTTGACATCCTTGATTCTGGGAAGTCTTCCGGCAGCCCGCGTGTTCAGAAACATGCCAATGAGATTTTTCGCCACATCCGACACCGCACAGTCGGCAAACAGATCGACTTCGCGTTCCAGATCCACATCGATGTCATAGCTCAGGCCTTTGTCAATGGCCTCCACTGCCTTCATGGGAGCGATATAGCCCTTGGACTGAGCCGCGGTCATGGCCTTGGTGAAATCCATCATGGCCTTTTTTTCGGCAGCACTGGGGATCCAGAAGTGCTGATTACGGGTCATCTTCGCTTTGATGTTCAGCTCCCTGGTGGTGAAACGGCGCGCAGCAGCCACAGCTTTGTCCACCAGCTTGTCTGCCTCGACCACCTTATCCACCAGACCCCACATGTGCGCCTTTTCCGCCTTGATGGGCTTACCCATGGTAATCATTTCCAAAGCATAGCGCAGGCCGATCAGACGCGGCAGCCGCTGGGTGCCGCCCCCACCGGGGATCAGGCCGATCTGCACCTCGGGTTGGCCCAGGTTGACCCCTTTCACCGCAACCCTGTAATGGCAGCCCATGGCGATCTCCAGGCCGCCGCCGAGACAGTTGCCATTGATGGCGGCCACCACCGGCTTGGTCCCGGTTTCGATGCTGCTGATAAAACGCGTACCCTCCAGGGCAGGCCCGAGAATCTCCTCCTTGGTCTTCACGCCCAAAACCTGGGTGATGTCCGCCCCGGCGATGAAGTTCTTGCCGGTTCCCGTAATCACAATAGCCTGGATGGCATCGTCTTCATACGCTTCCGAAAAAGCCTGGGCCAGTTCCTTTATAAAATAATCGGAAAGCTGGTTCACCGGCGGGTTGTTCATGGTAAACACACCGACCCCATCCTTGATCTCCACCGCAATGGTTTTAAAGTCTGTTTTCATGCTTCACTCCTTTTAGCGATTGTTCATTACTTTCACTGCTTGTCCTTGGTTTTTTCCATTTCCTCTGCTCTGAGCACTTTGCGTAGGATCTTGCCCACGGCAGACTTGGGCAGCTCATCCCTGAATTCAACAATCTTGGGTGCCTTGTAGGCAGCCAATTTTTCCCGACAAAATTCGATGATCTCCTCGCTGGTGACGGTTTCGCCCGGTTTGGCCACCACAAAGGCCTTGACGGTCTCCCCGCGGTATTCATCAGGAACGCCCACGGAAACGGCATCTGCCACTTTGGGGTGCTCGAACAGGACCTCATCGATTTCCCTGGGATAAATGTTGTACCCGCCGGCAATGATCATGTCTTTTTTACGGTCCACGATGGAAAAATAATCGTCTTCATCCTGTACGACGACATCCCCAGTGTACAACCAGCCATCTTTGAGCTGCCCGGCCGTCTCTTCGGGATTGTTCCAGTATCCCTGCATAACCAAAGGACTTTTGATGATCATTTCGCCAGGTTCGCCCTTGGGTACCTCCTCGGTTCCGTTTTCCAGATCCACCAGTTTCACGTCCGTGTCCGGGAACGGAATGCCGATGCTGCCGGCCTTACTCATGCCCAACAACGGGTTGCCTACCCCCATTGAAGTGGTTTCGCTCATGCCCCAGCCTTCGCCGTAGGTGATCCCCATGTCCTGAGCCTGCTCGATCAACTCCAGGGGCATGGGACCACCGCCGGAATTGAAAAGACCCAGTTTTTTGCCCAGCTCCAATTCAGATGCCCGGGGGTGGTTGATGATGGCGTTGATCATGGTCGGCACGGCCGGAAAAAAGGTAATTTGCTTGAACCCTTCCAGAATGCCCATGATTTCATCCAGTTCGAAACGGGGGGCGATGATCTGAGTGGCGCAGTTGAACATGCCCCAGTTAAGCACGACAACGGTTCCGTAAACATGAAAATAGGGCAGCACGGCCATGACGCTCCGCTTTTCAGGAGGTATCAGGCCGGTGGTGGCTGACCCCCACAGGCTGCATTGCATGGTGGCCGCCACCAGGTTGGCATGGGTGAGTACGGCGCCCTTGGGCAGACCGGTTGTCCCGCCGGTGAACTGTATCAGGGCAGGAGCGTTTACGGACATCTCGACTTTGGGAAGAGTCGTGCGGGTGGAGGCTTCCAGCATGGTTGAAAAATGAAACCAGCCTTCTTCCAGCTCCAGTTCTGCGGGCGTACTCTGCCCGAAACCGTCGATATAGTCTGTCACCCGGGTAACGATGACACGGCTAATCTCCACTGCCTGGCACAACGCCCGGACGTTGGGAAGCACCATGTCGAAAGTGATCAGGGTTGAAACCGTGGTGTTCGTGGTGAGGCCTTTCAGTTCATCAACGGTGTACATGGGATTGAGGTTGACGACGATAGCCCCGAGATACAGAGCGGCATAGTAAGAAATGATATACTGGGGGCAGTTGGGCAGGTGGACACCGACGCGGTCCCCTTTTCTGACACCGGCCTCCCCAAGGGCATGCGCCATTCTCAGGATCTGGTTGCGCAGTTCCCAGAAGGTCAACTCCGTACCGAAAAAATGGGTGGCCGGCTTGTCGGGAAAGGAATTCACCGATACACCGAGCAGTTCGTGGGCCATGAGTCTGGGGTAGCGGATCGTTTCAGGCACGTTCCAGTCATAATGCCGTTGCCAGGGTCTTGATTGCATATTTGCTCCTCCTTACAATAGAAACAGGTAGTTGTTGTAAAACCATCCTAAATGGCTATAAAATATTCTGACAATATCTGCTCTAATATATGGTTTCTATTGTTAGAGCCCCCCGAAGGCCGCCTCTGATATCTCCACGGCAGCACCAGAGCTTTCCATAATGGCGTCCATCTTCCCGCAGGCAACCGGAATGACGGTCTGAATAAAAAATTCAGCGGATTTCAGCTGGCCCTCATAAAAATTGACATCCTTTTTCTTGGCCCCGTTGTTCAGCTTTTCCGCGGCAATGGATGCACGCCACAACAGCATCCAGGCCATAATCACATCACCCATGGTTTCCAGAAAGGGGAAGGCATGGGCAAATGCGGTTTTGAATTCCGGCGACACGCCTTTCTTACCCAGGTGCATGGCTGTTTCTCCCAACCGGTTCAAGGCCTTTTCCAGTTTGTCAGCCAAAGGACCAAGCTCCTGGGTTTCCCGCGCACGCGCAATGACTTTCTGAACCTCGCCCATGAAGCCCATGAACACCTTGCCCTCGTCCATACCCAGCTTGCGCCCCAAAAGATCCATGGCCTGAATCCCGTCCGTGCCTTCGTAGATTGACGCAATCTTGCAGTCCCTGGCCAGCTGTTCGATGGGGTATTCCCGGGTGTAGCCGTAGCCCCCGTAAACCTGCATAGCCTGGATACAGACATCAAAGCCCCGTTGGGCGCAGTAGGCCTTAACCAGGGGTGTCAACAAGTCGGTCAGGCCTTGGTACAGCTCTTTTTCCTCTTCACTGACCGCAATTTCCTGCCGATCAAAAAGGGCTGCCACGTAATAGAGAAAACTGCGCATGCCCTCCACATGGGATTTCATCCACAGCAGCATGCGCCGCACATCCGGATGACGGATGATCGGCACCTGGGACGCCTCCTTGTCCGCCAGGTTGTCCATGTCCCGACCCTGGAGCCTTTCCCGGGCATAATTTACGGCGTAAAGATAGGCGGTCGTGGCGTGGTTGAACCCCTGAAACCCGACCCCCAAGCGGGCTTCGTTCATCATATAAAACATGATACGCATACCCTTGTTTTCCTCGCCCAGCAGAAACCCCCGGCAACCGCCTTTGCTGCCCAGGGATATGCTGCAGGTGGCGGACGCATGGATACCCATCTTTTCTTCTATCCCGGTGCAGACGACATCATTGGGCTCTCCCAGGCTGCCGTCCGCATTCACCCATATCTTGGGCACCAGAAAAATGGAGATGCCTTTTGTACCGGCAGGAGCCCCCTCGATGCGCGCCAATACAGGATGGATGATGTTGTCGGCCAGGTCATGGTCGCCATTGGTGATGAAAATCTTGTCCCCTTTGATGGTGTAGGTGCCGTCGGGATTTTTTTCAGCCGAGGTGGTGAGGGCGCCCACATCCGATCCGGCATTGGACTCGGTGAGCAGCATGGTCCCGCCCCAGACGCCGGTATACAGTTTTTCCAGAAACAGATTCTTCTGCTCTTCCATGCCGAAAAGCTCCACCATTTTACCCGTGCCATGCCCCATCCGGGCATAGTTGACCAGGGCATAATTCCCGCCGGTGATGTATTCACTGGCCGCCAGGTCGATAATATGAGGCAGGCCCTGTCCACCCACCTCGGGATCCTCGGTCAGGGAAGTCCACTCGTTTTCAATGATCAGCTTATGCGGGCGGTGGAAGCATTCGGGCACCTTGACCCGGCCTTTTTCGAATTTCAACCCGATCTTGTCCCCTTCCATATACGTTGGCAGAAGTTCCTTGACGGCAAAGCTGCGGGCCTCGGAAATGATCATGTCAAACATTTTACGATTCAGATCCGCATATTTGTCGCATTCAATCAAGGCTTCCGTTTCCATCTGTTCATACAGAGTGAATTCAATATCACGCCGATCTGCAATTACCTGTGCCATTCTCTCTCTCCTAATTCATCTGTTTTCGTTATTGTTTCCTTACAACTTAGATTTATCGATCACCCGCATGGCCGCCCGCTCCAGAATGGCGGTCACTTCGCCCAGCACCTTGAAGCGTTCGTCCTGGGTCTGGCCGTGATAGGAACGATAATAGATCTGCTGCACGATCCCCGCCAGTTTAAAAAGGCCGAAACAGTAGTAAAAGTCGTAGTGCCGCATGGGCCGGCCGGATAGATTTTCGTACAGAACCACCACCTCCCTGCGGGTCAAGGCCCCTTCGGCATTGGTGGGAACCGAACGAATGAGTTCCATCTCCTCGGGGTCACCGGCCTCGACCCAGTAGGCCAGCGTACCGCCCAGGTCCATCAGCGGGTCACCGAGAGTCGCCATCTCCCAGTCCAGCACGCCGATAATCTTCAGGGGGTCGGCAGGGTCCAGAACCACATTGTCAAACTTGTAATCGTTGTGGATAAGGCCGGGCGAGTCCGTATCCGGTGGCATTTTCTCAAGGAGCCAGGTCATTACCCCCTCGGTGTCCGGGACATCCGGTGTATG
>JAOZRT010000034.1:8448-25853 GCA_029940035.1 Desulfobacterales bacterium
CGGTGTATGCCAACGGCCTGGGGCAATAAGGGTATGCCGGCCCCAGGGCTTTCAGCACCGTATACTCCCGGTACATGTCATGCCCTGATTTGGGCTTGGTGCCAAAGGGGGGCCGGCGCAGGACCATTTCCTGTGCGCCTACTGTGACCAAATAGGTCAGGTTGGATGCTCCCGAGGGAAACTGGCGCACGGTCAATGGTCCTTCGAGACCCGGGATGGCATCGCGCAGGAAGGCTTCCACCTTGTCAATGTCGAGGGCTTCTCCTTTTCTTACATCAACTGCCTGGTCGATATGTTCCATCATATACACTACATTCTAATAAGAGTTTATCCTATTAGGGTTTATTTAAGGCGTCCTGTCTTCTCACTTCTTATTAACCTAAAAAAGGGTCCACGGGGTTTAATTAATTTCCTACTTGATATCACTGCCGCTAATTTGAACCTGTCCCCTTATTTATCATTTATTTTTTATGTATCTTTATGCCTTGTGCCCAAAACTTATACCCCTAACCCGTAACCTGCAACTCGCGACCCGCAACCTGCAATCTTCCTACTCCTTAATGCCGCACAACTTCTTGGCTGCCCGCTTTTTCGCCGCCATGTTCACTTTTCTGGAAATCATGATGCGCTGGGCCTGGGGCGATCCGGCGCCGTGCATGGATTCCGTCAAATAACCCACGGCCGCGGTACCCAAGGTAAGGTTTTCGATCAGCCGCAGGATACGCGCGCGGTGTTCGGTGGGGACCTCCGGATGGGCGCGGTAATACTTATCGAGCCATTTGCCTACTTCAGGGGAATTGAAATCCTTCTCGCTGGGCAGCGTCACCATCAGCCCACCGGCAATATCCTGCGCCAGCCGGGCAATCTCATAGGGAAAACGGGTGACGTTGTGCTTGTGAATATTGGCCAGAAGGGTGTTCACCGAGAAGGTGCCGCTGGGTTCCCGGTGGCCTTCGGACGCACAGGCAATACAACCGCAATAGAGGGTCTCGTTCAGGTGGTTCATCTCCACCAGTTTGTCTTTGATATGGGAAGCGTGATCCGCCCGGTTGAATTCCGCAGCAACCTGGGAAGCGCCGATCAATACATCTCCCACACCGACCTTGCAGGCATAGCTCTGGCGGTGGTACCCGGCAAACACTTCCACCAACTGCCCGGCAAACTCATTTTCCCGGCACATGAAAACGCGCTCCCACGGCACGAAAACATTGTCGAACACCACCAATGCCTCATGGCCGCCGAAAAGCAGGTTGCCCCGGTCTATCTCCCCATCCTCCAGCTTGCGAGTATCGCAGGACTGGCGCCCCATGATGTAATAGATCCCCTCGGCATCGCTGGGCAACGCAAAGGATACCGCATAATCCTTGTCTGCCTCCCTCAGGGCCATGGTCGGCATGACGATGACCTCGTGGGAATTAACGGCGCCGGTTTGATGTGCCTTGGCCCCCTTGACAACGATGCCGTCTTCCCGCTCCTCAACGATATGCAGATACAGGTCGGGATCAACCTGCTTGTGGGGGGGAAGGCTCCTGTCCCCTTTGGGATCGGTCATGGCGCCGTCGCAGGTAAGATCGTTTTCCTGGACATAGGCAAGGTAGTCCAGGAAGCGTTGGTTGTATGGACTGCCGCATACCTGGTCAATGTTGTAGGTCACGATGGAAAGCGCATTCAAGGCATCCATGCCCACGCATCGCTGAAAACAGCACCCTGTTTCCCGGCCCAGCAGCCGGCCCATTTTGCTTTTTTTGACCAGGTCGCCAACACTCTGGTGGATATGGGTAAAGCGATTGATGCGTTTGCCGGTGAGATGAGATGTAGCCGTCATCAGGTCCTCGTGTTCAGGCATATGCGCCAGTTCATAGGTCTTGGCTACCGCCTGCATGGACGGCCTTATGATCGGATCGTCCACTACATTGGTCAGACGTTCACCAAACATGTAGACAATCAAATTCAGCTTGCGCAGACTCTCCTCATATTGTGCTGCAGTCATCATTGTCATGGTCTTTCCCTCTTCTATAAATCCCCGTGCCGTGGGACTCTTTATGCCCTAGGCGGTGTGTCTCAATTCGCTAATGTGCATGGCATATTCATGCTTTTTTTACAAGATTATTGATTTATAGACCCTAAATATGTAGTCTTCCGCTTCCCCCGTATTTCATACAGATGGGCATTTAAACTGGATTTACAGAGAATAAAATCAATCTACACTTAAACGGGAGGTTACCATGATCGTCGTTGCCAAATTAAAAGCCAAAAAAGGTGCTGAAGAAGAGATGGAAAAAGTGCTGCGTGATGTAGTCCAAAAGGTCGCATCCGAAGAAGGGACACTGACCTATACGCTTCACCGTTCCCAATCCGACCCTTGCGAATTCCTGTTTTATGAAAAATATACGGATGGGGAGGCCCTGACCGCTCACAGCAGCACCCCGTATTTCAAGGCCATGTTCGCAGCTTTGAAAGATCTGGTCGAGGGCCCGGCCGATATCGGAATGTACGAGGAGCTGGCTGCATTGAACCGATAGTTCTCTATAAGCCATCGCAAAAATATCTTTTGGCCCAATCTCTACGTTGGTTCTCGTTTCAACTCCTCGAAATACGACAACAGTATGTCTGTGGGTTGAAACTCGAATCCGCCTTGACCTTGAACCAAAATCTTATGTTTGAGATAGCTTCTAATCTGAAATAAAACGTGGACCCAAGTGAAATGTCTGGCACTCTTGTTGGGACACCAAAGGGCAGGATACAAAATAGGAGATGTTCTCTTTTTTCCTGGGCACTCTTACTGCCCCTCCTCGGCCTGTTACTCTATCCACTCTCTGGTGTTGCCAATGAGCTTTCAACCAATGGCACGGACCCGGCAGAACCCACTCAAAAAAAAGCCCGGACAGCCTATAACCCTTTTGCCGGCATGGAAAAGGACGGCCGGATTCCCAAAAAGGGCCTGCCGGATGATATCAAGAACCCTGGCCGCTGGCGCTACGTCCCGGAGGGCAGAATCAAGCCGGGCAATGTTATCGATCGGCTCTTTGTCAGCAGTTTCATAACCCCCATCGTTTTTTACGAGCAGGATGTGGGTGCCGGTGGCGGAATCGCCGTGACCGACATCGATTTCCGGCAGCAGCGCAGGCGTGAGTTTGCCGGCATCTTTCTGTCCTATACCACCGAAGGGCAACAGCGCTATTCCATGGTGTGGCAGCGGTGGCTCAACCACCGTGAAATAAAAGACGGCGGAATCGCCTTTGAGGAAAGAAGTTTCCTGCGTGGCCGGGGGGGCTATGCCAAAACATTGACAGTCCGGTTTTTCGGATTGGGAACCGATACAACAGCCGATGATGAAACCAGCTATACGGATGAAGTTACGTACGGAGGCTTGTTTGTTCAGCAGTCGTTTCCCCAGCCCGGCGACAACGCAGTTTATCAACTGGGGATCAACACCGAACACCACAACCTCTCCCAGGGTTATGCCAGCAGCGTTCCCTCAACAGATGAAGAATACCCGCTTCTTTTCGACTCCTCTGATGACTACGGCATGCTCAGACTGAACGGCATGCTGCGCTATGACACCAGAGACAGCCAGCACAGCCCGTATAAGGGCGGGCTCATCGAACTGAGTATCGACGGCGTACCCCTGCAGAGCGGCAACAGTGCAGCCGCCACCACCGCCCTGGAGGGCAACTGGGCCTTCAAGGTACCTGGACTGTTCCATGATAACGGCGATAACCTTGAAGAACACCCCCCCACCGATGCTGTCGCTTTTGGCGCATTTATCAATGCAGCCCACGGTGAATTGCCGTTTTGGGCGCTGACCAGCCTGGGGGGGCGGAACACCTTGAGGGGGTATATTCAGAACCGTTTCACGGACAAGGCAGCCTGGCACGCCACCGGTGAATACCGCATCTGGGTGATACCCAGGGGCTTCAGGGTAACCAATGCCATCAGGGTCGAGCGGGTTGGACTTGCCGCATTTTACGACATCGGAACAGTGGGTGACACCGTTGACGACCTCTTTTCCAGCACTGTCCACGACAGCTACGGCATCAGCTTCCGTTTCTCCCTGGAGCGCACCGCACTTTTCAGGGCCGACCTGGGCTTCTCTGACGAGGGGATGAATTTCACCTTTGCCTACGGGCTACCATTCTGATCCAGCTAAAAGTGTTCGGCCAGATGTTTGTTAAGGACCAACCCTTTGCATCCATGGCGTCTACGTCGCCACCCGAACGCTTTCATGGCCTGTTGCCATCCGCTCCTCTTTCCGTGACGCAGTAGATGCCTTTCCCGGCCATGGCGGGGCCAAAACACTGGTTGTCGGAAAGGCATGCTGCTTTGGCGTGATCACCCGACTTCCACCGGTTGATCAGATCGGGTTCCCGGATGAAAGGACGGCTCATGGATATATAGTCAACCGTACCTGCCGACACAATGCGCTCAGCCACCTGCAGGGACCGATTGCCACCCACCAGGATCAGAGGTACGTCAACCATTTCCCTGAACTTACCAGCTTCGGTCTGAAAATAAGCCTCCTTCTCCTCGGTGTGGATACCCATTCTGGAGGGACTCATCTTCGGATTGATGAACAGGCCGCCGCTCACCTCGATGGCATCGATGCCGCCCTGAACCAGCAGCTCCGCAACCCTGACAGCATCTTGGGTTACCAGCCCGTTGTCTACAAAGTCCCCACAGTTCAACTTGACCAGAACGGGGTAATCAACCCCCACCTGTTTGCGTATGGCTTCCAGTACCATGAGCGGTACTTTTGCCCGGTTTTCAATGTCACCACCGAAAGCATCGGTCCGCTGGTTATAAATGGGCGACAGGAACTGGCTCAGCAGGTAACCATGGGCCCCATGTATCTGGACCCCGTCAAAGCCAGCCTTGCGGGCACGCGCTGCAGCGGTAGCAAACGCCTCCACGATATCGAGAATCTCTACCTCTTCCAGCGCCTGGCGGGGCGCTTTGGCAAGGCCCTCCACCGCAGAAGGGGCCAATGGTACCTGGCCGGTCAGTTTTCCAGCGGCATGGAATCCGGCATGGGCCAACTGGGCAACTATTCTGCCGCCGTTATCATGCACCGCCGTGGTCATCTCGACAAGTCCCGGTAAAAGAGTATCGTCGTAAATACCGAGCTGCCAGGGACCGGCCTGTCCCTCCCTGCTCACATAAGCATGGCTGCTGATAATCAGGCCTACACCTCCCCGGGCCAGGTCAGCATTCAGGTCTTTCAAGGCGGGGGTAACCGCTCCCTCTTCACTGGCCATGCCTTCCCACGTCGCCGACCTGACAAACCGGTTGGCCAAGATCATTCCGTTGATCTGTGTTGTTTCAAAAAGTTTATCTGTATTCATATTGTTTTCCTCTTTAGGTTATCCCAATTCAAAACTGCCAAAAAACAAGAAAGACTCTTTATAATATGAGCTTGACACCAAACTATCTGGCCCTTAATGATGGGCTTGATCCGAAATCCAGCAGGTATTTAGAATCCACTCCCTTCCTGTGAACAGGCGGAACTGGCATCCTTCTATGACGTTATGACCTGCGTAAATTTGTCTCGTATCACCTGCTCCGCGTCAGCCATGATCCGGTCCAGCAGCTCCTGGCAGGTGGGGATGTCCCGCACAAATCCCATGGTCTGCCCTGCGGCCAGAATGCCTTTTTCCATCTGCCCCTCTTCGAGCATCTCCTTTCCCACCAGCCCGGAAACAAAAGGAGCAATCTCCTCAATTTGGGTGTTGCCCCGGCTTTCAATTTCCAGAACCTTGTCCACCATCGGGTTGTGCATGACCCTTTCCGTATTTCTGAGGGTCCGCATAATCAGACGCGTGTCGCGTTCACTGTGGTCCACGAGCGCCTGTTTCACGTTGGGATGCACAGGTGCCTCCTGGGTGGCCACGAACCGCGTTCCCATGTTGATGCCGTCAGCCCCCAGACCCAGTGCGCCCACCAGGCCGCGGCCATCCCCCAGTCCCCCGGATGCGATAATCGGCAGGCTGATGGCATCCCGGGTCAACGGAACAAGGATCATCGTTGTCACGTCGTCCTCACCCGGATGGCCGGCGGCCTCGAACCCGTCGATGCTGACGGCATCGCAACCGACTTTCTCGGCTTTAATGGCATGGCGCACAGAGGTACATTTGTGAACCACCTTGATGTTGACCGCCTTGATCTGCTCCATGTAGGGCTCCGGGTTTCTGCCGGCGGTTTCGATAAATTTTATACCTTCGTCTATACAGACCTGAATATACGCCGGGTAGTCCGGCGGCCGCATGGTGGGCAGGAAGGTTAGGTTGACGCCGAAAGGTTTGTCGGTCAACTCACGGCACTTTTTTATCTCGGCCCGGAAGTCCTCCGGGTCCGGAAAGGTGAGCGCGGTCATGAAACCGATCCCCCCTGCGTTGCCCACGGCCGAAGCCAGTCCCGACCGTGCGACCCACATGAGCCCGCCCTGAACGATGGGACGCTCGATTCCGAAAAAATCGGTTATGCGTGTTTTGATCATGGTGACACCTCCGTTGTAGAGTTATATACGATTTTCACTTTGCTGCGTGTCATTAATTGCGGCTTAAATCAAGTGGCTGATATTTCAGGGATATTTGCCATGCTTACTGTCTTAAAAGCGGTTCCCCTTTCTTGCGGTCAGCCATGAAACGCATGCCGTAGTCACGCACATTCTCGGGCGGATCTGCAATTTCTTCCCTCTGCACCAGCGTCAATGAATCTGTCGGGCACTTGTGCACACACACCCCGCAGCCGATGCACGCCTCATTGGACACGACCGCTGCCTTGTTGAATTTGTTGCCGGCCTTAGGGGAGAACTTCAGTTGAAGGGCGTCCATGGGGCAGCGCTTGACGCAGAGGCCGCAGGCCTTGCAGGTCTCCTCCTCCACCCGTACCGTATAGTTGGACGCATCCAGGCTCTTGTGGTGGCCCAGCTTGTGATAGGCCTCCATCCACAAACAGCAGCAGTTGCAGCAGTTGCAAATGGTATCCGGCTTTTCCTGCCAGTTGGAGATGCCGTGCACCAGGCCGGCATCGGCGGATTCCTTTAATATCTTTTCCGTCTCCTCCCTGGTGATTTCACGGCCCATGCCGTTTTCCACGATGTAATGACCCAACTCGTCGAAGTGCAGGCACACGCTTAGCGGCTTGTCGCACTGATGGCCGTCTTCATCCAGTCGTTGCCGCTGGCGGCAGGGACAAGCCGACACCGTAAAATACGTCACGTTGTCCAGCACCTTGACCACGTCTTCGTAAGGCAGGATCTTGCGCGTATCATCGATGGTGGCGTTAATGGGCAGTGCCCGCAACCCCTTGGCATGAATGGGCGCGTATTGTTCATAGAAACCGTCATGGTAGTACGTGTTGACCAGGGGTGCGGAATTCCTGCTGGTTTCATCGTCCGTCCCGGGCCAGAATGTGCTCCGGAAAAACACAAAATAGGAATCATTTAGCCGGTAACGGACAGATGCCCCCCGCTTGATCTCGTACATGAGCCCCCGTTGGCACATCTTCTTCAGTTGCGGCTCAAGCTTTTCCGCATCCACTCCCTTGAGATGCGCCAGATCTTCAAGGGATGCAGCCGAATGGGGAATGCCGGTGAGAAAGGCCGCTTCCTCCACCGTGTAGCGTGCTTTCATCAGGGGTATCAACTTTTCGGACGGTGTCAACCCCCACCAGGTTTTGCCCAGCCAGTCGACAAATTTATGATAAATTTCTTCTTCACTCATTCTGATACCCCTTCATACTGAATTTCATCAAAGATTGGGGAGTTTTAATATGCAACAGCCGTCATTCCCGCGTGCCTGCCCCGGTATGTTCTAGGCCGGGGGCGGGACACGTAGTGAAGCGTCAGCGCTATCCAGAAAGCACCAGGCTGAAACTCTGGATGCCCACCTGCGCGGGCCTGACGTGGAAAACACCCCGACCCCTCAATTACCTAACTACGAGCCAACAACCAAGAGCCTTCATCACGAAAACACGAAATTTTGAAATTCTGAAAATGATCAAGATCTTTTTCGTGCTTTTGCGATTTCGTGTTTTCGTGATTGGATTTTTTCATTCATTTACCGACAGCAGTTCCCTCTCCTATACATTTCTGCCGGCCGCGAATCCACCGTGCACCGCATCGAAGGCCAAGGCGATCTTGCCGGCATCGCCCGCCACCTGCCAGGGAATACCCATCTTTTCCACGATTTCCTGCAGTGGGTTGCAGGACGCTGAACCCACGGCCATGACCACGGAATCCGCTTCGATTTCTTCGGTTTTTCCGTCTATTTCCACCCGAACGCTTTGCTCGGTTATTTCCAGGGCCTTGGTGGAGACACTGGTCTTGACACCGATACGGGAGATCTCCTGGAGCATGCCCCAACGGGTGGACAAGCCGATGTCCTTGCCGATACGTTTTATCATTTCGATGAGCACGATCTCCTTGGTGCCCCGTGTGGCCAGCTCCAGCAAATCCTCAGGCGATTCCGCATTGTTCACGAGCAGGAACTTGACGGCATCGCCCGACAGGGTACCCTTTTCCGCCAGGAAGAGGGCCGTCTCCACGCCCACAGCGCCACCGCCGATGATGGCCACTTTCTTGCCGGTGTAAACTTTGTCCTGCAAAACGTCCCAGGCCTGTACCACATGGGGCAGGTCGGCGCCCTTGATGGGCAATGCGATGGGCTGGGCACCTGTGGCAAGAATGATACTGTCCGGTTTTTCGGTTTCAATGAGCTGCCTGTCCACGGTTGTATTGAGCATTACTTTGACATTGTTGACCGCCACCTGGCTGGCGAGATCCCTGCCCAGTTCCCCGAATTCATCCCTTCCCGGAGGGGCCGCAGCCAGAAAGAGCTGCCCTCCCAGACGATCAGCCTGTTCGTATATAGTCACATCATTGCCGCATTCACACGCTGCCAGGGCAGCGCTCATACCTGCCGGGCCACCGCCGACAATCATCACTTTTTTCGGCGATTCAACAGTTTCCAGACGGTATTCCGCTTCGTGGCCGGCCTTGGGGTTGCACAGGCACTCCACAGCCTTGCCCTTGAAAAGATGGTCGAAACACCCCTGGGCACAAGCAATGCAATGCACGATCTCACCTTCACGACCGGTCCGGGCCTTTTCCGGCAGAAAGGGGTCGGCAATCAGGGGGCGACCCATGGCCACCATGTCACACACCCCGTCGCCAATCATTTCCCTGGCCGTGGAAGGATCGTTGATCCGGTGGCTGGCGATTACCGGAATATCGACCAGATCCTTGATACCCCTGGCCAGATAACCGAAAACCCCTCTGGGCACGGAAGTGACGATCTGCGGCACCCGGGCCTCGTGCCACCCCACATTGATGCACAGTGCATCCACGCCGTTTTGTTCCAAAGCCTTGGCATATTCCTGCAATTCCTTGCGCCCCTGGCCGCCCGGCATGAAATCGTTGCCGTTCATACGCACGATCAGAGGAAAGTCATCGCCCGTAGCTGCTTTGATTTTGCGCATAATCGACAGGCCAAAACGCATTCTGTTTTCATAGGACCCCCCGTATTCATCAGTACGCTGATTGGTCAGAGGCGACAGAAACTCTGAAATGAGGTAGCCGGTCCCGCTCAGGACCTCCACGGCATCGAACCCGGCCTGTTTGATCCTGGCCGCGGCCGCCGCAAAATGGTCGATGATCTCCTCGATCTCATCCGGCTCGAGCTCCTGCGGCACCTCCTTGGTCAAACGCGAAGCAATAGGTGACGGCGCCACCGGCTGCTTGCCCCCCATCAAAAAGGAAAAATTGTACCGGCCGGCGTGATTGATCTGCACAACGCTGCGGGAGCCGTTGTCATTGATGCCGGCCGCAAGCTTGGCCAGACCGGGAATGTATTCATCTGTGTGGGCGCCGATGTTCAAAGGCGATCCCGATCGTTCGTCTACGGTGGCAAAGCCCACGCAGATCATGCCTGCGCCACCACGCGCCCTTTCTGCATAAAACTCAACCAACCTGTCCGTTATGGCGTAGTTTTCGGCCATGTTAAGATGCATGGCCGGCAGATAGATACGGTTTTTGACTTCCAGCTTGTTGATGTTGATGGGGTTGAAAATGGGATCCTGCATGGGTTTCTCCTTTCTCCTAATATGAGCGTTTCAAATGTTAAAAATCGTATGACTTATCTTTAATCAAAGGATTCAATCCATTTTGTATACAAATAATCTGAATCATTCAGCAGATGTTCACGTTTGCACATCTTTAAGCAGTCGTTTTAACAATGCTTTTTCTTCCAGGTTCAAACCGCTCAATAGTTCCTCGTTGGCCTGGTTGCGTTCACGGGACAGGCTGGGCTTCAAATCCCTGCCCTTGTCGGTTAAACAGATGCGCAGTGTCCGTTTGTCTTCCGGATCCTGTTCCTTGGTGATCCAGCCTCCTGAAGACATTCGGTCCACAACGCCCGACAGGGTCGCCCGGTCCAGCACAAGCCGCATGCCGATATCCTTCTGCGAGATGCCGTCCTCCAACCACAGCGCCTCCAGGATCAGATGTTGGATAGGCGTAAGCCCATACGGCAAAAGGCGTTTTTTAAACAGACCATGCGCTTTCTGGTAGGCCTTGGCCAGTTGAAAAATGATGCAGTCTTCAAATTTATCCATGCCAGCTCCGTTTAAATTCTTTCGTATACTAACTAAATAAGCCAGCCCCCATTGTCAAGCCAAAATAAACAAGGGCACGAGCACCATCAAATGGTGCCCTTGCCCTTGTTTATTTTATGGCTTCCTCGCCAGCCTCTTCCGCGCTCTTGCTCGTTTTCTCGCCTGTCTCCTGTGCCTTCTTATCGGCCTGCTTTCCTGACTGCTCTTGGGAGCCCGCCTGAACACAGACAGAGCTGCCGGCCAGAAATACCAGAACGGCCCCCATGACTACCCCTCGCTTGGTCGAAAACACGTTTCTCCTGGCGACCCTGTCAAAAGGTTCTTTTCACGCAACATCAATTCATTTATTTATTCAAATCCTTTACGGCCTTGTCGATGCTCTTGCCCGCCTTTTCCGCAGCACCCTCCTTTTCACATGCCGTGAACCCTGCCAAACATGCCAGGGCAACACCTAGTATGACCCACTTCTTGATTGCATTCATGTTACCTCCTCTCAAAACAGTTATCACGCCTCCATTCCGGTAAACCCGTCATCGATCCAGCTATGCACAGGGCATGCCTTGGCTTGAATGGGTGCGCTGAAAAAATAGGAACTTTGCCGCTTATACATTCATAATGATATTTTGGCAAATATGCTAACGTCCGTCAACCTTGGGCCTGCGATAGGAGGATATTCCAATTCCCGAACATTTCCCGGCCAGGAATAATCCAGAAAGAACCGCATGACAGGTAGATCATTTGATCTAACTCAGAGCTTGACAGACCACCATTGGATCTAGTTTAAACAGATGGTGAGCGTATCAAATTTAAAAAAATTACATGCATCGACATATTTCAGAGGATTATATCGATCTAAGACAAGGAGTTACAAATGCCCATTTACGAATATAAAGGAGAAACCATGCCACACCAGATCTCGCGACGGTCGTTCCTGAAAGGCGGCCTGGCAGCTGCCGGTGCGCTGGCAGCCAGTAGTGTCCCTGCCGCTGCAGTCAGTGCGGATGGCCACGGCCACCTGGCCACGCTGCTGGACATCAGCAAATGTATTGCGTGCGGCGCCTGTGTCGAGGCCTGCAGGGAAACCAACCAGCATAAACACCCTGAACCGCAGAAACCCTTCCCGAAGATGATTCCCGCCAGAGCAAAAAACGTGGACTGGTCGGATAAAAGGGATGTCGACGACCGGCTGACGCCTTATAACTGGCTCTATGTCCAAAGCACCTATGTCGAGCACGAAGGTGAAGAGCACGAGGTGAACATCCCCCGGCGGTGCATGCACTGCACCAATCCGCCCTGTGTCAAGCTCTGCCCTTTTGGGGCGGCGGAACAACTGAACAACGGTATCGCCCGCATTAGCGACAGCCTGTGCATGGGTGGCGCTAAATGCAAAACCGTCTGCCCCTGGAAGATCCCCGAGCGCCAGAGCGGTGTGGGCCTCTACCTCGACCTTTTGCCCACCTTGGCCGGCAACGGGGTTATGTACAAATGCGACCGATGCTATGACCGCCTGGCACAAGGTGAACTGCCTGCCTGTATCGAGGCCTGTCCTGAAGATGTTCAGAGCATCGGCCCCCGTGAAGACATCATTCGGGAAGCGCACGAGCTGGCTGAAGAAATGGGGGGATACGTGTACGGTGAAAAGGAAAATGGCGGCACCAACACCATCTACGTTTCCCCGGTGCCGTTTGAAAAGATTAACCAGGCCATTGAAAAAGGGAAGGGAAAGCCCCACCTGAAGCCGGTCAAGGACCATATGGCCGACGGAAACAACCTGGCCGCAGCCCTGGCCATCGCCCCTATCGCCGGCATCGCGGCTGCCGTGGGTAAGTTCTACAAAATGACTACCTGAATCTTGCATGAAATTTGAAAAGAATCTTACAAACCTAAAACATCAAAGGATGATAGTCTGTTTCTTTTCAAATTTCACCCGATGGGCGAACCGGAGGCTTTCATATGCTGTGTTGCCAAGGGCTCGAAGTAAAACTGACTACGACTTCACCCTTGGGCGCTTTGCCTATGAAAGCCTCCGGCCCGTGCAAAATCCATAAATCAATTCAACTACATGTTGGACAGCAAATCATAACTAATGAAAGCCAATGAAATATAGTGAGGAAAACCAATGAAAGAGAATAGCATTCAAGCCAAGCCCGATTCAAAAACCGCTTTCTGGTACCTTTATCTCGCCAGTGTCGTCATGCTAGCTTTTTCAGGATTCGGGCAGATGCCCCTTTACAAACGCTATTACATAGCGGATATCCCCGGAATGGCATGGTCTGCGGATTTTTACACCACCCACCTGGTCCACTACATTTTTTCCGCCCTTCTCATCGGTCTAGCGTCCTATGCGGTGTTCCATCATGTGTTGACAAGAAAAAAAAGCGTTGCCCTTACCACCTCCGGGTATGTCCGGTCAGTCATCGTCGCCGGCCTGCTCTTCAGCGGCCTGCTCCTGGTAACGTACAACTTTTCCGGGGTGTCTCTCCCCATGTGGGCCGCCGCAACCCTGTTGTTCACCCACGTGGGCTTTGCCATGGCCCTTATCGTGGCAGGGCTGGTCGCCCTGATCGGCCGCAAGCCCTGGCTGAAAGCGATATAACGTTTTCCAATAAACCTTCCAAACGATATTGTTGGCCTAACCACGAAAGAATAGTGACGTGTAAACTTCCTTATTGAATTTCCATGACAACATCTTTGGGCAAGGCCAACCCTGCGGCAATATACATGGCTTTGCACACAGCCGCTGGTACGGCACACGCCTCGCAGGCGCCTTTTTCCACGAGAACCAAGCGGGAGATTTTAAGAATAGCGCTTTCAGTTTGTGGGCCGAGTTCCTGGTAGGCGTTGATCGGGGTGATTTCCTTGTATTTTTCGGCCAGGTCTTTAATGACTTCACAGGGGCTGACCACTTTAAGATCCACATTCATGTTGTCTTCTGAAGCGGCTTTGATGATGGTGGTAAACCCACAAATTCCCGCATCCACAGTTACTTTTGCATCCATATTTGATCCTCCATTGGATATGTCGTTTCCTCATCGTTTGGCTTGCATTGCCTGAACTAATCAACGCATTTTTCAATTTGCACCAGGCACGTGTTACTCGGGAAAGCACCGGCAGGCGACATCTTATCATTGGTGAGCATGTTGGCGCAACCACCTGTATCAATACCGCCATCATCAGGCGCATACCACTGGCCCTGATCGATGCTGGCAACGCCCGGCATGATGCGGTGGGTGACTTTGGCAGTAGTACGCATGCGGCCCCTCCGGTTAAATACATGCACGGCGTCACCATCCTGAATGTTTCTTTTTTCGGCGTCTTTCAAATTAATCCATAAGCGGTCATCTCCCAATTTTTTTATGGATTCGACGTTGTCGAACTGTGAGTTTGCCCTGGCTTTGGAATGGGGGCTTATGAATTGTATCGGGTACTTTTGTTGCATAGGATCATCCGGGCCTTCCCAGGCAGCCAGATAGGTCGGTATGGGGGGGATATCCGGGTCATCCATTTCTGCAAACCGGTGGCTGAAAATCTCTATTTTACCGGAAGGTGTTGGAAACGGATGTTTGTCCGGATGCTTGATCTGATCCCTAAAAGCCACTTGAGGAGACTCCGCCTCAAAGCGGTGAACACCGGCGGTTCTGAGTGTACCGAGGTCCGGGAAATCGGATTCTGCATCTAAGAAGGAACCTAGCCATTCCTCGTCGGAACAGTTGTTGAAATTTTCAATACCGATACGTTGAGCAAGTTCTGAGAATATTTCAAGGTCGGACTTCACATCCGGGGGCGTTTCGAGTGCTTTTTGCATGTGGATGCAATACGGTCCACCGATAAAAGGCTGCCCGATATCTTCCCTTTCCAGAAAGTGCCTGACGGGCAGCACAATGTCTGCAAATCTTGCAGTTGGTGTGAGAAAAAGTTCGTGGGTAACCACAAAGTCAGCATTCATCAGGGCCTGCTTGCCTTTGTTCAGGTTAAGATTCTGGTTCAGCAGGTTGCAGCCAACAATGTAAAGCAGTTTGCATTCCGGGAGCTTATGTTTTGTTTTTGGGTCTAGCAGGGCATCATACAATCCGGTGAAGTGTACCTCATTGTGCGGGGTCCCGGGATCGGGCAGGGTCTCTTCGATAGAGCCCATATCAACATAATCGGGCCCTCCGGCTGAGTGGCCGCCAGCGATGCCCATGTTGCCGGTGATAGCCGCCAGCGTGGATGCTGCCCGGTGAAATTGTTCACCAAATGCGCTTCGCCCGGGGGCCCAGCCTGCCATGAGCGCTGCCGGCCTGTTTGCCGCATATTCCCTGGCCAGTTTGACAATCGACGCAACAGGTGTGCCGCATACGTTGTGGGCCCACCCGGGATTTTTCGGAACATTGTCAACTTCTCCGGTGACGTAGTCGCGAAATTGGTCGAATCCATGGGTATACTTTTCGATAGAGCGCTCATCCAACAGACCTTCTGAGATCATGACATGGGCCATGGCGGTCAGCAACGCTGTATCTGTTCCGGGTTTTATGGGAATCCATTCGTCAGCCAAAGCACGGCACGTCTGGTTCTGGCGGGGGTCGACACAGATAATCGGGGTTCCTTTTTTCTTTGCCTGTGACAGGCATGGGATGGTGTCGGGACCGAAGCGGGTTACCATGGGATTCCAGCCCCACAGAATAATCAACTTGGATGACAGCAAATTGTCGCGAGTGCTTCCCGTGGCAGCCGTTCCGAATGTGGCCAGTGCGGACTGAAGTGCCCCTTCATAAGAGGGATCACCCCAGGTTGTCGTACATTTACCCAACAGGCCGAAAAAGCGCCGAGTGACAACGGGAGTGTTGTGCAGGGTCGCCATGGATCCTGTATTGGTAATGAAGTAGAGCGACTCCGTTCCGAATTGGGCTGAGGCATGTTGGATCTTTTTTGCGATGGTATCCAGCGCCTCATCCCAGGAAATGGGCTGGAACTTTCCCTCCCCACGAGGACCACTCCTTTTCAACGGTTGTGTCAGGCGGTGGGGATGGTGAACCACTGATTGTTGAGCCAGGCCTTTGGGGCAGGCCTGAATATGCAGCCCTTTGCGATTTTCAGTACTTATGTGGGTAATTTCACCATCCCGCACGTGCACCTTGAGGAGGCAGCGGCCGCCGCAGTCATAGGAGCAGGTAGTGGTAAAAATTCTATCCTCTGAATCTTGCATGAAAATTTATTCCAGATCCAATGTCCAATTATCAACGCCGTTTAAGGTCGGCAATCACCCGGCGGGCGGCGTTGTGCCCGGGCGCGCCGGATACGCCGCCACCCGGGTGGGCTCCGGAACCGCACAGATAAAGCCCTTTAACCGGGGTCTCATACTGGGCGGCCCGTGGGTGCGGGCGCAGGGAAAAGACCTGGTCCATGTCGTGGCGCCCATGGAAGATATCCGATTCCGTAAGCCCGTATATCGTTTCAAGATCCAGTGGACTCAACATCTGGCGGCCGACGATGAGTTCGGGCAGGTTGGGCATGGCGCGGGCCATGTAAGCCGTGATTCGGTCAGCCACATCTTCCTTGATGTCGTCCCAGCTCACCCCGTCTGCCAGCCGGTAGGGATAGTATTTGGCCAAAATGCTCATGACATGATGGCCCGCAGGCGCCAGACTGTCATCCAGAGTGGAGGGGATGGTTATCTCCAGCCGCGGTTCTTCCGGCAAACGGCCGGCAGCTGCTGCAAAATAGTTGGCTTCCATGGGTTCATAGTCAGGAAAGATGGTGATGTCGGAACGGTGCCACGGGCCTTCGGATCCTGCCGGGAAAAATTTGATGTCAGGCAGGCCTTTGAGGGCCAGGTTGAGGCGCAACGAGCTGTGTCCCATTCGATACTGGCGGATATCGCGGATAAACTCCTTGTCGAGCTGATCGGTTTCCATGAGTTTCAGAAAGGTGCGTTTGGGATCGGTATTGGCCAGGACACAACGTCCCTTGATGACTTCCCCGCCTCCGAGCCGTACACCCATGGCCCGGCCGCCCTCGGTCAATATCTTTTCCACGGCGGCATCGGTCCGTATTTCAACCCCTTTTGAACGCGCAAACTTGGCCATGGCCTGGGTAAGACCGCCCATGCCGCCTTTCACCAGCCGCCAGGCGCCTTTTTCTCCTTCTATCTCACCAATGGCGCTGTGGAAAAACGGAATGGCTGACCCGGGCTGGCGCAGACTGGCAAAATTTCCCGAAAAGCAGGCAGCTGCATACATGTTTTTAATCATGGGACTGTCAAACCAACGCTGGATGAAATCATCGGCGCTGCTGAACAGCATCTGAAACAACCGGTACCGCAATTCAGGGGTCAGTTTGCGGATATCCAACCCCATACGCGCCATCGCCGTCAGGTCTGAGAAGTCAGACAGCCCGGCCGCTAGCTTTGGGGGTTCGCGGAGCATCTGATTGCGAATGACCGTACCGATAGTCTGGATGATTTCTTCAAACCGATCCATGGCGTCAAAATCAAAATCCGAATACCGGCCGACTTCCTCGCGGTCATGCGCCTCGTCACCGGTCAGTAAAAGGTGGTCATCTCCGCATATCGCCAGGGTGCCGTCCATCTTTAACATCTCGAACCCATGCTTTTTCAATTCAAGATCCTCGATGACCTCCGGCCGCAGCAGGCTGACCACGTAGGAAACCGCCGAAATGCGATACCCCGGGTGAATCTCTTCGGTGACCACGGCACCACCGACCTGGGGGAGGCGTTCAAGTACGATCGTTTTATAACCGGCTTTGCCCAGGTATCCGGCAGCGGTCAGACCGTTGTGCCCGCCCCCTACGATTAC
>JAOZRT010000215.1 GCA_029940035.1 Desulfobacterales bacterium
GGTTTAAACGAATAATTCAGCATGATAAGCTGGGGTATCAGAATCATGAACACCAGCCATGTACCCACTGTAATTGCAATATAGGCAACTCCGATTTTACCAAGGTCCCTTAAGGCATTTTTCCAGAAATCACGCACTTGAAAAGTCTCCATTTTTTAGCAGGAAAGCGTTGTGTCGGCTGAACGTCACTTTGACATGATCACCCACCTTAATCCGGGGAGCGCTACCGTCATTATTAAGCCGCATGGTTAATAATTGCCCCTGATCGGTCTTGAGTGTTACGACCGCATAGGCTCCTTCGAAACTCAAATGATGGATCTCGCACGTCAACAAATTAGGCGCATCGGATTTTTGAATCAGAAAAACAGTCTCCGGCCGGATAAAAATACTCGCTTCCTCTCCCTGTCCCAAGTGCTGCGGATTTTTGCAGGAAAACGTACCGGATGATGTGTCCAAGACCGCATATTCACCTTCAATACTGCTGATCGTGCCCTGAAAACGGTTGGTTTCACCTACAAAGGAAGCCACAAAGGCCGTTGCCGGATTGTTGTAAATGACATCCGGTGTTGCCACCTGTTCCAATTTGCCTATGGACATTACTCCCACGCGGTCCGACATGGTCAAAGCTTCGGTCTGATCGTGGGTAATATAAATAAAGGTTACCCCGGTGCGGCGCTGAATATTGCGCAATTCAGCGCGCATATGGTGCCTCAGCTTCAGATCCAGGGCGGACAATGGTTCGTCAAGCAGTAAAACGGCAGGACTCACCGCCAGAGCTCTGGCAATGGCCACACGCTGCATCTGTCCACCGGAAAGCTCACTGACCTTTCTATTCCCGACGCCATGCAGATCCACGAGCTCGATGAGTTCTTCGACCTTTTTATTTCGTTCCGCCTTTGGCTCGTGGCGCACTTCCAGACCGAATCCGATATTTTTCGCCACCGTCATCAGGGGGAAAAGGGCCAGGTTCTGGAATATCATGGCGGTTGGACGATTGTTCGATCCAATCCCGCGCATGTCTTTGCCGCCTATCTTTATCTGCCCCTTTGTCGGATCCATAAAGCCGGAAACCAGACGCAGCAATGTGGTTTTGCCGCAACCCGACGGTCCTAAAAAACTGAAAAATTCACCGGCTTCGATATGTACATTTATATCGCGAGCAGCATAAAAATCTCCGAAACGCATGCTGACATCGGCTATTTCAACATCTTGCCCCATACGATAAATTCCTTACTTGGTAGGTTGTTTTGAGACACAGGTCTTCTTTTTAGCAGGTATTATCCAACTATGGCAAAGAATAAACACGCCCTGTTCTGTAAAAATCGGAACAGGGCGTGGGTGTTTTTCAACCGGATTAGGCGGCCTGGAATTTATCTCTGTATTCGGTACGTGCCGGAACAAACCACGGCTCCTCGGAAACGTACCACCACAGTTTTTCAAGCGCATCGTCCGGATAAGCTTCCCTGAAACCCTGCTTGGTCTTTTCATCCAGCAGATCGGAAACGCCTTTTACAGGGCTGTTGTAACCGGTGCTTTTGGCCATGATGGCGCCAGCTTCGGCTGTATAGGCCCAGTTGATCCAGGCATAGGCCTGCTCAAGGTGCTCGGCATGCTTGACGATGCCCATGGAATCGACCCAGGTCATGGCGCCTTCCTTGGGTGCCATATAGGTAACCGGCTTGCCTTCCTTTTTCATGGTCAGGATTGGACCGTCCCAGGTCTGGCCGATCAGGCAGCCGTTCTGCAGAAATGCCAGTTGGTGATCCTGGGCGTTATTCCAGAACATTTTGATGTTCTTTTTATGGGCTATCAAAAACTTGAGGATTTCATCATATACTTTGCGCATTTTGGTTTCATCTTTATACGTATCGAACATCCTGTTCGAGGGAACCTGACCGATGGCATCCAGGTATAACCCGGCACCGATAAAAACCGAATGAGGCCGGCAGGTCACCTTCTGCACAAACTCGGGTTTCCACAGGTCGCCAAAGGAAAGTTCACCATATTTAAAATCAAGTTTGTCGGTGTTAAAGGCGATCGCTTCCGTGCCCCAGTCATAGGGCAGGCCTACGCGTTGGCCACGTATTACACCGCCCTGTTCTTTGGATGATTCATAGAAGGAGGGTTCAAGGTTATTCAGGTTGGTAATTTTGCTTTCATCCATCGCCTGGTACAGTTCAAATTCCATGTGCAGTTTGTATTCGGTCAGGGAGGGCTGGGCAATGTCGAATCCCTTGGCGCGGGCGGCCCGCAGCTTGTTCATGCACTCCTGGTTGGAGGAGTAATTGGTCACCTTGACTTTGATGCCGGTGGCTTTTTCAAAGGCCTTGATGACCTCGGGTTTTGAATAATCCGGCCAGGTAAAAAGATTTAGTTTTCCGGAAGATGACAGGGCATCTTTGATAAACCAGGGCCCCATGCTCGCAGTCGCGAAAACGCCCAGGCCCATGGCCGCCGATTTTTTAATAAATGACCGACGGGTAATGGTGCTGGCGTGTTTTTCTTTTTTACAGACTTTTTTCATGTTCATGTCCTCCTTTAGGTGTGAGAATAAATTGTGGAAAATGAGGTAAAGCGTATAACTCAATTGGCTTGGTTTCTGCCGGCGTTACACCGGCTGATAGCAGTAAGTCTGTTGTTATGCGTTTTTGATGATAGAGTTTCCTTTATGTTTTCATAGACCGCCTTGTATTAACAATGAATGGACTCAAAAAATAACCATCTATCTTGGAAATGATATTGCTTGTACGGCTGACAAGTTTTACTAAAGATAAAAGTTTCTAACTTTGGGGAGGCAAACCACAGTTGGGTATCAAGGATATACACCTTAAACAGGGGAAATGTTTGCGCATCCTGTATATCAATATGATTGCTGACATGATATAGGTATATCGAATAAAGTCAAGGATATAATAATTTAGCTTTCTTCGTTGACATTTTTATTGGCTTAGGTGCGTCCCCCAATACAGTCATTTTTTATAAAGATTTACATATGCACTCTTCTTTTTAATATGCATTGCAAAGCCTGTTTTAAAACTATAAATTGGAAAAAAGGTCTCACCCAATGCAGCGGCATCGCTAATATCTGCAATGTTAGCGTGTTAAACTGAATAGCTGTAACAAGTTGGTTTCAACAGGGAGTCTTGGATGAATATTTTACACATATCAGATCTTCATTTTGGTCCCAGACACTGGGAGGGAAACGACAAGACGCTGCTTAAAAAAATCAATGCATTTGACGCCGATATCGTTATTAATACCGGAGACAATACCACGGATGGCCTGGAAGACGAATATGTTAAGGCTGGACGTTTCCTAAAATCCATTAAGTGTAAAAATGTTATCTCCATCATCGGTAATCATGACAAAAGGAATATGCGCTCCCATGAACTATTCCGGAAATATATTTACAATCCCGAAATTATTTTCATCCCTGAAATGGAAAAAACAAAAAAGAAACACCTTTTTTTGAACCGTGAGATAACCAAGGTCCAGGACAATTTTACCGATATTAATTTTATCAAACCCATTGTAATAAACAAAACAAAGGTATTGGTTATCGGCATTGATACTAATGAACTGTACACGGATGACGGATATGTTGAAAAAGAGGTCCTGAAAGCAGTTTCCAGGAAAATAAGGCAGACGGGATATGATTTGCCGCTGCTGCTGATTCACCATTCACTTCTGTCTACAGATGAGGCTCCATTAGTAAACTCATCTTCTCTGGTTGATTTTGTGCATGAACACAAAATTGAAACTGTTTTTTGCGGTCATACCCATGAACTGGAACTGATGCAAACCACTGACCTGTATCGCAGGCAATCCTTTACCCAATATATGTGTGGTACGCTATCATCTTGCAACCATGCCAACGACGACAATATGTTTTTGTATAATGAAAATTTTGGCGACGATAATATGCACTTGCGCCTGGTAAGGATCTTTGAAAAGAAGGGCAAGTTGGAGTTCAAAGAAGAAACGATCTTTTGAATTCACTTCATTTTCAGAAGAAATGAGATGTCTGTACCGAACTTGAGGCAGGCTCTGATTGCAGATATGCTCAGAAAAGGCAGGTTGCCTATCATGATCAACAATCTTCATTAAGTTTGCCGTCCCTAACGAGATCCTCTATTGCTTTTATATCTTTAGCCTCCAGAGGTTTAAATTTGTATTTACAATCCGCTATCATCCGTGAATAAATCAAATTATACTCGATTTAGGTAAAAAAATGGAAACAAACTCCATTCAAGAGCTCTTGAAAATACAAAAAGTCAAATAATAAGGCTATAATCACTTTACGCTATGACCTGCCATGGATACCGGTTTTACAGGAAAATATTGCTCAAGTCTGCTTTTAGGGGACGTAATGGATACATCACTATTGAGAAAAATCGATCTGGAATACGGCCTGGAATTGGAAATTTATGAAATTTCGAGAAAACTGGCCGGTGACAGATGGTATGTTGGATTTATTGCGCGTGTCGAAATACCCATAAATTATCTTGCTGGCCATACAAAAATAATCTTGAAAAAGCATCATGGTAGCCAAGACCGAATATTTAGCAGACCAGGCAAACATTACAAAAAGAAGCTTCCAAAATTTGGCATTTACGTAGAACTGTTACCCATTATAATGCTATAAATGAATCTCATAAAACCTTAAAGGTGATAAGATGGGCAAAATATTTGACGGTAAAAAGAATGCGAAATTGGGCACTGAAAAGAATCCGGTCGTTGTAAATGTACAAACCCAAGAAAGAGCGAAAGAATTAGAAACAGTATTTAAAGAAAACGGATGGAAATATAGAATTGAATTGGAACCAGATAATCCAGAGGATATTAATGACTTACATATCCTGTTGCATCCACAAAAACCAAAAATTGCAGAAAAGAAAGTGGGGCGCAATGAACCCTGCCAATGTGGAAGTGGGAAAAAGTATAAAAGGTGCTGTGGTAAATAAGACCATACGTGGATTTCGCAGAGCCACAGAGCGAATTGACCACATCATTTTCACATAGGAGATAGCCTATGAATTTGGAAACACTGATTACGCCATGGTTGATTTGGTTCCTTCTGGGTATTGGTTTGGCTTTTTTGGAGCTTTACCTGCCCGGTTTCATTGTGCTGTTTTTCGGTATTGGCTGCTGGATAACCGCCGGAGCACTATTGCTCTGGGATATGAGTATCAACCAACAGATACTACTTTTTATCATATCTGCCGTTGCCTCCCTGCTATTACTACGCAAAGGGCTGATGCGTGTATTTCGCGGGGCATCTTCCGATAAGCCGGATGAGGACTTTGATGATTTTCCTAAGGGGATGCACGTTACGGTTTTAAAAACCATTACACCTACCGAATACGGACGAATTCAATATCGGGGAACCGCCTGGTATGCCACTGCTGATGAAACTATTGAGGCAGAAAACACCGCTGAAATTATAAGGTATGCTGATAATTCTCACCAGATTTATTTTGTCCGAAAAATTGATCAAACATAAAGGAGTCTGACATGAATGCAACGTTTATTGCTATATTGGTGCTGACCGTATTGGTTGTGGTCATTCTAATCAAAACCGCTGTGATTGTTCCCCAGAAAAGTGAGTTTATTATTGAACGCCTTGGTAAATACAGCAGGACCTTGGGCGCTGGATTTCATCTATTGATACCCTTTTTGGATCGCGTGTCATACAAATATGTCTTGAAAGAAGAAGTCTTTGACATTCCCAGCCAGACTTGTATTACCAAAGACAATGTGACCGTCGAGGTTGATGGTCTGATTTATCTGCAAGTCGTAGACAGTAAATCATCAGCCTACGGCATCAATGATTATCGCATGGCCGCCTCGCAGCTAGCCCAGACCACTCTGCGTTCCTGTATCGGACGTATTGACCTGGATAAAACGTTTGAAGAGCGTGAAACCATCAACGGACAGGTTGTGGAATCTATCGATCAGGCTGCACAGGCCTGGGGCGTAAAAGTCCTGCGCTATGAGGTTAAAGACATTCTGCCGCCGGAATCGGTTAAAAATGCCATGGAAGCCCAGATGACGGCAGAACGTGAAAAACGTGCCGAGATAGCCCGCTCCGAAGGTCAAAGGCAATCCACTATCAATCGGGCTGAGGGAGACCGCCAGGACGCTATTTTGCGCTCCGAAGGTGAGAAACAACGGCGTATTAATGAAGCGGAGGGGCAGGCTCAGGAAATCCTGGCCATTGCACAAGCGACAGCCGAGGGCTTGAATACCATTGCCAAGCAGCTGCAAATGCCTGGTGGACCGGGAGCAGCTAATTTGCGTGTTGCAGAGCAGTATGTTAACGAGTTTGGAAAACTGGCAAAAGCATCCAATACCTTGATTATTCCAGGAAACGTTGCAGACATTGCCGATATGGTGACAACAGCTATGACGGCATTCCAAAAGATTGAGACAAAACCGGTTACGTCGGCTTAATATAGGACTTCGATAGGCTATATAGGGTGAGTTGTGCCCAATATAATCCGTTTCCGAGGGAATGTTTTGGATTTCTAACCTTCTGTATATCTCAGTTTTTCTGAATCGATGTCATTCACAATCATCTTATTTAGTGTATAGTATGTTAATATTCTAATAAATCACTTAGAGGACAACGAAGATGAGTCTATCAATCGATGCTAAGGTTATCGCCGCATCCAATTTAACGGTTGCCGATTTCTCAATCCGACGAGCCATCACAGAGACCGAGGATTTTGTCTCTAAAGGAACCACAAAGAAGCAGGAAAGCGTAATGGAAACCTTTCGGATGTATTTGGAACTCCTAAGACAAATTGAAACAGAGGATTGATCGGATATCCGCCAACAAATTCTGAATCTGTTGCTAAAATGAATTATAAGGCACAGATATCAAACAATCCCGATTCAAGGATAACACAACTAGCCGGCAATTAATCAGGGGAAGTGATAGATTATGGATAGCAGCATGAGTATTGAAGACAGCGCAAGATTGGACAAATGGCTTGGATCAGAAGAACCGATAGACCGAAATAATGCAATTAAGGCGCTAACGGAGGCAAAACATATTCTGGACAGTTTCGGTGTGACCTTTTTCCTTCGACAGGGAACCTGCCTCGGAGCAGTTAGAGATAATGATTTCCTACCATGGGATGACGATATCGACGTGGGCTCGGTAATCGGATATCACGGTGTAACCGAGAAGTCACTTGACCAGATTGTTGTAGCTTTCAGGGATCACGGATTTCTTGCCAGAATAGATCACCTGAGTGTAAGTCCCTATATACCCCTTGTTAAGTACTCAACGAGAATCGACTGGCAGTGTTATAAGGTTGTTGATGACTATATTATTCAATTTCCCTTCCTGAGATCACCCCTTAGTCTGTTTACGGAATTAAAGGAAATATCCTTTCTTAACGAGACTTTCCTTGTGCCAAACCCACCCGAGGAATACCTGCGTTTAAAATATGGTGAAAATTGGAAGACGCCTAGAAAACATGGAGATTATGAAGCGGATGTGCTGAAACAAGTGGCTGAAATGCCGGCGCCTAATAGCGTAGGTAAATTCAGGCAGTTGATTGCCAAATACCTTCCGTCACGACGTTCAAGCTTGATTAAGGTCCTTGACCAACAGGGAAACCCGGTTTGCGATGGAGAAGTCGTTCTTGTTGGACTGGGTTGTTTCAAAACCAATAAACAGGGATGCGTGCGCTTCCATATACCACGAGCAGATTATCATCCACTCACCATTAAGTTTGATAATTATCATGAAACCAACTATTTACAAGAGATTAAACCGGCAACATCATATATTTTTCAACCGAAAACAAAACTACCGGCAACTGATATTCCAGCACGAGACAGTGGCAGCATTTTGGTCGAGCAGTCCTGTAATTAGTACCGCTGTCGGCTCTAAATTGTGAGGCTACTGGATAATTATTGCACCACCCAAGCCGTATAGGCTACTCCCTAACAGATTCACTAATATATTAAGGAATGTTATGAATAAAAAACTATTTATTATCGGTATCGGCTTTGTTGGTGCTCTATTGCTATGGTTGGGGTTTTC
>JAOZRT010000216.1 GCA_029940035.1 Desulfobacterales bacterium
GCAACGCGACTTCGTCGCTATATTTCAAAGACCGTGGTCGGTGGTCTGTAGTCGGTTGTCTGCGTATTCAGTTTAACCTGTTCATTGGCATTCAGTATATAGCGTCCGAAAAGATCTTGAACCGCTAAGCCGCAAAGCACGCAAAGGTTATCTCTTTTTTCTGATGTGATCTTTCTTTGCGATCTTTGCGTCTTGAACGAAGTGGGCGGTTCGATCTGAACTGTTTAACTGACTACCGACCACCGATCAATCGCTCCCAATCTCCCGCCGAATCATCTCGGCAATTTAACCTGTTCATTGCGTGAGTGAAACCCCGCAAAGAGCACGGGACAGGCAGGGGGTTAGTTTTTTAATCCTGACCCGCCCAAGAGAAATCCGCTTCGCTCCTCATTTCAGGCCCCAGTTAAACAAAAAAAGAACGGTTTAACGGGGTAAAAATTTCACCGGGTAAACAAAGGCGCGAAGGACGTAAAGATATTGTTAACAAACGACTTTAATTGGAAAGAGTGTCATTGCTTTATCAATACTGGCTAATGGGAGATTTTCCAATTTTGAAGCTCTTTTTCAGGTAGAGGCTCAAAAAAAGCATCTGTTACTTTACCTTTAGCAATACCTGATGTTCTTTTGGTAATTTGTTTTAAAGGGACTAATTTTGCATAAGGTTTTCCAGCTTTTGCAATGATAATTTCTTCCCCTGAATGTACCCTGAGCAGTAATTTTGAAAAATGCGTTTTTGCATAATGGATATTTAATATTTCTATGACATACCGCCTTTTCTTAGCCTATATGATAAATTTGAATGAGTCTTGAGTGAAACGGGCGGTTAAAGGGACCTTGACTCGCCACCAAGCTTTTCAGCTATAACACCTGCAATTTGTTCACAATATGTCTGTGCCAGGTCGTACGTTGGAGCTTCCACCATGACCCGGCACATGGGCTGGGTGCCTGAATAACGCACCAGCACGCGCCCTTTGCTGCTCAATTCATTTTCGACGGATTGAATTATTTCCTGTATTTCCGGTATGGTGGTAAGGTCCGGCTTGGATGCGACATCCACGTTCAACAGCATCTGGGGGAACACGGTCATGGCGTTGGCAAGCTCTGACAAGGATTTGCCGGCATCTAACATCACCTGGATCAATTGGAGGGCGGCCAGCATGCCGTCGCCTGTGGTGTGATGGTCAAGAAAGATGATGTGGCCTGAATCCTCTCCACCTAGAATCGAACCGTTTGAGATCATTTGCTCCATAACGTAGCGGTCCCCAACGTCGCTCATGACATGGGTGATTCCCTCGCGTTGCAGGGCGACCCCCAACCCAATATTGCTCATAACCGTGCTGACCACGGTCTTATTCCTGAGCTGTTTGTGTTTATTTAGATAAAGGGCGCAGATGGCAATTATCTGGTCGCCGGATAGAATATGGCCCTTTTCATCCACGGCGATTAACCGATCCCCGTCGCCGTCAAAGGCCAACCCGAGGTCGGCCTGGTCTTCCAATACCGCCTCAGCCATCTTCTCGGGATGCTGGGACCCGCACATTGCATTGATGTTTTTACCGTTCGGTTGGTTGAAAAGCGCCTTGACTGAAAAGCCCAGGGATTCGAAAAGTACCCGGGCAATTCCGGATGTCGCTCCGTTCGAACAGTCCAAAACAAGCTTTATCATCTTGCATTCGGACGAAAGCTTGAATGTTTTTTGCAGGAAGCGTGTATAGCGTTCGGCGCTTTTGTTCAAGACTTGAATTTGACCGGTATTCTGGATGCTTTCTGCTGATAATTGGCGTTCATCGTCCAGGATAAGGTCTTCCAGTTCCGCCTCTTCCGCATTCGACAGCTTGTAGCCATCCCCCTTGAACAATTTGATGCCGTTGTCCTGAAATGGATTGTGGGATGCAGATATGACTATACCGGCATGCGCACCCTCGGATCGGGTTAAATAGGACACACCGGGTGTGGGTATAATACCTGCATCGATTGCATCGCCACCCATGGAACAGATGCCCGCCATAACGGCCGATGCGAGCATGGGGCCTGAAATGCGGGTGTCCCGGCCAATGACGATTTTTGGGTGGTCCACCTTCATCTGTTCCCGGAGGTAAAAAACAATCGCCCTGCCCGTCCGGACCCCTATTTCCGGGGTCATGGGATATGTGTTGGCTTTGCCTCGGATGCCGTCAGTCCCGAATAAAAGAATTTGTATATCTCCTGTTTTATCAATTTGAATTAATAATCAATTCGTTATCTTCACAGTAAATTTATTCTAACTTAAAATTCTTTTAGTGACGCGGCTTCCGTCTTCGCTCTTTCGGCTTCGCCGTCAGATCAAGCTACGCCGGACAAGTCGCCGCTAAAAAATCAGAAGGTTAGAAGATTAGAATGTGAGAAGGTAGGAAAACCATGTTAATTTTTCATTCAAACAGGGGCTCCCGCTTATCAAATTCAGTAGGTTGATTTCGCTCAATCATAAAATCATCTGGAAACATATGAAGACTTTCGATAAAATCGTCCCATGAATCATTTTTTCTGGATTCCTTTTGCTGATTATTATCGAAGATTCCTTCACTTTTTAGCAAGTTAACTTTTATCATTGTCACTTTTGATTCCCACCATTTTCGACTACCGGTAAATTGCATCTGACTGCGGAACGCTCAGACTACTGACCACAATTTTACTAACCTTCTTACCCTCTCAATTTCTGCTTTTCTATTCTAATGATGGAAGCAGCGCCATTACCTCTTCCATGGTCTGATCGACGATGCCCTGCAGCCATGTTGTACCCTGGCTTTTTAATTCCAATTCAACAAATTGAATTGTTTTAATATAATCCTTGCCTGTTTGCCCTGATTTTGTCTGAACAGCCTCCAGGAAACTGTCCCTGGTTGATTCTTCGCCATTGTCATCCATGCATTTTTGCAGGACCTCTTTTACATTTTGCCGGTATTGATAAATTTCATCTTTTTGCGCCAGGAGTTTTGAGTTTGAATTGTCATCCATGGATTTCCGGTAAATTTCAGCTGAAGCCGGCAATTTATCGCAAAACGCTTCAAGCCGAGCGATGCGTTCGGTAATGGCGGCATTTACATTGAAAAGCAGTGCATCCAAAAGGGGTTGTCTGAACCTCGGCGAAATGAACAACGGTCTTACGTGATAATACCATTGCCTGAGAGCATAAAGGTTGCCGATATAATTGATGTTATTGATAAATGTTCTTTTGACAACCCGATAAAAACCAGCCACATAGGGTACGCTGCCGCCCCTGCCCTTGTTTTCCATTAAAAGCCGGCCCGGACGAAGTTCGTCTTTGCGGTAAATGGACCCGGCGGCAATGGTTGTGCCAAAGGCAATGCAACAGGGCCCTACAAGGCCGCCCTGCCCTCCCAGGAAAATCGGCAACTGGTTCAGCATGACACCCATGGGAACATCACCCATGATCGAAGGCGTGGCTTTGTCCTGATTGGGGGTGAAGTTGAAATGGATGTAGGCGCTTCCCACTTCACTGTGGTTTTTGCGGTTGGTGCCGCCAGCCATAAGGCAGTCACAGAAATTTATCAGGCTGCCCAGGGTGACAAAAGGAAAGAGAATGGTATGCTTCAACCCCACTGTGTGGGCAATGCTGGACTGCTCTTCAAATATGGTTCCCTCGCGCACGTGAGCACCGGAGCCTGCACTTGATTTCTCAAGAAAAACAGATGACTTAAAAAAGCCGCCCTTCAACTGGACATGAGGTCCCAGTTGACAGTTGTCCACGGTCACCGGTCCCTCGTACCCCAGTTGCACGCCATCGGAGATCATAGTGTTTTTGCCGTAGATCCTGCACCCCGGATAAATGACCACCCCCTGCCCTGAAATGCTGTCCGTATCAACATCGTTGCCGATATGGACGCTTTCCGGCTTGTGAATGGTCACACCTTTATTGCGCAGAGTATCCAGTTTGGAAATGTTGGAAGTCATCGATTGCCCCGTATTACCTATAAAATTAGAAACCACCCCGATGAAATCCGTTTCGCTTCTCATTTCATGAATTTCATTGGGTAAACAATGGCACAAAGAACACAAAGGAGAGAATTATGTGTAATACCAGAGGTTCTGATCTATTTGTCGCTCTTTAGTTATTTTGGCACTAATTTCTTTGAATTCTTCTTCACTCCACCTGTCAAACAAGGCATCCAGATCATCATATTCACGCGAGTATTTTTTTTCTTTGCCTCTAATTGTAACAGCTTTCATACTCCCCCCTTATTGGTAACATCAAAAATCGATTACACACTGATGTCAATATGTTACATCGACGGAAGTCTATCGAACGGAATTTCCGGGAAGCCCATAAATTTCATGTTAATAGGGTCTTGAAGCAGTCGATAGTATAATCTTTGCGTCCTTAGCGCAGCGGGCGGTTAGATTGATCTTCGGCTGCCAAACTCTGATCAGGGAAATGCGGAAAAGAAATGCGATGCTGACATGACCCAAGACCGGTCATTAATTTTTTTGATGATGTTCGGAATATTCACTAGCTGCAAAACAGGGATGTCGCCCAGTTTCTTTGCAATATTGAGCGTGTAGCCGGGCACCCTCAAGCTCTCCTTTTTGGCTTCGATAAGCATAAGCGGTTCTTCAGCCCTGGCGATCAGAAAATCGATTTCCCGCTTGGCAAGATCTCGGACAAAAAAGAGCTTATAGTCCCCTGCCCCGTTTTCCCGCAGGCAGTTACACAGATGCTTCAAACCCACAGCCACCATATTTTCGAACCGCGGACCTTCATCTGTTATCGATATATTGAACCAATCATAGAAATAATATTTGCGCTCTTTTTTGATACTTTTATGTATTTTGGGCTGCCATGGTGGAATCGAAAACAGGAGGTAAAGCTTTCTTAATGAAGCCAGCCAGCCTTTAACAGTGCCATGTGACACCTGCAAATCACCCTTCAGGCTGTTCAAGGACAAAATGCTGCCAATGCGTTTGGGCAAAATCCGTACCAGTGACTCAACACCATCTATGTCTGAAATGCGGGTAAGGTCGCGCAATTCTTCTCTTAGGTACAAACTCAGGTAATCCTGATGCCAGAGGTTTGAGAAGGTTGCATCTGCTTTGAGCAATGGTTCTGGAAAGGGACCGAATTCATACAGTTGTTTCCAGAGATCAAACGGAAGCGGCTCTGTATCTGCGATCTGACTTGGTACTTCTGTCCAGCTTCCTGTTTTTCGAAGCTGGTGCCAGACGTTCATTGCAGAGTAAGAGCGACCGGCCATTTCAGTAAATGAAAACGGAAAAAGGTGAAAAAGAAAATATCTTCCGATGAGTGCATCGCCGGAAGCCCGGAATAGGTCCAGTCGAGCGCTCCCAGTAACGGTAAATCTGAATTCTTTGCCGAACTGATCGAAATACCCTTTGAGGATATTTTTCCATTGTGTCCGTTTGTGGATTTCGTCGAAGCCTACCCAGGTTTCGCCTTTCTTTTTCCTTGTAGACCTGGCTGAGGACTCGAAAAATGTCGGGTCTTCACGATAGCGATTCCTGACATCCGGGGTATCCCAATTGAAAAACAGCTCTGAACACTCCTTTGATGCCAGAAACTTTTCAACCAGGGTGGTTTTTCCTGCCTGACGTGGCCCGGCAATAAAAATCATCTTAGGAGCGAGGATCTCATTTTCAAGGCTCCAATTGCCAAGGTATCTTTCAATAAAGTTCATGCTGTGAATATATCATACATGCAGTATAATTTCTATAGTAAAATTTCACCCAGTATAAACAATTTAATGGTTCTCAGAACCAAGTGAATTAGGAAGTTCTAAAAACTTGAACCGCCCCGGTGAAATCCGCTTCGCTTCTCATTCCCATGAATTTCATTGGGTAAACAATGGCACAAAGAACACAAAGGAGAGAATTTTAAGCTTTTAGCCCGTAATTGCACCAATACCAGATCAGAGGTTTCACTCTTCATGGCCAATAAAAATATATTGGTATCGACAAATGTTGATCTTTATTTGCGTTCTTTGCGTCTTGAACGAAGTGGGCGGTTCAATTAATATCGACGATATCAATGGAAAAGCTTTTCATGAACATATTCTGCTCTCTGCAGAATGCTTTAATATTATCTATGAAATCAGGAATGTCACCATTCCGGCAGGCCAGTAAAAGGCCCTCCACATCATTTTTTCGACAAAGCGCCTCAGCCTGATTAAAGCTCCCCAATATGGGGTAACCCTGCAATTTCTTTCCTTTTTTGTTGCCATCATCGTCGATAAATCCAATTGGATTGAGGTTCAATTTTTTGTTGTTCAAAATCTCGCGCAACAAAAGCTCCCCTCCCCTGCCGGCGCCGTATATGAGCACCCGGTCGCCGGTAAGTGTCTTTCTTTTCATGCTATCCAGAAACAGCTTGAACGATCCCCGGGAACTCAGGAGATAACCGGTGGTCAAAAGCCAGTCGATGAGGAAAATCCCTTTGGAAAAATCCTGAAATCGGTACACAAAGGTGACAGCCGCAATACAAAGGACTGTGGCCAAAGTTGACGCCTTGATGTAGCTGAAAACGTCGCTGGTGCTCATGTAGCCCCACATGGCCCTGTAGATGCCCAAGATAAAAAACGCAATAAGCTTGCAGGCGATAACAGCTGGTAGAGAATTGAGGAAAATTTTAAAGTAAACTTGAAATTCACTACCACTGAATCGTAGACGGTAGGAAAGATAATAGGCAAAGGCCACCATACCCAAATCCATAATGATCAAAAGAACCTGTTTTTTAAACGTAATATCATAGAGAACGGGCGTGTATCCGCGTTCCCGTAGTACGGAAAACTCCTTTTCCGGATAGATCCGCAGTTGGGCCAGGTAAATTCCCATGAGCAGAATGGAGATGGCAGCCGGGATGATAACTGCCGGGGAAGTGAGCGTATCCGCGCGGCTCACAAATATAGCGGACACTCCTGAAACAGCACCGATGCCGCACAATACCAGCATGGCAGTGCGTTCATTGAAGCCCATCAGCACCAGCCTGTGGGAGGCATGATCTTTCCCGCCGATAGAAGCTTTGCGCCCGCTTAATATGCGAATGACGGTTACCAGGGTGGTGTCAAAAATGGGCACCATCAGGACGAGGATAGGCACTGCCACGCGGGAAAGCGTATTGATGTTGGATGCTTCGGAATAATTCAAGGTGAGGATAGCCAGGGCCGAACCGATCAGCAGGCTGCCGCTGTCGCCCATGAAGATGGAAGCCGGATTGAAGTTAAAAATGAGAAAGGCTGCAAGAGAGCCGGCCAAAATAAGGGCAGCCCAGGTTCCTTCGGATACCGGTGTCCCGAATACGATGGATAAAGAAACTAGTGCAACGATGGCCACACCAGTACACAGCCCATCCATGTTGTCGATAAGGTTAAGGGCATTGCAGATGCCTACGATCCATAAAATGGTGACCATGGTGTCCAGGGTCAGGGAGGTGAACCAGTGCAGGCGGAATCCTAAAAAAGTGATAAAAGCAGCCACAATAATCTGCGCCACTAGCTTAGACTGGGGTTTTATGTTGATAGCATCATCTATCAGGCCTATTGCAAATAAAAAGGTGGTGCATATCAAGACCACGGCGGCAATTGATGGACGGCCTGAAATCGTTTGACCATTGAAAAAATAAGCGCCGATGGAACCAAAATCCGCAACAAAAAAAAGCGGTATCGCAACCCCCACATAGATGGCAATTCCCCCCATAAGAGCGGTCGACTTGCTGTGCCAACGGTCGTCCGTAGGATTCGCCACCCAGCCTCTTATAATGGCCAACTTGCGCACCAGTGGTGTGGCGATGAGACATATGAGAAATGAAATTATGGGGAGGTAGATGTTTTTCAATGTAAATAAATTTTCATTCACGAGTGCTCACGAATAAGCATGAGAGTCGAATTATTATTCATTGTTATTAAAAGTTTTATTCTTAAAATGTAGACAATGAAAAGTTATTTACGCATATGCTTGATCACAATATCCAA
>JAOZRT010000217.1 GCA_029940035.1 Desulfobacterales bacterium
GTGGCCAAAGCAGCGCCGATCATCAGTTTCTTTTTTCCCAGGAGGTTTAAAAGGCTGGTTTTTTTATAGCGTTCTTCTTCCAGTTCCACGAAGCGGATCACTTCTTCCACATGATCGGGATCGAGGCCCCCTTCAGCTCCAAAGCGGCTGCCCACGGAGAGTCCTTTTTGTACGCTCAGGCTGGGGAATGTCTGCGGGATCTGGAAGGTGCGCGCAATGCCGGCTTTGGCTATCTTGTAGGGCGGCATACCGGATATGTCCCGGCCGTCAAACTCGATGTTGCCTTCAAAAGCGTAAAACCCGGTGATCAGGTTGTACAGTGTGGATTTTCCGGCCCCGTTGGGTCCTGCGATGCCGAAGACCTGCCCTGCCTTCACTTCGAAACTAAGGCTGTCCACCGCTTTTAACTCGCCGAACCGTTTGGTTAAATTGAGGGCCTTGAGCATAGTATACCCGGTTTTTTCTTTTTTTGCCCGCTCCGCTACTATGGTTGTTTCATTGGTTTATCAAGCAATAACTCATATACAAGGCTTACGTCAAGGTAAGCGAATGACCAAAACCGGAATGGGCGACTTGCCCACAACCCGTTTGGCGGTGCTGCCGATAAGCATATCTGTAATGGCGCCCTGACCGTGGGTGCCCATGACGATGAGGTCACAATTCAATTTCTGAGCGGTTTCCACGATAACTTCAGCCGGTGTACCCTTCTTAATCAAAACGTTGTCTGAGACATTTTTGTGGTCATCAGTTCCGGCTTGGGGCTGGGCCTGGGCCTGGTCGGAAAAGGCCTCGAGCACTTCTCTGATGGCGATGTTGTCCCTTTTTTTCCCAATCAGGTTGGTTCTGGCTTCCGCATAGTGCCTGGCTTTGATATCGTTCCAGGTGTCCACATTGATCATGTTCACCACAAACTCTTCACCTGAAAACTCGCTAAGCACATGCAGAATTGAAATGCTGGCGCCATACATATGTGCGAGACTGACCGCATAGGCATAGGCATGCGCAGCTGTTTCCGAAAGATCGGTTGCATACAGAATCTTTTCAATCCGGGCAACTTTCGGCTGTGTCATACTTTCCTCCGTCTATTTTTACATCACAGTTTTGCCCTTTTGGGACCTTTATCTTCCGAAATAGAGGTTTGGCAACCAAAGGGCAATGCCGGGAAACAGCATGACGATAACGAGTCCCAGCATCATGACCAGTACAAAAGGTATGATGGACCGATAGATATCCATCAGCGACACCTCCTTGGGCGCCATGGCCTTCATCAGGAACAGGTTGTAACCAAACGGTGGTGTCATGTAGGCGATCTGGCAGGTGATGGTGTAGAGGACACCGTACCAAATCGGGTTGAATCCCAGAGTGATGACCATGGGAACATACAGCGGCGCCACAATGATCAGCATGGCCGTATCATCCAGAAACATTCCCATCACAATATATGATAATTGCATCATCACCAGGACACCCCAGGGACTGAGACCCCACCTTTCGATAAACAGGGACTTGATCGCATGTACGGCGCCGAGACCGTCAAACACAGCCCCAAAGCAAAGGGCCGCCAGAATTACCCACATGAACATGCAACTGACGCTCAGTGTATTTTTTAAGGTTTCATCCAATACCCGCAGGGTCATCCGGCCTTTAAAAACAGCGGCCAGGGTCGTCGCGGCAGCACCGGCTGCGGAACACTGGACCAAACTGGTAATTCCCAAAAGAAAAAGCCCTGTCATGGAAAAAATAATGACCAGGGGTATGATTCCAGCCTTTAGTAACCGCAGTTTCTCTCCCCAGGTTATTTCTTCCAGCTCTTGTTTGGATAAGGTCGGTCCCAGATGCGGCTGAAGTCTACACCTGATATAGATGTAGGCCATAAACAGGCCCGCCAACAACAGTCCCGGAAAAACACCGGCAAGCCATAATTGCCCGACGGGTTGTCTGGCAATCATGCCATAGAGAACGAGCACGACGCTGGGAGGAACCATAATGCCCAGTGAACTGCCCGCCTGGATGACACCGGTGACCATGACCTTGTCATAGTTTCTCTTAAGCATTTCCGGCAAAGCCAGACTCGCGCCAATGGCCATACCGGCCACACTCAAGCCATTCATGGCTGATACGGCAACCATCAGGCCCATGGTTCCTAAGGCTAAACCACCCGGAATAGGGCCCATCCAGACATGGAACATTTTGTAGAGATCGCTCGCTATCCCTGATTCGGAAAACATGTACCCCATATAGATGAACAGCGGCAGGGTTAAAAGCGGATACCAGTTCATTAATCCAAAAGCAGCATTAAAAGGCATCTCTGCAGCGCCATTGCCCCACAGTAATAGCGCAAACAGCGTAGCCACGCCACCGATGGCGCCAAAAACACGCTGCCCTGTGAGAAGCATGAGCATCATTGAGGTAAAAATAAGTATCGCGATAATTTCATAGCTCATGTTAGATCTTCTCCCCTCTTGCCTTGGCCAGATCCTTAAAAAACGTTGCAATGGCCTGCAGCAGCATCAGCAGGACGCCAATTCCCATGATAATCTTGATGGGAGCCATGTAGGGCGCCCATGCGGACCGGTTTTTTTGCCCGTAAATAACAGCGTATTCGATACTGGAATAGGCGCCCACGAAGAGAAAGATCAGATAAAATATCAGGAAGAGGTCGGTGACAGTGTCCACCTTTGCCCTCTTTGTTTCAGACCATCGGCCATAAAACAGATCCATCCTGACATGCCCCTTGAGCATCATGGAAAATCCACCGCCCAGCAGCCAGTAAGCAGCCATCGTAAACTGTGTCACCTCCATGGACCATATGAGCGGCTTATCGAAAATGGTCCGGGATATAGGTTCGTACAATAGGAGTGCAATCATAACAAAGACCAGATACATGGTGATCGTACCGACCACCCTGTTGGTTGCTTCAACAGACCGCACGAAGATTTTTATTGCTTTAGGCATTGTTGCCCCTTTCTTTTCCAAAAATGTGGCCTTCCCCGGATACCGAGTTCATTGGCGACCGGGGAAGGCCTTGATGTTGATTCAACAGGTTTTCAGCACTTACCCGTTAGTACCGGTAAGGAGGACCGGCATCTTTCATCGTTTGGGCATATTCTTTGAGTATTTTTACCACCTTGGCACTTCTGGGGCTCTTCTTGGCAGTCTCATCCCAGAATTTGAGCGCGGCATCTTCCACGACCTTCCACTCCTCCTGCGGGATGGAGGTGAGCTTCAGTTTTCCGCCCTTGGTGCGGTAGTGCGCCTCACCCCACCAGTACCAGTGCTGCCGATAGTAATGCGAACTGTCCATAGACAGTCGAAACAAGGTCTGCAGGTGCTTCGGCATAGCGTCCCATGAATCGGTATTCGCATAATAAGACCCCGCCCAGGCGCCGGATATGGGATTGGTCAGATAATATTTGGTAACATCGGCCCACCCAACCGTGTAATCCTCGGTGATGCCGGACCAGGCAACCCCGTCCAGCTCTCCTGTCTGAATCGCCATCTCGATGTCCTCCCAGGGCAGGGTCATCGGAACCACACCGAATTGCTGCATAAACCTGCCGCCGGTGGGGAAGCTGAAAACTCTCAACCCCTTGAGGTCTTTAAGGCTACGGATCGGTTTGGTGGTGGCGAAATTGCACGGGTCCCAAGCCCCGACGCTCAGCCATTTGACGCCTTTCACCTCGGAAAAGGCCTCCTCCCAGATTTCGTTGAGCCCATACCAGTTCCACAACACGGGAACATCAAGGGAGTAGCGCGAAGCAAAGGGGAAGTACGCCCCAAAAATGGAAACATCGACGGGAGCTGCGATGGAATCATCGTCACTCTGAACGCAGTCGATAGTCCCCTTCTGCATGGCCCTGAATAATTCACCCGTTGGCACCAGCTGATCGGCATTGTACAATTCGATCACCATCTCTCCATTGGCAGCCTTGTTGAAAGCATCGATTGCCGGTTTACAGACATGCGCAGACAAGGCTGCTCCGGCATAGGTCTGCATGCGCCACTTGATGGTCGTCTTTTTGGCCGCATGCACAAAAGGTGCATTGACCGTTGTGGCTGCCACTGCTGCTGCACCTACGCCTGCTTTTTTGAGAAAATCGCGTCTTTTCATTCTACGAGCCTCCTTTCATGAGTTGAGAATGGTTGCCATCTGAATTGACAAATGTATTGAAACGCCGACACAAAGCCAAAAGTGATGGATTGTAGTTAATTAACTACATTGCAGCAGTAGAACTGTCAAGGTTTTTATACTATAAGGGAAAGATATTATTAAGCAAAAAAGGGATTGACTTAAAGTCCGTTCCCCGGTTATATTCTTTCCGCTATAACAAACGGCTGCTCAATCGACCTAGGTCTGTCGCTTTGAAACTGCGGCGATGAAGCAACCGGTTAGCAGTTGTAAAAGACAACCAGTACAATTAAGGAGGGGAGTTGATATGTCTCAGGCAAATCGCCTTTTGGATCAGGAATTCACCCAGGACATCTGCTATGACCTTTTACCGGAGTGGCAAGGTGTCGAAATTAATATCAGCCAATTGAGCGGTGGCATCACCAACAAACTGTACCGGGTCCAGTCTGAAAAAGGTGATTATACCGTTCGCATCTACGGTGACAAAACCGATCTTTTCATCAACCGGGACTATGAAGCCAGTACCATCAAAAAAATGTCCGACGTTGGCGTGTCATCCAAACTGATCAAATACATGCCCGATAAAGGCGTGACCATCGTGGAATTTATAGATGATGCCATTGTACTCACCAACGACCATTTCAGGGATGCCTCACTCTACCCCAAAATTGTCGAACCGATTCGTAAAATTCATACCAGCGGGGCAACCTTCGAGCGAATTTTCAATCCCTTGGCAGAGGTGATGAAGATGTGGGCCATCCTGAACCGGCTCGATGCCGAGTATCCTGAATTCGACATATCCGGAACCATCCAGCGGCTCATTAAGCTATCAAGCATCCTCAACATCCCCGAATCTGAATACACCCCCTGTCACAACGACTTATTGGCCGACAACTTCATCCTCATAAAAGATGAAGCAGCTCACAAATATGACTTCCCCATGTATATCATTGACTGGGAATATGCCGGCATGGCACCCAAATATTACGATCTTGCCGATATGTTTCAGGAAATCCTGGTGGCGCGGGAGGCTGAAAAACAGATCGTAAAAGAGTACTGCCAGGGCCACCAGTTTGACCACAACCTGTTTCGTATCGATCTTTTCAAACCCTTTCCGGACATCTACTGGTTTCTGTGGAGCCTGATCCAGCTCAATATTTCCAAAATCGATTTCGATTACTATACCTACGGCAAGGTCAAATACGGCAATGCCCTTGATAACATGACCTTCATTAAAGAGAAGTACGGTGTTGCCGTTTGAACCCTTCGCCTTCATTCAAATAGCACTGTACCCAATTGAGAAAAGAAAATATATGACCGCTGAAATGGTCGTGCCGTCCCTCTATTTTGACGACTTCAACCTCGGGCAGACATTTATCACCAGGGCCCGCACCGTTACCGAAGCCGATATAGTCAATTTTGCCGGCCTGTCGTGGGATCACAACCAGCTGCACACCGACAGGGAATTTGCGGCATCGACGCGATTTGGCAGGCGCATCGCCCATGGTCTTTTAGGCGTGGTCATGCACGCCGGGCTCTCCTACAAACTCACGGAAGACAGTATTCTGGCCCTGCTCGAACTGAGCTGGAAATTCAAAGCCCCCATCTGCATTGGCGATACTATTCACGTGGAGCAGGTCGTTGAGAATCTCCGGGAAAGCTCTCGGGGTGACAGGGGTGTCCTCACCTTCGACAAAAAAATCATCAACCAGAACGACGATGTGGTACAGACAGGCAAGACTACGCTTTTGCTGGCAAAAAAAGTAACTTGCCGGAATTGAAGCGGGCATGGAGGCATTCGGAATGGAATTTAGGCAAGCACTCTAAGCCCCTGTCTGCCGCTCCAGTATCGCGGCAATTCCCAATCCTCCTCCCCCGCAAATGCATTCCAGTCCATAGCGGGCGTTCCGCCGCTTCATTTCATGCAGCAGCGTCACCAGGACACGCGTGCCCGTACAGGCGATGGGGTGTCCCAGAGAGATCCCGGAGCCGTTGACATTGACCCTGGCATAATCGTCAGGCCCTATGCCCATTTCTTTCAAGTCGGCCAGCACCTGGGCAGCAAATGCTTCCTGGACCTCGATGAGGTCCATTTGATCTATTTCCAACCCGGCTTGATTCAAAGCCTTGTCAACCGCAACAGGAACCGTTTTGTAGGCCCGGGCCGGGTCTTCCCCGGCGACTGCACATGATTTGAAATACGCCAGCGGGTCGAGCCCCAGTTCTTTTGCTTTCCCTTCGGAAACCACCACCACGGCGGCAGCACCGTCGTTTTCCGTGGACGAATTCCCGGCCGTACATACCCCAGCTAGAACCGGCTTAAGGCGTGACAATTTCTCCAGTGTCGTGTCCGGTCGGGGATTTTCATCCCTGTCAAATATTACGGGGTCCCCTTTCGGCTGGGGAACCACCATTGCTGCGATTTCATCGTCGAACCTGCCGGCCGCGATCGCCTCACCGGCTTTCCGCTGGCTTTCCGCTGCCCAACTGTCACACATTTCCCGCGTAATATTTTCTTCCCGGGCTGCGGTTTCCGCCCAGGACATCATGGAAGGCAGAATGCCATAGCGTTCTTCCGGCTGCGACATCACCCTGGCCCGCTGGATGCGATCGTAAAAAGGAAGTCCCCAGATAGACAAATCACCGTGTCCCTTGGGCATGCCCCTTTTGCCGCCCACGCCCCACTTCACGCTGCCGGGGAGATAGAACTCCGCGTTGCTCATGCTCTCGACACCGCCGGCGACCACAACATCGGCCTGCCCGCATTGGATAAGCGCCGATGCAAAACGGACCACGTCCAGGCCTGTGCAGCACCTGCGGTCCATGGTCACACCCGGGATTTTCTCGGGCCAGCCGGCCTTGAGCAAAGCCATCCGGGCAATGTTGACATACTCTCCATTCTGATAGGACTGCCCCATGATAACCTCGTCCACCAGATCCACATCGATGCCGGACCTGTTCAAGGCTTCATCAAGGACGATCGCGGCAAGATCAAAAGCTTCCACGGTTTTGAGCCCGCCCATATATCTCCCCACCGGTGTCCGCACGCCACTGACAATAACTGCCTGGTTCATCAATTTGCTCCTTTCAACAGTTTTACATCACCCCGCATTTTTCAATGCGGGATGATGTAAAACTTAGAATGCCTTGCCCGACATTTCTAAAATCTCCCGGCCCTCTCGCAGGCAGGTGTCGATGGTTGCGCGCGTGTGCGGCAGGGTTGTCTCTGTAAAAAAAGTTGCCTGCAAGACCTTGCCCTTGTGGAATTCGTATTTTCCGCCCTTTTTCTGTGCACGATCAAAAGCAATCCGTGCCAGGTCCAAGAGCCGCCAGGCCATTATCACCTCCCCGAATGCCGTCAGGGCGGGATAGGTGTAGGACGCCCAATGAAGCGGGTCGTTGCTCATACGGTCGACCATAGTTCTGGACATGTCCAGGAGTGCTTCCGCCGTTTGCGAGAGTGCCTTTACGCTGCGTCCCAGCCCGGGATGAGCTTCGTTGGTGCTGCAAAAGGCCTTGATTTCCTCCTGAAACGCTTTAAGGCAGGCATTGTCGCGAATACGCATCTTGCGTCCCATCAGGTCCATGGCCTGGATGCCGTTGGTGCCCTCGTAAAGCGACATTAGTTTGGCATCCCGCAAATACTGTTCTATGGGATAGTCCTTGCAGAAGCCGTACCCGCCCAGGCACTGGATGGCGGTTTCACAGACCCGGAATCCCATGTCTGAACAATAGGCCTTGATGATGGGGGTCATGAAATCGACCAGGTCTTGGTAATGCTCCCGTTCCGCCCCTTCCGGAAGCTCCAGCGAACAATCCTGCCAGAAGGCCCCGGTGTAGATCAT
>JAOZRT010000218.1 GCA_029940035.1 Desulfobacterales bacterium
ATCAACAAGTTCGGCCTGGGATGGGTGGATTCCTATATGTATGACTCTTCATCCATCATTGTTTACTATGAAACCGATCCCGGCAAACCCCTGGTGCGGTGTGCGGTGTTCAAATGGCTCCGGGCTGGGTGGAAAAAGATCAATATGGTGAAAAACCATCATATTTACAATGGGATGCGCAGGTGGGCCATGGATTATAAGACCATTATGGAGCATCCCGAATTCCCGGGTGCCGATGAATTCGCCCATGCGTGGCTGCAGATAGAAAAGCTCGACCTGGCGGAATTGCGGCGCGCCAACCATCTCTACTACCAGTCCCTGAAAAAACGCTATGCTGAAGATAAATCCGCATCCTCGCGATGGGTTTCCAACGTACTAAAGGATGATTCACGTGTGGACACCAGCGATGTGCACGAACTACGGTCGGTGCTGGTGGTGGAGTACCTGAAGAGTGTGTTGGGCAAACAGCATGAAATCGATGTGGTGAGTATATACCACCTGGATTCCGGGCAGCTTAGATTGAGCAGCAACTAGCGATTGTCACAATTTCCAGCCATTTTGAAAACAAGTTCGGGAAAAGGATAACTTTTCAGTATTATCGGCCTTAAAAAAGTGGTGACAACCGCTATGATCGATCTCTCTGGCGCAAAATTGCGTGCAGGGTAATGGACGTCAGGACAATCCCCCCTCCCAACAGGGCCCAGGGGCCCGGTTTTTCGCCAACCACCAGAAAAACCCAGATAGGGTTGAATATTGGTTCGATGGTCTGGGTAATGATGGCCTCTATCGCTTCCAGGCGCCTGATAACCCAGGTGTAAAGCACAAATGAAAGCCCGGCGCCCACGGCTCCCATGGGAATGAGCCAGACACCCCCGGATGTGGGCCACCAGCCTGCGTCAATCACAAACGGCAGGCCGCTGAGGGTGCAGATGATGTGTCCGATGATGGGAATCTTGAGGGGGGCATCGTCTTTTTCCTTACGGTAAAACAGGACGAAACCAGCCCAGCAAACGGCGCTCAGGATGGCACTGATGTTTCCCCAGAACCCTGCCATGGTCAGGTTGTCGCCAAAAAAAAGCAGCATGCCTCCGAGGATGACAGCCGTTACGGCCCAGTCCAGGGCACGGATGCGTTCTTTTAAAATCCACCAGGAAAAAAGGGCTACGTATACCGGGGCGGTCAGCTGCAGGAAGATGGCGTTGGCCGCCGTGGTGAGTTTGGTGGCGATCACAAATGTGACCAGGGCTCCGGCAAAGGCAGTGCCGCCGGCCAGGGTCCCCATTGAGAACCAGCGGCGGGGCTTTCCGATAAAGGGCAGCAGGGCCACTACCGCAAAGGCGCTGCGCAGTCCGGAAATGGCCAGGGGGGGCCAATCTACCAGTTTGATCAATAGGCCGTTGGCGCTCCAGATAAGGGTCACCAGCACCATGAGGAACAGGGCGTTCTGTTTGGACATGCGGTTCGATCCTTTCAATGGCCGAACACGATAATTTCTATAAAAACAGCAATGAAGGGTCTAAATCACAACCTACAGGTAGAGACAAGACTTTTACTGCAATATTTATGACGTAATATCCCCACCGGGATCCCCGTCTATATCAACAGAAGCCGGCCTACATTGACAATCGTTTGATGAAGCGGTACCCTCAATATTCAGGCATCTCCTTCCACAGGAGGTCCGCATGCCGCTTGCAAACCAAACAAGGGAAAAAATGAGTGCTCACAAGATAGCGTTTACCGAAGGCAATATTATTGATGGATGTCTGGATCACGATGTTATTCAGAATGGCACGATACTCGTCAACAGTGCAACAGACGAGGGAAGAACCTACAGCACCATCGATCAGGTCGGAAGTTCAAATGACATTGAAATTCCTGGTGATTACAGGGTTATCTCGTTAAACGGACGTTACGTATTGCCGGGGCTGATCAACTGCCATGCCCATCTGCCTTTTGACGGTACTCCAAAACAACCCATGAGCGGGAAAAAGGTGGAAAAACTTATCAGGAAGCTGAAACGATCAACCTTATTCCAAAGAGCCTATGCCGGGAAACTTAAGAAAAATATGGTTAACGCCCTGAATGCTGGCATTACGACGGTCAGAGGAATGGCAGAACCGTTATATGCCGAGGTGGCATTGCGCAAGGAGCAGGAAAAAGGATTGTGCGCGGCGCCGCGCATCATTACTGCCGGTCCCGGAATTTGTCCAACGGGCGGCCATGCCAATTTGATATCCTGGATTGCAGACGGCCCCTGGGAATTCAGAAAATATGTCCGTAAAAACATTCATGAAGAGGTGGATTTTATCAAGATCCTCAGCACGGGCGGTGTTACCGATTCCCGCTTTGTGGGAGAGGCTGGCCGGGTAATCATGAAACCGGAAGAGATCGAAGCCGCCTGTGACGAAGCCCACCGAAACAATATGCTGGTGGCCTCCCACGTCCAAAGTCCTCTGGGCATGAAGGAAGCTATTAAGGGCGGCGTGGACACCATTGAGCACGGCTCGGATTTTGACGATGAAACGGCGGACCTGATGCTTGATAATCCAAAATCCCTGAGGGGTTATACGGCAGTGGTGCCAACTTTTTCAGCGGCACAGGCCATCATCGGCCGGGCCGGCGAGGGCATCATCACCATGACCAATGTTCAAGTGGAAAATTCTAAAATCATTCTGGAAAGAATGGTCAAGGGCGCCAGAGCCTGTCTGGATAAGGGTATTCGCATCGGCGTGGGCAATGATGCCATTGTTCCATATGTGACGCAATATAACCTGTGGAAAGAGCTTGTCCTTCTGGTTAAATACCTGGGGATAAGCCACCATCACGCTATTCACCTGGCGACCCTTTCATCGGCTAAAGCCATTGGTGTGGACCAAACAACCGGGAGCATCGAACCCGGTAAATCAGCCGATTTTATGGTCGTGGATCAAAATCCGCTGGATGATCTGAAAGCGCTCGCCGCTCCTTCCATGGTATGTTGCATGGGGCGATTGATCGATAGTCCGGTTATCCGGGAGGTCAAGGGTGTGGATACCCATAGAATTATCTGAACCTGAAGTAAGCGTTTCAAATTTTAAGATTATTGACAAGCGCTCAATTTAGGTGAAGGGCAAATGATGAAACGTGTGATGGTCCCCGTATTGTCGGTGTTCATTGTGATGAGCGTATCCTATGCCGGATATTTCGGCTCCCGGCATTTGGACGGTGGCCTGGTCCAGCAGTGGATGGCCTGTTTTTTCGGCACCACCTATTTTCTTTCCATTGCCTTTGGCACCCTTTATATATATACCACGGCCCAGTTGCGCGGGGCCGGCCTGCTCCAACGCATCCTGGCCTCCCTGGTCAACCCCTTGATATGGATGACCAAGGAGGTGCTCCGCCTGACCGAATCGCACCCCTTCCTGGAAAGCCTCTACTGGTTTCTCAACCCCCTGGATCTCTGGCTGCTCTCTTTCGTGATCATGGAAATGGGGTTGGCCACCTTGATGGCACGGACCATTCTCAAAAAAAAGGGTGAGGAGGTGAGCATTTTTACCATGGGACCGGTGGTAACCGTTCTGGGGAGCTTAATTTTCGCCATTTCCATATATGCGTGGGGAGAAGGTGAAAACATCTATGTCTTTTTTCTCAAGGGCTACAGGCTGCTGTTCGGCTACGGCCTGTAGGCGGGAGGTATGGTTTGCAACCCATCATGTATGGACAATTTTTCGGCAGGCTGACCGCAGCCATACGCATCCTTTTTGCTATTTTCCTGACCTGTGCGGCAGCCCAGGCTGCTGCCGGGACCGGGCAGGACCAGCCCAATCTTGTTTTTATTCTGGGGGACAACCACAATGCTCAAACCATGGGGTGCGCCGGCCACCCCTTTATCCAGACCCCGGGCATGGATCGCCTGGCAAAAGAAGGCATCCTTTTTGAAAATGCCTTCAACACCACCAGTCTCTGCAGCCCATCGCGGGCCAGTATCCTGACCGGTGCCTATGCCCACAGGCATGGTGTGAAAAACAACCACACCCCCTGGACCGGGCAGATGAAGACCTTTTTGGATCATCTATCTGCAGGCGGCTATGCCACGGCCTTTATCGGCAAGTGGCACATGCCGGGCGAAGGGCTGCCGGACATGCCTTTTCTGGACCTGTTCGTTTCCTATACATTCCGGGAAGGGCAGGGCGCCTATTTCAACTGCCCCATGATCGTCAATGGCCGCGAGGTACCGTCGCGTGCCCCCTATATAACGGCGGAAGTCACGGATTATGCCATCGAGTTCATGCAGAAGGTGCGGGCAGAGAGTCGGGGGGGGCGTTCCAGGCCTTTTTGCATCTACCTGTCACACCGGCCCGGCCACCCGCCCTACAAAGCGCCGGCCGGCGTTGCCGGCATGTACGCTGATGCGGATGTGGCCGGCGTGCTGCCGGCCCACGCCGACCCCCTGTGGTACGGCAAAACAAAGGGCAATGTTTTCCAGGGGGTCATGATGGGGTCTTATGAAGACAAATACCGGAAATATTGCGAAACGTTAACAGCCATGGACCGGGACATTGTAAGGCTTTTGGAAGAAATGGACACCATGGGGTTGGCAGAGAACACGGTTGTGATCTACATGGGGGACAACGGCATGCAGTGGGGCACCCATGACTGCCACGGCATCCGGGAGGCGTACGAGGATTCCCTGCGGTTGCCGTTGATCGTGCGCGCACCGGGTCTGGTATTGGATCCTGGTTCCAAAAGAAGGCAGATGGTCTTGAATATCGATATGGGACCCACACTTTTGGAAATGGCCGGGCTGGATATACCTGCATCCATGGACGGCCAAAGCCTGGCGCCGTTTCTGAGAGACCCGCAGGCCCGGGGCCGGGAGGCCTTTCTCATCGAATTCTGGCGCTATTTTCCGGAAAATACACCGTCCTACATCGGTATCCGGACTAACCAATACAAATACATTGAGTTCGCGAGGGGCCGCAGCCCCTGGTTGTTTGACCTGCTCAACGATCCTTCCGAGCTGCACAACCTGATGGACACGCCCCAGGGGGAAAGGCTCCTGCCTGAATTACAAGTCCGCCTGGCGAAGATGATTGCCCGGTCTCAGTAGAAAAAAATGCCTGCATTTTTTTTCTTGACATATCCTACGGAAATGGTAGGAAAGAATCCTATTGAATTAGTAGGGTTATTTCCTACTAAAAAATAGGGAATAAGCCCTGCTGCACATGATCACGTTTATTCAGAAACCTGTTTGAACTCCAGAGGATGAAACCATGGCAAAGAGAGCTACCCGTCGATGGCGAATCAATGCAGTTTTGGCCATTATTCTGATGATAACCCTGGGCGGCCCGACAGGCGTCTGGAGCAGCACTGCCGCCGATTCCCCGGCGCTGGATGTTGTTTTTATCGATCTGCCCCAGGTTCCCGGTAGTGATAAGATGCCGGGGGTGCCTTTTCCGCATGACCGGCACACCCAATCCCTGGGTAATGACAAGGACTGCAGCGCCTGCCATCTTCAACAGAATGACCGTTTTGTCTTCAAGTTCAAACGGCTGACCGATGGCTTGCCTGATGTGGACATGGCCGTGTACCACGACAACTGTGTTGCCTGTCATGCCGAAACCAAGGGGTCCGGGAAAAAGTCAGGACCTCTGGACGGCGACTGCCGTTCCTGCCACTCAACCGCTTCCGGCGATGCCTCCGCCTGGCAGCCCATCAACTTCGACAAATCCCTGCACTACCGTCATGTGTCGGCCAAGGCCATCCTGCCGGGCAAGATGTATGATGAGGTCAACTGCAGCGCCTGCCACCATATTTATGATGAGGCCATCCAGAAAACAATCCATCGCAGCGGTACCGAGCAGAGCTGCGTTTACTGCCATAAATCCGAAAAGACGGAAACAGCGTCGGCCGTTCGCTGGGCATCCCACGCCGCCTGCGTCGGCTGCCACCAAAGCATCAAAGCCCGTGCTCAGAAAACCGGTCCGGTGGAATGCGCCGGGTGTCATGATGCGGCTGCCCAGCAGCAAATTGAGGTTGTTGAAAATGTTCCGCGGTTGGAACGCAACCAGCCGGATACGGTGCTTTTGGCCAGCTGGATGTCTTCTGACGGCGGTTCTGCTGAAGCCATGCAGAAGTATATGAACCCGGTGGCGTTCAATCATGTTGTGCATGAAAAAGAGGCCGACAGCTGTCGGTCATGCCACCATCAGACCCTGAAAAAATGTGCCCAATGCCACACGGAAACCGGAGATGAAAAGGGCGAGGGCGTGCAATTGGCCTGGGCCATGCACAACGGCGTATCGTCCCACAGCTGCATCGGCTGCCACCAACAGGCCAAGATGACAAAGGATTGTGCCGGCTGCCACGCCGCAATGCCGCAAAAACAGTTTTCTCAACTGGCCTGCGCCCAATGCCATGCTGTGGACCGGGAACGCCTGGGACCCTTTCCCATGGAGGCGGAAGCCCGGGCATCTGTGGCTGAAAACAGTCTCAATTCCCGCCAAAGAACTGCATTGATCATTGCGGACGAACACATACCCGAAATGGTCAAGATCGACGGCATGCAGGATGAATATGAGGCGGTGAACCTTCCCCACCGACAGATTGTGCGGGCGATTTTATCAAGAATAAAAGAAAACAGGATGGCGGCCTATTTCCACGGCAACGATGTCACGCTGTGCGCCGGGTGCCATCATAATGCCCCGGCTACGCTCAACCCGGCCAGGTGTGCCGCCTGCCACGGCGAGGCTTTCGCCAATGAACAGGATGGACGGCCGGGACTCAAGGGGGCCTACCACGGTCAGTGCATGGCCTGCCATCAAGCGATGGGCATTGAAGAGCCGGCAGCAACGGACTGTGTCAAATGTCATAAAAAAAGAAACCTAAATTGATGAATAATTATTGAGGTATGGTTATGGGTGTAACCCGAAGAAAATTCCTCGGCTGGGTCGGTGCTGCGGCAGGAACAATCGTGATGAAGGGTAAAAATGCCTCGGCAGCTACCAATAAACATTTTGAGGGCTACCCCGGAAGCTTCGGCGTGCTGCACGATACCACCCGGTGTATCGGCTGCAGAAAATGTGAGCAGGCCTGCAATGTCGTCAATGAACTGCCGGCCCCGGATAAAGCCTTTGACGACTTGGCCGTGCTGGAGGAAAAGCGCCGCACGAGCGGTGATACCTACACGGTGGTCAACCGTTTCGAGCAAGACCAGGGTAGGTTGCCGACGTTCGTCAAGACCCAGTGCAACCACTGCCTTGAGCCTGCCTGTGCATCCGTCTGCTTTGTCAAGGCATTCAGTAAGGATAAAACAGGCGCGGTAACGTACGATGCGTCGCTCTGCGTGGGATGTCGGTACTGCATGGTCGCCTGCCCCTTCAACATACCGGCTTATGAATACGACGAGGCATTTACCCCCCGGGTGATGAAGTGCACCCTCTGCAAACCCCGCATCGAGAAAGGCCAATTGCCGGGGTGCGTTGAATCCTGCCCCAAGGAAGCCCTGACATTCGGCCCGCGGACGCAGCTGATCAAGGAAGCGCGGCGCAGAATCGACCGCTTTCCGGACCGCTATGTTGACCATGTTTACGGTGAGACGGAAATGGGCGGAACCAGCTGGCTTTACCTTAGCGGACAACCTTTTGGCGAAATAGGCATGCGGGAAGATTTGGGCATTACACCGGCCCCCAGCCTGACCGCCGGACCCCTGGCGGCGGTCCCCATCGTCGTGGGGCTGTGGCCAGTCCTGTTGACGGGCATATGGGCCATCTCCCGGCGAAAAGATCAGCTTGCCGACCAGGAACGCATTGCGGCCGTGGCGGCAACGACGGCTGACGCCAATGAAGAAATGCAGGTCAAACTGGCGGAGCTGAAGGACAAAATGAGCAAGGAGAAAGAAGCGGCCATCAACCTGGAAGTCAAGAAAGCGCTGGAGGAAGCTGCAAAGCAGGCGGAGGCGGAAAATG
>JAOZRT010000536.1 GCA_029940035.1 Desulfobacterales bacterium
AGTTAGTAAGCTAATATTTCAAACTCCTAACCAAAAATAGCTTCAGTTCCTACACTTCTTTTGAAAGTGGGATTCCCTCATTATCCCACCCCCTCAACGTGTAGTAATCTTGAAGCATTTTTTCTAATTCTTGCGGGTTAATAACCTTTCCTCCGCTTATGGGTTCGGTGAAAAATCGTTTAGGTAAGGTATCATCCTTTTTCGTCATGCCTTCGCGTATGTTAAATCGTTGGCTCAGATTTCGAATGTTCGCCGCAATTTTTTTAAGGCCATCATGATTTAGTTTTATGCCCATTGTGCCTTGAATTATTTTGGCCAGACCATCCCAAACATAAATGTCACGATAAAACCGGCATGTAATAAATGCATCATGCAGTGTAAGGCGATCTTCATAATCAAGCGCTATTTCAGCCTTGCCTTCAATTTCATCAGGTGCTATTTGTCCCGATAGTTCTGCTTTGAAAACAGTGCTTCGTAAATGGCATGCACCTCTGTCAGAAGTTGCATACGCCAAACCCATTCCTTTAAAAACCCTGGGATCGTATGCTGAAGGTTCCAAACCCTTAACGTGAATAGCTATTTCTTCCATATCCCATTCTTGTGCAACATGCCTTATCCCTTCAGCCAAAACATTTCCTATTCCACGACGATACGCAATATCATTTAGCAATGAAGCAATACTGTCCACATCTCCATAGTCTATTTTTTCTTCTATTTTACCTCTCCTTGAAGCTTCAATAGTAAATGCAGCTAAATTACCCGCGGTGATAGTATCTAGACCCAATCGGTCACAGACATCGTTAAGGTAGACGATTTCATTTATATTAGGGATATCGCAGAGACCTCCAAATGAATATATTGTTTCAAATTCAGGGCCTTCTAATTTTAAACCTTTGTGCCGACCTTCTATTACTTCGGTTAACCTCCCGCAGGCCATTAAACATTTGGCACAAGAATGTGGACGAACGTTACATTGTTCATGAAGACCTTCAGCTGAAATATTTTCCCATCCGTCAAGAGTGCCTTTAGACCAATAGCGCGTTGGAAAGGACCCTATTTCATTTAGGACACTGACCAGTGCTGGTGTACCTTTGGCTTTAAAGCCCAGCATGACGGGATTTGTCTTTCTTTCAGAGCTTATCTGGGACCATAGTTCTTGCAATATTTCAGGTTCCGCTATTTCCTTTTTGGCAGTTCCACTAAATGCCAGACCCTTAATATTTTTAGAACCTAAAACCGCTCCCATCCCAGTTCTTCCAGCGGATCTCCAGTAATTGTTTGCTACTAAAGAAAAGCGTACAAGATTTTCACCAGCAGGACCGATCACAATTATACCGGACTGTTTGCCTACAAGATTGCGAACAGCATCTTGGGCATCATAAACCTCCATTCCCCAAATATCGCCTGCTTCGTGAAATTTTATACCGGCATCCGTGACTTCTAACACTGTCGGGCTTGATGCAACGCCCCGTAATATGAAAGCATCGTATCCAACGCGTCCCATGTATTCTGCTACCGCCCCTCCCGAATAAGACTCAGCATAGATTCCTGTCTGAGGTGATTTGCTGAACAATCCATATCGACTGGAGCCCCATACTTTAGTATTAACAGTTGGACCTAGCGCTATCACCAAGTGATTATCAGGCGAGAAAGGATCGATACCTGGCTTATTCTTTTTTAACAGCAGATATGTAGCAAGGCCTTTTCCTCCCAGATAAGTTTCGTAAATACTATCCGGAATATCTTCGGATATGCTAGTCTTATGTTCCAGATCAATCTCCAATACTTTCCCGTAAACTCCCTTCATAATCAGTTTCCTCTTTTTAGATTTCTTTTAATAACATTTATAAAATGTCTGAAGCTCCATGCCTAAGGGGGATCATACATAAATAGATTAATATTTTTAGATAAACTTAACAGTAAAATGCTGTTTAAATATTCCTCTTTCTTGTATGGGGACATTTTGACAACAAGAAATCGTCTATTATTCTCTTTGTTTTCTACCATTCTGTAGTTAATCTTTTTTTCGTGACTGGCTGATAAGGTATCGATTATATCTTCGAAGCCGTCATTAGCTATATTGCCTGAGCTTTTTTCAAAAATGATATAACTATAAGCTGAATCAAAGTTCTCTTTGATAT
>JAOZRT010000219.1 GCA_029940035.1 Desulfobacterales bacterium
AGGCTCACCCTCCACGATATCCAGGGCCTGAACAGTGATAGACGCAAGTTGGACGCTGTCCACCGTAAAGGCGGGTAGTTCGAAAGATGGTGCGGATGAATCAACATTGAGCGTCGTCTGGGCAGGTTCCGCAGTTTCACCCTGCCCTTTTTTATCCAACGGCAGCCAGGCATCCACCAGCTTGAGCAGGTTCACCTCGCGGTCGGCATTGCGCTCCAGTGAAACCGACAGCGTATCCAGGCCGACCTTGCGAATGGTAATTTCGGAAGTACTGAGGTCGATGTCTTCTGAGATCACCTCGAATTTATTGACGGCGAGCAACGGTTCCCGGCTGAAACCCTCCAGTTGGTCCACCAGGATATCGTTCAGCGTAAGGTCTAAGCGGTCTAACAGGATGTCCAGATTCAGCAGATCCTCGACCCGCAGCCCCTGGATTGCCAGATCAGCCCTCAGACCTGCGGACCAATCTGTCTCCAACGTGCGATCAACCAGGCGGAAAGAGAGATTCTCCATTGTGACGGCATTGACATGCACGACCTGCATCCATGGGGTTTTAGGCTCCCCCTGTTCTTTATCAGACGAGGACGCCGGGTCGGGCGCCGGGGTAATGACCAGTTCCAAGAGGCTTAAGCGCCCCGTTTTGTCACGAACGATGTTGAGCGACAGCCCTCGCATTGCCAGGTCTTCGATGACAACGGTCCCTTTTAGAATGGCCAGCGGCGCAAGATCCACTTCGAATACATCCAGAGAAAGCAGGGGGTGGGGTCCAAATCCCGGCGGCGGGTTGATGACAAGACCGGATATCCCTATCCTCGCCTCCAGCAGGTGAATATCGACAGTCTCCAGCTGTCCACCAGCCACAAGATAGCGATTCAGGGCTTTGTTGATCTGATTGCGGGCAATGGTGTTGATGTTCAGGAGCACTATGGCCAGACTGATGAACAACAGCAACAGCAATCCCAGTGGTATTTTCCACCACCAGCCGCGTCCTTTTTCCGGTTTACTACTTAAGACCTCATCCACAGAATTGTTTCCAACCATCTCTTAGGAATAATAAATAGGGAATGCGGATTTCGGAATAATTGCCTTTCGCATTCAGTTGATTTCGAATTCTGTTCATTCCGCATTCCGCTTGGCTTCTTCCATTTCCTTTAGTTTGCGGCGCAAGATTTTACCCACTGCACTCTTGGGCAGCTCATCGATGAATTCAATAATCTTGGGGACCTTATAGGCGGCCAGGTTCTCCTTACAGTAGGCCGTCACCTCCTCCCCGGTCAGGTACTGATTGTCTCCCTAAATGCCTCCTGGTGTCGGGTTACGAGTTGCACGTTGCGAGTTACAGGTTTGCCTTCCGTCCTCTGTCCTCAGGCAGGGATAAATCCCTGCACTACGTCGTTGATACGAAGAACGGGCATGGGCCTCCGACCTCTGTCTTCTGTGGTTCTGTCCTTTGGAGCTCTGTGGTTCTGAACTACGGCAGTAGTTTCTCCAGCCGCCCCCTTTCTTCGGCAATACGCATGTACGTCTCCGCGCCGGTTTTCGGCGGCAGGTACTGCTCGGCCTCGGACTTTTTCTTCAGCTGTATGGCTTCCGTGGGGCAGGTGGTCACGCACAGGCCGCAGCCAATGCAGCGGTCCAGGTCGACCTCTGCCGCCAGATCCTGCATCTGGATCGCATCCATCTGGCAGCGGTCCAGGCAGGCCTCGCACGCGCTGCACTCCTCCGCGTCAACCACTGCGTAGTAGTTGCTCTTGACGGCCTCGGCCGGCTTGGGCTGCTTTTTCAAAGAGCGCAACACCCCGCAACAACAGCCGCAGCAACTGCACATGCCGCCTATCTTCTGAGAATTGAAGGGCTGCAGCACCAGACCGGCGGCCTCGCCCTTTTTTAGCACCTCCAGCGCTTCCTCCAGCTGGATGTAGCGGCCCATCTTGTTCTCCACATAATAGTCGGCATGTGAGCCAAAGGCCATGCAGACCTCCAGGGGTTTGTCACAGGCTTCGTCCAGGGAGCTCTTCATGGTCCGGCAGATGCATGGCATAACGGCAATTCTTTTGTGGGCTTTGAGGATTTCGAGGGCATCCTCATAAGGGGCCACGGGCCACTCGGCCACCAGTTCACTTTTGACAGGGATGGAGCGCAATACCGGCGTCTTGAAATTCTGGATTTCATGACCCAGGGCTTCCTCAAAGTATTCATCGTTGTCCCTGGCCAGCTCTCCCTTCATCTTATTGAGCTGAAACTCAAAAATCCCCACCACATAGGGTGCTGCCGAGTAGCGGACTTTGTCGCCTTTTCTAACCCGGAACAAAAGGCCTTTCCGGGCCATCCTTTCCATGTGCGCCGACAATTCATCCAGGTCCCTTCCCAGACGCGCGGCCACAGCCTCGGGCTTTTCAAGGAGCGGTGACAGCTCCAGGAAAAGAGCGGCATCCTCCTCATTGAACAACTGCTTCAAGATTTTGATTTCCAGTCCTCCGGGCGTGGCCGGAAACCCCGTGGCCATGTCATCCAGCCGCTCCCGCAGTTTTGCATAAATATCTGTCATTTTAACTCTCCAGTACTTCCATGGGTGCCAGATGTCCTATCGGTCCTATATGACCTATTAAATATTTCTTGTTTATGCTGTTATGCCATTCAGCCTTTTCATCATGTCTTCGGCCTCGTTTACAATGTCGTCGATAACCTGTTTCACGCTTTTGATTTCATCGATGGCGCCGACGATCTGGCCGCAAGCAATGGGGCTAATGTCCGTATCCCCGGAATCATAGGCCAATTTTCCCTTGCCGCCGGCCACAGCAGTGATGATCTCTTCAAAGGAAGCATTCTTCTCCTCCAGGGCCAGACATTCATCTGCCAGCTTGTTTTTGACGCAGCGGATCGGATTGTGTATCGAGTTCAACAGCAGGCAGGTTTCAGTCTCCCGTGTCTGCACGAGCCGTTCCTTGATGGCATTGTGCGCCGGGCACTCCTGCGTGGCGAAAAAGGCCGTGCCCATGAGCACCGCTTCGGCGCCCATGGCTAAGGCACCCAGAAAGCCCTTGCCGTCGGCCACCCCCCCCCCGGCAATAACCGGTATGTCCAGGCGGGACACGGCCATGGGAATCATGATGAAAGAGGCCACGTTGTCCATGCCGATATGGCCGCCGGACCCGTAACCGATCAGGGTGACCGCATCCACGCCAAGCTTCTGGGCTGATTCCGCATGGCGGACGGAGGTCATTTTGTGAATAACCTTGATCCCGGCACCCTTTAATGTGGGCATCAGGGGTTTGGGGCTGCGCCCGGCGGTTTCCACCACCTTGACCCCCTCTTCGACCGCCACGTCGCAAAATTGCAGGCTGCGTTCGGGAAGGCCGAACTCGGGCACCATGGATATGTTTACACCGAACGGTTTGTCGGTCAAGTCGTGCATCTTCTTGATCTCGGTACGCAGATCTTCCGGCGTCTCAAAGCTCTCGGCAGTGATGAACCCGATGCCGCCGGCATTGCAGACCGGTGCCACGAATTCAGCCCGGCTGATCCATTGCATGCCACCACACAGAATGGGGTATTTGATCCCCAGCATTTCAGTGATTTTGGTATTGAACATGATTGCCATCCTTCCTTTTTGGGTTTCCCTTTTGGTATTAGAAGCTATCTCGAAAATAGAATCAACACTCTTGTGGTTTGACGTCTGCTGTTGGTCATTTCTACTGGCCTGCTTTCATAAAAGCCATGACCGCTTCGAAAAAATCAGGCGAACAGCAAAGGATGCTCTGATTGCGATTTTCCAGTTCGATGGCCGACTCCAGGTTGGGGGCGTTCAGGTTCAGCCGCAGGGCCTCCTTGGTCTGGCGAAGCCCCATAGGAGATTTACCCAGCATGGTTCTGGCAGTCTGCATGGCCGTATCCATGAGCGCGTCTTCATCCACCAAGCGGCTTATTAGGCCGATCCTGTCCGCTTCCTCTGCCGCCACCGTGCGTCCGGTCATCAATATCTCCGCTGCTTTAGCCCTTCCCACGGCTTTGGGCAGAAAATAGGTGGTGCCCAGTTCCCCGCCCGACAGACCGATGTTGATAAAAGAGGCAATGAACCTGGCCTTGGGCCCGGCAATGATGACGTCCGAGGCCAACGCAAGGCACATGCCACCCCCGGCGGCCGCCCCGTTGACCACCGCAATGATGGGTTGGGGCTGTTTCGCCATTACCTCGATGACCCCTGAGTAGATTTTTTGAATTTTTTCAAGATGGATGGACGCAGCCGAGAAGAGCTTGAGCCCCTCCTCCCCGGACAATTTGTCATCTTTGAGGTCAGCCCCCGAACAAAATCCCTTGCCCGCCCCTGCCAGCAACAGCACCCTTATGTCCTCGCGTTTCGCAAGGTCGGCAAACAAAGCATAGAGGTCGTCCAGCATGCCCATGTTCATGGCATTCAACCGTTCCGGCCGGTTGAGGGTTATCAACCCGATGCCTTTTTCAGGCTCTTCGAATGTCAGGGTTTCATAGCTCATATTTCCCCCTTTCGGTTTTTCGATAATATTCGGTCAAATCCTGATTAAACGTTGTCACAACCACCTGGTTTCGGGTGTCAGGTTTCAGGTGTCGAGTTGCCGCCGGTCTTCCGTTGTCCGTCCTCCATTGTACTGACCACTGACTACTGACTACCGGCCCTTTGTTCTCCGTCCTCTGTGGTTCTGTCCTCTGGGGTTCTGTAGCTCTGTTCTCTGTTACCGCGCGATCCCCTTGAACACAATATCGCAGATGGCATCCGTTAACATGTCCGGATCGATCTCGCGATTAAAGGTGATCCCGGTCAGGCATACCTGCTCGATACTGCCCAGGATAACCTGACGAGCCAGTTTAATGGAAATATCCTCCCTGATTTCCCGGTTGGCCACGCCTTCTTCCAGGATATCCAGCACCGTGCTGCTGTAGATTTTAACCCGTTCATAGGTTTCGCTCCTGTAGTAGTCTTTATGGTTTCTCACCTCTATGAGCAGAATGCGGGCAAATACACGGTTGGTGGCATATACCTGGATGTGGGACCATATCAGCTTTCTCAATTTGTTGAGCGCCCCCTGGATCCCTCTGAGGTCTTCCCTCACCTGAACATGATACTGTTCGAGATACTCCACCAATACCTGGTGCAGCAGGTCTCTTTTGTCTTTGAAGTATTTATAGATCAGCGCCTCGGTAACCCCGGCCGAGCGGGCGATCTCGGCCGTGGTGATAGCGTTGAACTCCTTTTGCTCCAGGAGGCCGCGCAGGGCATCAGCGATCTTAATGCGTCCCGGCGGAAAGGCCTTGACATCCCCTTTCGCAGAAACACGATTTGGATTATGATTTATCGGCATAGTACAATAACCTGGAAATTGATTATCCAATGATTAAGGGTAGCCTGTGGTAAGATTAGTAACCTTCGATTTTGGCGATAACGTCCCGCATCACTTCGTCGGTACCGCCGCCAATGGAGAGCCCGCGCGCATCCCGGTAATACCTGGAAATGATGGCTTCGCTCATGAGTCCCATACCGCCGTGCATCTGGAGGCAGCCGTCAGCCACTTTGTGGATCAGCTGGCCGGCTACCAGCTTGGCCATGGAAATCTCCCTGGTCACATCCAGGCCGGCCTCTTTCATGCGCACAATGTGATAGATCAACTGCCGCAGGCACTCTATTTCCGTCAGCCAGTCGGCCAGGCGATGCCTCAAGACCTGTTTTTTGATCAACGGTTTCCCGAATACAACCCTCTCCCTGATGTACTCCACGGTCAGATCCACAATATCCCTGCAGGCCGTACAGGTAAAGGGCAGCAAAGAGAACCTTTCGTGCTGGAACTGCTTCATCTGGTAAATGAACCCCTCGCCTTCCGCTCCGATTCGGTTTTCAACCGGGACCATGACATTGTCGAAAAAAATCTCGGCCGTGTCGCTGATGCGGACACCCAGCTTGTCCAGCTTGCGACCGATGGTAATGCCCGGAAGGTCGGCCGGTACCACGATCAGACTGAAAGAGTGATACCCCGGGTCGTCGCTGGTCCTGGCCAGCAGAGTGTAGAAGTCGGCCTGGGTGCCATTGGTGATGAACATCTTGGATCCGTTGATCGCATAATGATCCTTTTCGCGTTTGGCGGTCGTTGCCAGGGCAGCCACATCAGACCCTGCCCCGGATTCGGTTACCGCAATGGCCCCCACCATGTCGCCCTTGATGGCCGCCTTCAAATAGGTTTCCTTCAGAAAGTCGCTGCCGAATTCATCGATGGCCGGTGTGGCCATATTGGTCTGCACGGTGATGGCCACGGCCAGGCCCAACGCCTTGATGTGGCCGAGTTCTTCCAGGAACGCGGTTTCATACCAGTAATCAAGCCCCTGCCCCCCGTATTTGGGGTCATAGCGTATCCCCAGGAAACCCAGTTCACCCATTTTTTTAAACAGCTTTTTCAGCGGTGCATAACCCTGCTCTTCCCACTCATCAACAAAGGGATTGATCTCTTTGTTGACAAAATCGCGCACAGCCCGCCGCACCATGTTGTGGTCCTTGGTGAAGTATATCTGTTCAGATGTGTCCAACCGGTTCCCCATGATTGCTTTCCTTCCTGGCGTAAGGGTTAGTGATATTTACTAAACCAAACTAGTGAAATATTTATATCGTACTATATAGGTAGGTTAATATGATTAGTAAACCTCACTCATCTATTTGTCAAGCAATTATAGCATTAGGCAACATATCTTCCTAAAGTGCAATCTACCAACACTACGAATATAAGATATCTTATTGTTTTTATTTTAAATATTTATGTTGTCCCGGGATACGGGGTGTGCTATGTCCCGCTGTATGCTCCCTGCCACCCCACATAAGCGGCGCCCTGCAGACAGTCCTCTGATCGGCCTGGTCTCCGACAGCCACGGCCAGGCAACCTCCCTGGCCAATGCCCTGGCATTTCTGACGCAAAAAGGGTGCAATACCCTGTACCATCTGGGGGATATCTGCGATTCCCTGCACCCGGAAACGGCAGATGCATGCGTGGGACTGTTGCGGGAGTTTCAGGTGAATTGTGTAAAAGGGAACAACGACCACGCCATCGTCGTCAACCATGACGGACGTGAAAGTGCTTCCATAAAGGCTGGAACCGTTGACTTTCTCAGACGGCTTCCGTTGCTGATTCAAATGGAGGGAAGTCTCCTGGCGCACTCGCTCCCTTTTGAAAAGGAGCTGGGGCTGGCGTGCATGGTGGGAGTCATGACCGATGACTATGCCCGGACTTTTTTCCGGCGGTTTGCAGGCCATGTCCTGTTTCGGGGCCACAGCCATTCGCCTGAAATAACCTATCAGGATCGCCTCGACCGCGTGAAGTCCGAACGCATTCCTCCAGGGCGGGCCATCGAAATTTCAGAACACACCCCTTGTATTGTGACCTGCGGAGCGCTGGATCAAGGATTGTGCCTCTTGTGGTCCCCAGCGGACGATCGTGTCACCAGCCTTCAGTTATAGGCTTACTATTTCTCGATCACCCGGCCTTCGCTATCTAGGAGATATAGCAGAAACCCGCTGTTAGCGGTCTGTTCCTTGAGTTCACTGTAAATCACGGCCTGGGGTTCGTATTTGATCTTTTTGTCCCGGGTCATGAGGGACATGCACATCAGGGCATCTTCTTTTTGCTTGAACATGGGTATGAAGGAAATGTTACTTTCTTTCTCCTGCTGCCCCAGGAACTGTTCTTTGCCGCCTGGATCCTGGACCACGACCCATAGCCAGTCATCGTTATTGATTGTTTTCGCCATATTGTAATCACTCTATCTATTAAGAATTAATAAAAAAGTTGTCACTTTACATGTTGCATTGTAACGTTTTACTACTTGATAATTGGAAATTGAACATTGGTTATTGGATATTTAAAAAGAAAAAAGACGAATGTCCAATATCCAATAACGAATA
>JAOZRT010000035.1 GCA_029940035.1 Desulfobacterales bacterium
AATTCAAACTGCTTAAATCTGTTAAAAAGGGTCGTCGCAAAAGAGCCACACCCTATTTATTTCGCGTCATTAGGGCTTCGCCCGATATTAGCGCTGACGCGCGTCATTACGATTCGCTGATATTTATTGTTGCCGACAGCTTAAGGCCGATATCGGCGATAAATTACGCCCGAAGGGCAAATTACGTGCGAAGCACTGATGACAGCCGAAGGCGTATTGACATGCGTAGCATGAGCTACGCCACAGGCAAATTACAACTGATTACAGCGCAACGTAGTTACCATACTTGTATAAAATTCGTTCCTGATAAAATATGAGTGGGGGAAAACATTTTAAAAGTGACAACTTTGATGGTCTTGTAAAAAGTCCAAAATCCTGTCATGCTTGCGAAGGCAGGCATCCAGAAGTACTTGAAAATACTGGATTCCCGCCTTCGCGGGAATGACGCCAAGGGGCGTTTTCAGACTTTTTACGAATTCGTCAACTTTTAATCAGGGCTTGGCCCTACAGCAATGCATTGGGCATATAGCACACGCCCGTTTCCGGGCGGTCCAGACGGTTGGTGACAAAGCAGCCCGGCGCATTGTCCAGCTGGTCCGCCTTTTTCCCGCCCGGCACTTTAGCCGGAACCTTCCCTCCGGTGTAGGGCGCGTTCCACTTCACCCAGTCCAGCCACCAGGAGCTCTGGTGGGCCTCGGCATTGTCCAGCCACTCTGCAGCGCTGCCGGGCAGGTCGTCATTGGTCCAGTGGCCGTATTTTTTTCTGGGAGGCGGGTTGACGATCCCGGCTACGTGCCCCGAAGCCCCGAGCACAAAGCGCACATCCCCTGTGTGGAGCAAGGCGCCCTTGTAGGTGGTCTGCCAGAGCGCGATGTGATCCTCCCGGGTGGAAATAAAATAGGCTGGACTTTTTATCTTGCCAATGTCGATGGGCACATTGTCCAGGGTGATGCCCCCCGGCTCACGGAGGCGGTTGTGCAGGTACATGTTGCGCAGGTAAAAGGAGTGCATCTTGGCCGGCATGTTGGTGGCGTCCGAATTCCAGAACAGGATGTCAAAGGGCACCGGCGTGGCCCCTTTCAGATAGTTGTTGATCACATAGGCCCAGACCAGGTCGTTGGCCCGCAGCATGCTGAAGCTGTTGGACATGGCACAGCCGTCCAGGTAGCCCTGCGCATTCATCGTTTCCTCGAAAGCCGCAACCTGGGTCTCATCCAGAAATACTCCGATGTCGCCGGGGTCGGAAAAGTCGATCAACGAAGCCATATACGTGCCTGAATGGATACGGTCACCCTCGCCCTGGGCCGTGAGGTACGCAGTCGTGCAGGCCAGGAGGGTACCGCCCATGCAGTAGCCGATGGCATTGACCTCCCTCTGGCCGGTGGCCCGTTCAATTTCCTGAAGGGCGGTTACCGGCCCTTCGAGCATGTAATCCTCGAAGCCCTTGTCCCTGTGCGCCTCGTCCGGGTTGGCCCAGGAAACCATGAAAACAGTGTACCCCTGTTCCACCATCCAGCGGACCATGGAGTTCTGCTCCCGCAGGTCGAGGATGTAGTATTTGTTGATCCAGGGGGGAATGATCATGAGCGGCCGGTCATGAACCTCCTCGGTTGTCGGGGCGTACTGGATCAGTTCAATGAGGTCGTTCTGGAAAATCACCTTGCCGGGGGAGATGGCCAGGTCCTTGCCCACTTCAAATGCATCCATGTCGGTCATCTGAATCTGAAGCTGGCAGGGACCCCGGTCCAGGTCTTCCAGCAGGTTTTTCAAGCCTTTGAGAAGGTTTTCGCCCCGGCTTTCCAGGGTCAGCTGCAGGAGTTCGGGATTAGTCCCCAAAAAGTTGGAAGGCGCAATGGCGTCCAGGTACTGGCCGGTGTAGAATTCGACTTTCTGGCGGGTTTTGTCATCCAACCCCTGGATATCTTCAACCGCCTTGCGGATGGCCTTGGAGGTGAGCAGATAGCTTTCCTTGATAAAATTGAACATGGGGTTGGTGCGCCACGCTTCGTGGCGGAAGCGCTTGTCGGGCTTTTTCTCCGGCTCTTGGGCAGAGACGCCCCCCAGAAGCTGCAGCGAGCTTTTTTGCAACAGGCCCCAGTAATCCTGCCAGTAGTTCATCTGGGAATCGAACAGCTTGTTCGGGTCCGCCATCAGCTTTGCGGTCAGCTCCTGAAAACTTTTGCTCACCTCGGCAGCCCCGGCCTGGTCGATGCCGCTCGACTGGTGCTGTTTCTCCACGAACGCCTGGACCAGCTTCTGGCTTTTCTCGTTTACTTCCGTGAGAATTCCCGACAGCGCACGCATGTCATACCCGAACAGATCGGACATGGATGATTTTTTATCAGTCATAATGGCCTCCCCGGATATCCCATTCTCTCCTGGTGCAACGTTGGGGTTTATTCGTCTTCCTGTCCAGCCGCCGCCTCGATATCGATGATTTTTTCCCCTTTTGCATATTCCTTGGTCTTGTACTTCACGATCTGCATCAGTTTCTGGGTGATCGTGCCTACGCGCAAGGCCTGGTCCTTCAGCTTGGTCAATTTGTCATGCAAGGGATCGTCCTCGGCAATCTTCATGGCAATGATATCCGCATAGCCGCTTATGGCCATGACCGGCTGATTCAGCTCGTGGCACACCGCACCGGCCATCTCCAGGACCCCCTGGAGTTTGCCCCGCTCGAGACACTCCCCTTCCTCCTCCGCGCGAGCGGCCTCCGCTTCCATCTCCTTGGTCACGATGGTGAGGCTCCCTCTGGAAAGAAAAACCTTGTCCTCCTTGAACTCCTCTATGACCGCCTCATCCTTGAGCCAGAAGACACTTTTCTCGCCCAGGGAGATCTTGTAAACCGCTTCCACGTACTCGGACCGGGTTCCCTCGTCCCGAATGCTTTGCCGCTGGCGGGCCAACTCCTGCCCGCTGACCACCTCCTTCTGGATTGTTTCGTCGTTTTCCTGGTACTTGTACATGTGGCGGTCCACAATGCTGTCACGAAACTTCCCGGGCAATTCACGGCATGCGCAATCCATGATCTCCAGAAGATTTTCACTGGCAAATTCATACCACATATTCTTCTTATCTTCTTCCCAGGCGGAAATGTACAGAATCGCCGGGCTGCCCAGATCATCAAAGGCGGCCATGATGCCCAGTTCGGTTTTCAGCCGCTCCTTCAGTGCCTGGCTGTAGTCTCCCGCCAGTATCTGGCCGCAATATGAATCCACTCCCCCGTTGTCGCCATTGCCCACAGGATTTGCCATCGTATCCGTCCTCCCTATATTAGCTTGTCTCCGTATCACCATATATTTTGGAATGCCGACCCCTCCGTCATCTCCCCAGCCCGCCGGCAGGTCCGTTGCATTTTCTGCCGTATATACCCCAATATAACCCAACGGGCTGAATTTGCAACACGGGATTTGGAGATTGACATTTGTTTGATTTCATGTTTTTCGTAGGTCTTCATGCTCGGTTAAAGAATCGTATTAGAATTAATTTTCAGCACTTAATTTCGTTCCGGTCAATGCCGGATGCAACATCCGGCCGCTGGAAAAGGGATCAGCCGTTTCCGGCTACGTCTGTCCAAACCGGATAATAATAAGGAAGCCCTATGAACAGCTTTACCCTGTCGATGGTGCTCATTTGCTGTGGCGGCCTTGCCGCTCTTTTTTTATGGCGGCAATTCCTGCTCATGAAGGCTGTGGCCGTCGGGTTCATCGGCATTGGATGCGCCGTGGGGCTGACCGATGCCCTGACCAAGCTGCTGCATCAGGGTTCGTACGCCGTATCCCTGAAATACCTGAATCTGTTCTCCCTTTCATTTCAAATTGACGGCTTGTCTGCATTTTTCCTGGTATCCATCTTCCTGGTTTCACTCCTGGCCGCGGTCTACAGTTTTCACTACCTGAATGACAGCCAGAAGGCATTGCGCACGGCAGTCAGTTATCTTTTCTTTGCCCTCTTGATCGCGTCCATGGCCCTGGTGGTAACGGCCGCCAACCTGATCACCTTCATGCTCGCCTGGGAAATCATGTCCCTCTCCTCCTTCTTTCTGGTGATTTATGACTACGAGTCCGCTGACAACCGCAAGGCCGGCTATCTCTATTTTGTTTTTTCACATGTGGGCGCTATGTTCATCCTGGCTGCTTTTGGTATTTTCTACGGGAATACCGGCAGTTTCATGTTTGCCGACGGCAACACCATGCCTGATTCGGCCAAACTGACGATCCTGATCCTGACCTTTATCGGCTTCGGTTCAAAAGCCGGCGTATTCCCTTTCCATGTCTGGCTACCCCATGCCCACCCGGCTGCCCCGAGCCACATCTCCGCCGTGATGTCCGGGGTAATGATCAAAACCGGGATATACGGCATTGTCAGGCTGTACGCGTCACTGGGCCTGCACACACCGCTGTTTGGAGAAATCGTGCTGGTGGCAGGGATGATATCCGGCATTCTGGGGGTTGTTTACGCCCTGGGACAACATGACATCAAACGGCTGCTGGCCTACCACAGCGTGGAAAATATCGGCATTATCCTGATCGGCATCGGCATCGGCATGCTCGGTGTATCCTTCGGCAACCCGATCATGGCTGTCCTGGGGTTTGCCGGGGGTCTTTTGCATGTGCTCAACCATTCGATATTCAAGTCGCTGCTGTTCATGGGGGCCGGGGTGGTCATCCAGAAAACCGGCACCCGCACCATCGACATGCTGGGTGGGTTGCTCAAAAACATGAAAATCACTGGCATCACCTTTCTGGTGGGTTCCCTGGCCATCTCCGGCCTGCCGCCCTTCAACGGGTTTGTGAGTGAATTCTTCATCTATCTGGGCGGGTTCAGGGGCGCCGCTCTCGATCGCACCGCCTTTGTCCTGAGCATTATGGCCATTGTCAGCCTGGCTATTATTGGCGGCCTGGCCCTGGCCTGCTTCACCAAGGTGGTCGGCGTGGTATTCCAGGGGGAGCCGCGGCGCCCGGATGTCACGGCCGGAGATGAAAAAGGGCCGGCCATGCTGCTCCCCATGCTGGTATTGGCCGGACTCTGTTTCATTATCGGCGTGTTCCCCCGGATGTTCATTTACCTGGCACTCAACGCCATTCCGGTTTCCGGGTTGGGATACGGCCGCATCCCCATGGAGCCGTTCATGCAGATAACGGCCAACATCACCCTGGCGGCCACGGTGTTCTTTGTCATTCTGGCGGGTGTTGTGGCCCTGCGCCTGGTATTTTACAAGGACAAAACCATCGGAAGTGCCGGCACCTGGGGGTGCGGTTTTACCCAACCTACCCCTAAAATGCAGTATACCGGTACCTCCTACGCCGCCTCGATCCTCGAGTTTTTCAGACCGGCTGCTCCTCTTGAAGAGGATCATCCTGCCATATCCGGACGGTTCCCAATAAAAACCCACTACCACAGCCATGTGCATGACATCGCCGAGCGGCACATGGTGCATGTGGTGGTGAACCCTGTCCTGTGGCTGTTCGACAGGCTGCGCTGGATACAGCACGGCGACATTCATTTGTATATCGGCTATATTTTACTGGCCATTGTGGTGCTTTTGTTCTTCATCTAAACTCCCTGGTTGGGGCAAATGCTATTAATGCGTGAATATCATGATTAAATCCCTTATGTTCTGGGTGCTGGCCATATTTTTGGCACCGTTTTTTTCAGCCTTGATCCTCAAGGTGAAGGCTTTTTTTGGCGGCAAAAAAGGCCCGCCCCTCCTGATCAACTACTACACCCTGGTCAAACTGTTCAAAAAGGGGTCGGTTTACAGCACCAGCACAACCTTTGTCTTTAAGCTCGGCCCCATGGTCTCGCTGAGCTCGGCGGTCACGGTCCTGCTGTTTCTTCCCCTGGCCGGCCAGGCCCCGGTTTTTTCGTTCAACGGCGACCTCCTCTTTATTTTGTACCTGTTGGGCCTGGGCCGTTTTTTCACCATTGCGGCCGCCATGGACACTGCCTCGCCCTTCGAGGGCATGGGCGCTGCCCGGGAAGCCTATTTCCCGATTATCTGCGAGGCGACCCTGTTCATGATCCTGATCCTGTTCTACGTCCTGACCGGTGAATTGCGCCTGGCAGCCTACTTTACGGGTAGTCAACCATTCGGGTTGTGGCAGATGGCGGGTTCACCCATGCTGTTTGTGGTGATTGCCCTTTTCATCATCCTGCTGGCGGAAAACTCCCGCGTCCCCGTGGATGACCCGGCCACCCATCTGGAATTGACCATGATTCATGAAGTCATGGTGCTGGACCACAGCGGGCCGGATTTCGGTTTTATTGAGTTGGGCTCCTTCTGCAAACTGTTTTTCTACGCATCCATCATCGCCCAGTTGATCATGCCCTTTGAATCAGGTTACCTGGCCCTCAATCTCTGCCTGTTCACAGCCGGCCTGGTGGTGGTGTACCTGGCCGTGGGCATCATGGAGTCGGTCATGGCGCGCTACCGGATGGACAGGGTTCCCAAATTCCTTCTGACCTCCTTTGCCCTGGCCTTTTTTGCAACCGTCATTACCCTGGAGTTTATCAAATGAACATTCCGGTCGACACCATACTGTCCCTGGTGCTGCTCTCGATCCTGTTCTCTTTCGGTTCCAGCCGCCTGCCGGGCTTGATCAAAGTCCTGGCCTTTCAGGGGGTAATCGTATCCATCGTTCCGCTGGTGATCGGGCACGACCTCACCACCGGCGGCATCCTGTTTACCCTGGCGACCCTGACCATTCGTGGCATTGTTATCCCCTTGTGCATCTACCTGGCCATAAAAAGAGTCGCCATCCGCCGGGAAGTCGAACCCATCGTGGGCTATCATGCATCCCTGCTGGCAGGACTGGGCCTGATCGTGGCTGCCGTGGTTGTCAGCCACAGATTCGAGGCGCCGTCCTCCAGTGCCAGCGTGCTGCTCCTGCCCACCGCTATCGCCCTGCTGGTGGCGGGAATGTTCCTCCTGATGGCCCGTCGCAACGCCATTGCCATGGTGCTGGGCTACATCATGATGGAAAACGGCATCTATCTGGTGGGGACAACTTTCTCTGTACGCGCCCTGCACATCGTGGAATTCGGCATTCTCCTGGATGTGCTGGCCGGCGTCATGATCATGGCTATCATCCTGCAGAACATCAAGCAGACGTTTGACGATGTCGATACCGCCCTGCTCAGAACATTAAAGGAATAGGTGCTTGGTTCATGGTTGAAATCGTATTTCTGGCTCCTTTTGTCACCGGCGTAATCGCCTTTTTCGTGCCCCGCAGCCTGGGGCGCCCGTTGCTGGTGTTGACCGGCGCGCTGCATCTCTTACTCTCCATCCTGCTGTGGATACGGCAGCCCGAGCCTCTGTTCAAAGCCTATTTCGCCGTCACACCGGAAGGCATGCTGTCACTGCTGGTGATATCGCTGCTCTTCTTCCTTATATCCATTTACACGGTGGCCTATCTCCAAGAATCCGATATCAAGGCTGAAAATATTTTTACCGGCTCCATGCTGCTGTTCCTGTCCACCATGACCATGGTGACCCTCTCCGACCACATCATGGTCATGTGGATTGCCATCGAAGCAACCACCCTGGCCAGCGCCCCGCTGATCTACACCCATAGGACAGGCGCCTCTCTCGAGGCCACCTGGAAATATGTCCTGATCTGTTCGGTCGGCATTGCTCTGGCGCTGCTGGGATCGGTGCTGATCACCATTTCCATGGATGTGGGCCAGGTGGATGCACCGGTTTCCTTTTCCGCGCTGACCAGCGTGGCGACCCAGCTGGATCCCCTGTGGCTGAAAGCGGGCTTTGCCTTTATCCTGGTGGGGTACGGCACCAAAATGGGCCTGGCGCCCATGCACACCTGGCTACCCGATGCCCACAGCGAGGCGCCCAGCCCGGCCTCGGCACTTTTGTCCGGGGTGCTGCTCAACTGCGCCTACCTGGGAATCTTCAAAACCAACAAGATCATGCAGGCAGCCGGCTTGGGAGATTTTTCTGGTATGATCCTCATGGGCTTCGGCCTGGTTTCGATTCTGGCGGCAGGCACCTTTATTCTCAAACAGACCGAATACAAACGTCTTCTGGCCTATTCCAGTATTGAAAACATGGGCATCATTGCCTTTGGAACCGGTGTCGGCGGGCTCGGTGCCTACGGCGCTATGCTGTGCCTCATCCACCACAGCCTGATCAAGTCCTCACTGTTCCTGACATCCGGTAACATTCTGCTGGGCTACGGCAGCCGGCTGATCGATAAAACAGGCAACCTGGTCAACCTGATGCCCAAGACGTTTGTGGCCTTTTTCAGCGGGTTTGCCGCTATATCCGGGCTTCCACCCTTTGGCATTTTTATCGGCGAACTGTTCGTGGTCATGGGCGCCTTCAAGGCCGGCCACTATGCAGGGGCCACCGTCCTGGTGGTCAGCTTGTGTGTCATCTTTGCCGGTTTTGCCAACCAGGCCATGAAGATTTCATTCAACAGTTCGGAGGCGGCTATTAGCCTTAAGGAACGCGCCAGCCTGGTCCTGCCCCAGTATGTGCTGCTGGCGACCTCTCTGATTTTATGCTTCTGGATACCGGACACCCTTTACCGCACCATCATGAATGCGGTGACATCTGTCACGGGAGGTTTTTGATGAGCACAGCATTTTTAGAAATTTCCAACGGTGTTGCCGTTCCCAGGGATAAAATCCCCCATCTGGACTTTGACCGATTTCGTAGAGAAGCCCTCGATATTGTGGAAAATGGGGGCAAGGTTGTCCATTTCTTCGCTTACCAGGAAGGCGATGTTGTCAAACTTTCGGCAGTGCTGCGCCAGGACCATCTGCTGACAGCCGGCTGCGATGCACCCGACACCTATCCGGCCCTGAGCAGCCAATGTGAGCCGTTTCACATGTTTGAACGGGAATTAGCCGAGCAATTCGGTATCAGTCCCGAGGGACACCCCTGGCTCAAAATGGTGCGCTACCATCCCAACTACATGGACCGGGTCGACGTATTCGGCAACAACTACGATGACGACATTCCGGGAAACTACGACTACTACAGTGTGGAAGGCCCGGAAATTCACGAGGTGGCGGTCGGTCCCGTGCATGCCGGTGTCATCGAACCCGGGCACTTCCGTTTCAACTGCATCGGCGAACGCGTCCTGAACCTGGAAATCCAGCTGGGCTACCAGCACCGGGGCATCGAGACGCTGATCCCCGGGGCAGCCGCAAAACGCCTGCCCATCATTATCGAAAGCGTCGCCGGCGACACAACGGTCGGTCACAGCCTGTGCATGGCCCAGGCCATGGAAGCTCTGTCCTCAACCCAACCTGACCAGGGTGCCCACACCATCCGGACCATCGCCCTGGAGCTGGAGCGTCTCCAGAATCATGTGGGCGACCTGGGCGCCCTGAGCGGAGATGTCGCCTTTTTGCCGCCCATGAACTACTGCGGCCGTATGCGCGGTGATTTTTTAAACATGTCCCTGCTGCTATGCGGCAATCGTTTCAGCAAAGGGCTTATCCGGCCGGGAGGGGTGCGCTTCACCTTGGACGACGAAGTCCGCACAACCCTGGCCCAACGCATCACCGAGATCACGCCGCAGGTAAAGCACGTGATCGAGCTGCTATTTTCAACCTCCAGCGTCAGGTCGCGTTTTGAAAACTGCGGCAGCGTCAGCCAAGAGGACGCTGAGCACCTGGGCCTGGTGGGACCGGCCGGCCGGGCCTGTGGTATGGCTTATGATGTCCGGCGCTGCTTCCCCACAGAAGGCTACGGCGAGCTCGACATTCCGGAAAATGCGGAAGATAGCGGCGATGTATATGCCCGGGCCAAGGTCAGGGCCGACGAGGTTCTGCAGTCCATCGACCTCATCCAGTCCCTTTTGACCGCACCTGTGAAAACCGAATGCCCGGAGCCGGAAGAACGCGCAATGGCCCCGGATGCGTTTGTGGTGACCCTCAATGAAGCGTGGCGGGGTGAGGTGGCCCACTGTGTGCTGACGGATGCGGCCGGCAACCTCCTGCGTTATAAAATCAAGGACCCGTCCTTTCACAACTGGAACGGTCTGTCCATGAGCTTGCGGAATACCGGAATTTCGGATTTTCCGCTCAACAATAAAAGCTTCAATTTATCGTACTGCGGGTTTGACCTGTAGGATTTGAAAGATTGTTTAGGTGAGATTTTAAGATGCTGAATACCCTTAGAAACCGATTCGAGCAGGGCTACAGGACCACTAAATATCCCAAGGAGAAAATCGAACTGTGGAAGCGCTATCGCGGCCGTCCGCAGATTCAGGATGCCTCTCCGGCTGGAATGGCCCGGGCTTGTGCCGAGGCCTGCCCCCAGGATGCCATCGATTCTGAAAAACGGGTGATCGATATGGGGCGCTGCGTTTTCTGCGGGGAGTGTGAAGACCGCTCCCAGGGGACGTTTGTCGCCTTTACCCAGGACTTCGAGATCGCCGTCTCCGAAAAAGAGCACCTGATCACGGACGGGGCGATTCCCGACCTTGCTGCCCACGCCCGGCAGCATTTTAAGAAACTTTTCGGCCGCTCCCTGCAGCTGCGCCAGGTGTCGGCAGCCGGTTGCAATGCCTGCGAAGCAGACCTCAACGTTCTGGCCACGCCCTTTTTCGACCTGGCGCGCTTCGGGATCAATTTCGTGGCCTCACCCCGCCATGCAGACGGCATCGTGGTAACCGGCCCCATCTCCCGCAACATGAAGACAGCGCTCCTGGAAACGTATGCCGCCGTACCCGACCCCAAGGTCGTCATCGCGGTTGGAAGCTGCACCCTCACCGGAGGGCCTTTCAGGGGCAGCCCCGAAATCACCGAAGGCCTGGACAGCCTCCTGCCGGTGGACCTTTTTATCCCGGGGTGCCCGCCCCACCCTTTGACCAATCTACATGCCCTGCTGACATTCTTTAAATAGTAATTATGGGCGAATAATAATCGTCGGGTACAGCCCCTCCTTTTCACCCTGGGGGTAGGGCTGGATGGTATTGAAGGAAATTTTCTGATTCTGCTGGGCGTGACCCTTGTTGGAATGGCCATTGAAAAAGGCGCCGTTGGTTTCCAGAATATGGTGAATACGCTCTTTGAAAGCCGTGACAAACTCCGCACCGTTGCCCTCGAAAACCATGTTCCCCTTTGAAAAGCGGGTATCGATTTTAGAAAACTCTTTCAGGGACAGGCTATTGCTTTCCAGGTCCTTCTCGTCCGTAATGAGCCCCCAGACCAGGTGCCCGGCCGGAATGGACAACGACTGGCGGATATCGATGATCGTGTGCGGCATGATGACGCTTTCCTTGCCGATGGTCAGCCGTGATTCCGGCCGCCCCCGCAGAAAGCAGTTGAAGCCCACAAAAACATCCTTGCCCAGGTCGGCCTCGATGATCTTGGCCCCGTGGGCCGTGATGTCATTGCCCTCCAACCGGGAGTTAATGATATAGCTCTGCTCCTGGGCATTGGCGCCCTTGCCCAGCCAGGCATTCTGAAGGTAGGCCCGCTGGGAAATCAGAACATTGTCGCTGATGTGGGTTTTGGGTTTGATCACGGCGAAGCGGTCAAGCGAGGCACTGTTGGGAACCTGCACCGAAGGCTCCAGGTTGACCACGTTGAAGACCCGTTGAAAAGCCTCTTTACGGTCTTCCACAAAGTCGATGAAAATACCCTGAGGGGAACTGCCGGCCGTAAAATAGATGTAGTTGTTCAGGCGCTGCAGTGGAAACCGGTACATGAAATTGAACGTCTCCGGAGCACGCACCCACACCGTGCCGGGTTCGATATCCAGATGGCTCACCTCCCCGGCCTGTATGTATGAAAATGTCCCCACGCGGGAGTCCCGTATGGTGGTTAGATCAACCGTGGAAAACGGCCCCAGAAAGCTCCCCTCTGCAGGGGAGCCGTGGATGTTTGCGTAATGCATAGCAATGGTATCCCTGATGAAAAATTTCTCCAGTGTTTCCGGGTCGTGGGAAAAATTGTGCACCAGTGTCTTGATCAGGAAACTGTCCACGATCTCAATTTCTTCATCCTCGTCCACCGGGATTTCATATCCCTGGTATTTGAACACATCCGCCTTCTGCTTGAGCTCGTCTCCCCGGATATCGCTCTTATAAAGCAGGGAGTTGGTCACGCTGCATTTTCCCAGAAAATAGCTGCCGGCCAGGTTTGAGTTCCGGAATTGCAGATTCAACGGGTGGTGCGGCGTAATGCCGTAAAATGCGTAGAATTTGGTCATCTGGCTGAACGGAATCAGCTTTTGGACCAACGGGTTGACATCATACTCATGCTCGCGCAGATTGATGTTGACGCGTTGAACAATCCGGTCCAGCAGTCTCTCGAGTTCTTTCATGATACATCCTCTCCATTAGAAACAGTCAGCCGCATTTGAGAACATTATTCCTGTTCCAAAACCTGGGATATTTAAAACCATCCGTCCTGATACATGTTTCTAATGTGAACAATTTGGTGACAGTGGAGTTTCATGCTTCGTTGTGCGTGTCTGGGCATGAAAATTTATTCGGTGGCTTCAACTTCTTTAATAACATGGAAGGCTGCCGCAAAAACATCCGACATCCGCAGCACCCCTACGATCTTCTTTTTTTGCGTAACCAGCAACGACAGGTGGCGCCCGGTAATCAACTGATGCACCGCTGTTTCGAGGGATGTGTTTTCATTGACGTACTCCCCTTCCGATGGCGTCTGCATGAAATCTTCAACCTTGAGCTTGATCGCACTGGTGTACATATCGCTGTTCACCGGCATCTTCCGGCGGTACTGTTCCTGTTGCAGAGCAATGGACTTGGAGCTGAAACCGAATTTCCTGATCTCCTTGATGCGGTCGATATTTTCGTCCTGCGGTTCGAGGGCCCTCAGAAATTCCATCTGGCTCAACTTTCCAACCACCTGTTTATTGTTGTCCAGAACCAGTACAGCCCGATGCCGGTAATGCGTGTGGTTGTACTCCTCCTGGGCCTTTTCCAAGGCAATCACGGCCTCGGAAAGCGTCGAACCCTGGGGAACCGTTGCGTACTCTGAGATCGGAACCATCAGGTCCTTCACAAGATAGCGTTTCATTTTACCTCCAGCTTTATTTTAATCTCCGGCGTCCCTTCCATGGTCTGAATGGCTTTGGACATTTCAATTTTGTCCGGGTTTTCCGCACTTTGGGCAAAGAGGGCCGCCACCAGTTCTTCCTGTTCCAGTAAAAATCTTTTCCCGTCCCGGGTCTGGACATACGCTATTAGATGGGGCAGGCTAACATAGCCTTGCGGGTCACCTCGAACACATCCCCGAAACGCAGGACGCCGATGACGGCATCTCCTGCCTTGACGATCAAGGGTTGGTGCACGCCCATGACATATTTGTGCAGGGCCAACTCAAGGCTGTCTTCCCCGCTCATGTAATCGGCGCCTTCGGGTACATGCATCACATCGGACACAAATTTGTGGGAACCGCGGCTACAGACATCCTGCATGGGCTCAACCCAGAGGTTAAAATCCTTTACGGCCTTCAGCACAAACTCCTGTGTCAGTGCGCCTTTCGAGCTTCTCTCATCCAACTTTTTGTAGTTGGGTTCCAGCGCTTTGAAAATATCCAGCATGGTGACCTTACCCACAAATTCACCGTTTTCATCGGTTACGATGGCATCCCTGTGCGCGTGCTCCACTTCCGACTTTCGGGCTCCATCCAAGGCCTGCAGCACATCGATAAGGGTGTCTGTCTTTTTAACGGTCACATATCTGGAGATGGGAATCATCACATCTTTCACAAAAGTATCAATCATGTCTTCACCTCATGTAATAAAATCGTGTTCCACGATTTTATGTTCCCGAATATTCACACGCATCACCCGCCCACCGACACGGTCACCGGCATCCCCATCAGCGGCCATAGAATGAACACGGCAAAACCGGTCACAATCATCAGAAGAACACTGGCCGGTATGCCATAGAGAAAAAATTCCCCGGTGGTAAACTGCCCGGAGTCATAAGCAATGGCATTGGGAGCGGCACCCACCAGCAGCAGAAACGGCATACCCGCGGTAACCAGCGCCGCGAACAGAATAACCTCCCCGGAAACCCCCAGGTAAGGCGCGATCACCAGGGCCACCGGCAGGGATATGGCGATGGCGGCCACGTTCATGATCACGTTGGTCATGACCATGACAAAAAAGGCGATGCTCATGACGAAAATAAACCAGTTGGCTTCCTGAAACATGGCCAGCCAGTTGACCGCCATCCAGTTGGCGGCCCCGGTCTGCCAGAGGCAATTGCCGATGCTCATGGCCCCGGCAAACAGCAGGATGATGTTCCAGGGGATGGCTTCCAGGTCATCCAGGTCCATGATACCGGTGACAAAAAACAGGATGGTCGAGACCAGTATGATAGCGGTTTTGTCGATGGGACCCAATGCCGGAACAAACTGTTTGGCCGCCATGACAAGGATGCAGGCACCCACAATGACAGCCGCCTTGATCTCGTTGCGGGTCAGGGATCCCAGATCATCGTTGAGCTTCCGGGCCTTATCCCGCAGGCCGGGGATGGTCGCTTTTTCCGGTTTGAAAAACACCATGAAAAAGCCCCACAGCAGGAAGGTCATAAGCCAGCCGATGGGAAACATGTACCAGGTCAACTGAAAAAAGGAGATGTCCACCCCCATGATGTCCTTGTAAAATCCCAGGGCCACGGCACCGCGGGCAGCCCCCAGCAGGGTGACGATACTCCCTGCGCCGGCCACGTAGGCCATGCCGATAAAAAGCCCTTTGCCGAACTTGGTCTTTTTGTCCCCTTCGCCGTAAAGCGCGTAAATTGAAACCAGCAGGGGATAGATGGTGGCAGCCACCGCCGTGTGGGCCATGATGTGTGACAGGGCTGCGGTAACCACGAAGCAGCCCAGATAGATCATGCTGGTCTTTTCTCCCACGATCATCAGCATTTTATAGGCCAGACGCTTGGTCAGGCCGGTCTTGGTAAAGACCAGCCCGATCATGATGGATGCAAAAATAAACATGACCGAAGGCACCATAAAATCCGTAAAGGCATCCCTGGCCGGACGGATCAGAAACATGGCCTGCAGCACCCCGATGGCCAGACTGGTAACCCCGATGGGCACCACTTCGAAAACCCACCAGGTGGCTGCCAGCAGGAACACGGCGATGGCGCCTTTGCCCTCCCGGCTCAACTCAAAATGTTTGCCCAGGGGATCCACGGCATCCGGCCAGAGCGGTGACCAGTAAACCACGCAGAAGAGCACAACCCCCAGTAAGAGAAATCCTGTTTTTTTCCAGTCGATGTTGCTTTCACCCATAATATCGGCTGATGAATCACTCATGCACTAATCCTCCCTAACATATTGAAAAAAAAATCCTGCCAATCAAATTGGATCGGCTGCAATTCGCATTCTTAGTTCAGATGCACTCCTTCATGGTGTGGTAGACTGCGGCAAAAACATCTGTCAGCCGCAGAAGCCCCAGGATCGCATCGCCCCGGGTAACCAGCAGCGATTGATGACGCCCCAGGACAAACTGATGGATCGCCTCGTCCAGGGTGGCACTTTCGGCAATGTACTCCCCCTCGGAAAGTGAATACATGAACTTGGTGACATTCTGCTCGCCGGCCTTGCAGCAAATGTCCTCCAGGGGGCTTTCGAAAAGCTGGTACTCCTTGAGCATGGATTTCATGAAACCCTTGGTGAACCCGAAACTCCGCAGCCGGCGACGGTCCAGCATCTCGTCATATTTGGGCTCCAGCGCCTTGAGCACATCCAGCTGGCTCAACTTGCCGATAACCTTGCCTTTGCCATCCAGTATCAAGACAGCCCGGTGACGATACCGGGTATGGTCAAAATCCTCCTGGGCTTTTTCCAACGCATTGACAGCATCGAACAGCGTCGCTTTCTCAGAAACCGTTGCATACTCTGAAAGCGGTACCAGCAGGTCCTGCACTTTATAGCTTTTCATGCCTCCTCCTTGGGTCCATCCCGGATTTAGGGTCAGGGACTTGCACATTATATTTGAAAAAATGATCCATAGCCTATTTCAATTATAAATTCAATATAAAGCTCACAGTTTTGGTTTCACGCTGCCGCTTCGGGTAAACATTGGTTTGTACGGCTAAACAAAGAAAGCCTTTCCAGGACATTTTTTTGGAAAGACTTCTAATTGTCTGTTTTATATCTATATAAATACATGTTTTTTGTTTAGTTACTGCCGACCTGTTTCTCAACTTCCCGCAGACAGTCGTCGATAATATCCAGAGCCCGGTCCATTTCCGCCTGGGTTATGATCAGCGCCGGCGTCAGGGTGAGGATGTTCCCCATGGTGAGTTTGAAGCTCAACCCGCGGGAAAGGGCCGCATACATGACCGCTTCGGCCTCTTCCACGGCGCGTTCACGGGTGGTGCGATCCCTGACCAGCTCCATGCCCAGAAAAAGGCCGATGCCACGGACATCACCGATCAGGGGGTGTTCGGTCATCATTTTCTGCATGCGCTCAAGGGCATAGGCTCCCAGTTGACGGGCATGCTGCGCCAGGTGATGCGTCTCGATGTAGTCAATGGTCGCCAGGGCGGCGGCACACCCCACCGGGCTTTTTTCGTGGGTGTAGTGCCCCAGAGCCCTTTCCCCGGCCACATCCAGCGCCCCCTTGACAATCAGGGCCGCCATGGGAACCACACCTCCCCCCAGGCCCTTGCCGATCACCACCATGTCCGGGACAACATCGAAATTCTCGAAGGTAAACATCCGTCCGGTACGGCCCAGAGCATGGGGGATTTCATCAAAAATCAAAAGCGCCCCGTGACGGTCGCAGGCTTCGCGGATGCGCTGCCAGTACTCGGGTTTGGGGATATAGGGCGTACTGCGGATCGGTTCCGCAATCACAGCTGCAATGTCCCCTTCTTTTTCGAGCATGTACTCCACATACCCGGCGCAGGTCATGTCGCAGCCGCCCCTTTGAGTGCAGCCGAAGACACAGCGGTATTCATCCGGCGGCGGGGCATGCTCGGTGCCCGGCAGCAGGGGTCCCACATCCTGGCGAAAAATGGCTTCACCGCCAATGGAAATCGCATCCAGGCTGGCGCCGTGAAAGGCGTCCCACATGGAAATGGTTTTGTGGCGGCCGGTGGCCATGCGGGCCAGTTTCAGGGCAATTCCTATGGCTTCAGCCCCCCCGGGGCAAAACAAAACTTTGTTCAAATCGCCGGGGGCCAGTTCCACGAGCTTTCTCGCCAGGTCCACAGCTACGTGGTTGGTGTAGCGTCGCGTGCAGAAAGGCAGTTCGTCGAGCTGCTTTTTCACGGCCTCCAGAACATGGGGGTTGCCGAATCCCACCTGGTGGACGTTGTTTCCATGAAAATCCATGTAGCGCCTTCCCTGGAGGTCTTCGATGTAGATCCCCTCGCAGCGTCCCATGGTATTGAGACAGGGGGTGGAAAGCGACTGCTTGAGGAAATAACGCGCATCTTCGTCCAACAGTGCCCGGCTTTCGGGATCGATGTTGGCCGCCTGCCAGGCGTCCCGGTGTTTTGATATATTGATGTCCCCTTCCGACCGCTGCAGTTTTGACATAAGTGTACTCCTTAAATAGAAACAGGCACTTGCCATATGAGAAGATTTAGTTTCCATCCCGCCGGAATGAAAGTAAAACGATTATAACTGAATGTTTCTAATATATATAAAGGATTAACCCACATATCAACATTGTTGCACCTGCTTTTAATTTTATTGATTTGGATCCAAAAAAAAAATAGACTTCGATTTCGGTCTTTTTTAAAAAGGAGGAGATGGACCACGCTCTGAACATTCTCGACACGGCCATCGGCGAAGTGGAAAAGGGCGGGCAATATTGATCGCCCGTCGGGAACATCGGAATGTCCGTTGACCGTCCTTGACAAGGTATTGTTCCGTCAGGTATTAACACCTGAATATTGCATGAAAAAGGATGGCTGCGTATGAAAAAGAAACAGAATATCATAGACACTGCCACGAAATTATTTTCCCGCCAGGGGTTTGACGGAACCACAACACTCCAGATTGCCAGGGAAGCAGGTGTCACCGAACCGCTTATCTACTACCACTTCGAAGGCAAGGACGATCTGTTTACCCGCATCATCGAAAACAGTTTCAACACCTATTTTGATCGGCTGAAATCACTGCCTGCGGAAACCACCACTCAATTTGAAAAAATCGAGAACCTGGTGGCACTTCATTTTAGATTCGTGCGCGAAATGCCGGATGAAATCTACCTGGCTTTCAGCACATGCCCGGCTAAACTGAAAGACAAGTCACATGTCTGCTCGAAAAAGCTCGAAAAACAACGCAAATGGCTGGGGACCTATCTGTCAAGCTGCCTCTCGACAGGTATCGCCGGCAATGAATTTCATTCCGTTCAAATCAAGGAGACGGTCAGCCTGCTGTATGCCCTGATTCTGGGTATCGTGAGGCAGAGGGGGCTGCACCTGAACATGTTGAAGGGGATGAGCGGCACGACCATTGAGTTCTGCCGCCGAAGCCTGGTCAAATAAATTTTCACATCCGATTTTTGACTTTAAAAGAGGTAACACCCTTTTTTCAGTTTTTCGGCTTTGTCTTCAAGAACCACGCACATGAAAATTAATGAGGGAGTTGCTGATGAAGGAAACCTGCGAGCTGGCTGCATCCGAACTGCGCTATACCTGTGACCCCAAGGTCTTCTCGTTTAAAAACACGGCGGCCATCGAACCGCTGGATGAAGTCATCGGCCAGGAAAGGGCCGTGCACGCCATCGATTTCGGACTCAACATGACCAGCCCGGGATACAACATTTTCGTAACCGGCATCGAGGGCACCGGCCGCACGACGATTGTCAGGGACATCACCTCCAAGCATGCCCAATCGCTCCCCATCCCCTGCGACTGGTGCATGGTCAACAATTTCCAGGACGAATACCGCCCCAAAGCCATACCGGTGCCCAGCGGCAGTGCCGTCCTTTTCAGCAAGCAGATGAACCGTCTCATCCACGTGCTGAAAAACAAAATGCCCAAGGCTTTTGAAGGTTCATCGTTCCAGGAAAAAAGCTCCCAGGTCCAAGAGGCGTTTCAGGTGGAAGAAAAAGCCCTGTTTCAGAAACTGGAACAATCCGCCAAAGAAAAAAGCCTCGTGGTCAACAAAGCCAGTTCAGGTTACCAGACCATCCCCGTTCATGATGGAAAGCCCATGACACAGGAAATGTTTCAGGCTTTGTCGGAACAGGAACAGGGAAAGCTGAAAGAAAACATGCAGGTGCTTCAGGGAGAATTGGATACAACCATCCGGGACGTCAGCAAAATCCGCCAGTCCATGTCCAAAGCCATGGAAAAGCTCATGGAGGAAACCGCCCTTTTCGTGGTCAAGGAACGCATGGAGTATCTTAAGGAATCCTATACAGAGTGCGACGAGATCATTGCTTACCTGGATGAAGTCCAGACGGACATCATCGAAAATGTGGAAGATTTCCTGCCCAGCCAGGAACAGCCAAATCAGGCGGCCGGCATGCTGTTCCCTGCGCCTGCAGCGCCCTCCAACCAATACATGATCAATGTCATTGCCGACCGCCGCAATGTCAAGGGCGCGCCGGTGGTATTCGAACCCAACCCCACGTATCACAACGTGTTCGGCCAGATCGAAAAAAAGGCCCACATGGGCGGCTTGACCACCGATTTCACCCTGGTGAAATCCGGGTCGCTCCTGCAGGCTGACGGCGGTTTTCTCATCATGGAAATCGAATCCCTGTTGATGAACCTGGTGGTGTGGGAGGCCTTGAAAAGGGCCTTGCAGAACAAACTGCTCTTTATAGAGGACATGTCCTCGGCCCACGGCTATGCCACCTCTTCACTGCGCCCCGAACCGATTCCCCTGGATGTCAAGGTGATCCTGATCGGCGGCTACTACCCCTTCGAGGTGCTGCAGAACAACGACCCCAAGTTCAACAAAATCTTCAAGGTGCGCGCTGATTTCGACCATGAGGTGGAAAGAAGCAACACCGCCATCCAGCAGTACGCGCGCTTCGTGGCCCGGGTCTGCCAGACGGAAAACCTGCTGCCCTTTACGCCGGCAGGGGTCGCCTCCCTGGTGGAATTCGGTGAAAAATACACCTCCAACAAAAACAAACTCTCCATCCGCTTTGGCCCCATCGTCGGCATCATCAAAGAAGCCAATTACTGGGCCGGCAAGGACGGCGCCGAAGAAGTCTCCGATGTTCACGTAGTCAAAGCCTTTAACGAGCATCGCTTCCGCTACAACCTGTACGAGGAAAAAATCCACGAATCCTATCTCGACAAAACGATTCTGATCGATGTCAAAGGGTCGGTCGTCGGTCAGGTCAATGCCCTGGCGGTGTATCAGATGGGTGACATATCCTTTGGCCGGCCGTCACGCATCACCGCCGAAACCTTCATGGGCAAGGCAGGCGTGGTCAATATCGAACGCGAAGCCAACATGAGCGGTAAAACACACGACAAGGGCGTCCTGATCCTGTCGGGGTACCTGGGCCGGATCTTTGCCCAGAACAATCCCCTGAACCTCTCCATCAGCATCACCTTCGAGCAGAGCTACAGCGGCATTGACGGCGACAGTGCGTCCTCCACCGAGTTGTACGCCATTCTTTCCAGCCTTTCGGGGTTTTCCCTCGACCAGGGCATCGCGGTCACCGGTTCTGTCAATCAAAAAGGCGCCATCCAGGCCATCGGCGGGGCCAACCAGAAAATCGAGGGCTTTTTCGACGTGTGCAAAACAAGGGGCCTCACCGGCAGCCAGGGCGTCATGCTCCCCAGGGCCAACGTCCAAAACCTGATGCTGAAAAGAGAGGTGGTCGATGCCGTGGAAAAGGGGGAATTCCACATCTACCAGGTGGCCACCATCGAAGAGGGGATCCAGATCCTCACCGGCCAGGAGGCCGGGATTGTGGACGAACAGGGCAATTTCCCCGAGGGCACGGTGTTCGGCAACGTGCAGAAAAAGCTGCAATCCTATTTTGAAAAAGAAGTCAAGTTCAGGAAAGCCTTGGCTGACAGTTAAAATTATTTAGCCACTAAGACACAAAGACACGAAGCATATAAACACCTTGGAGTCTTAGCGCCTTCGTGGCGAAAAAAATGCAATGATAGTTAAACAGATAAAACTCTCCCGGATGGCGGTCTTCTGCTATCTGATCGGCGACAAAAAAACCAGGACCTGCGCCCTCATCGACCCGGCCTTCGATACCAACAAAATCCTGGCCGAGGCCAAAGCTGCGGGTTTCCGGGTCACCCATATCGTCAACACCCACTGCCATGCCGACCACATTGCCGGAAATGCTGCCGTCAAAGCCGCCACCCATGCCAAAATCTGTATCCACAAGGACGATGCCGACAGGCTGGGCGCCATGACCAACAGCGCCATGGCCAGGGTTTTTGGCGGCAGGGGGTCCCCCCAGGCGGATGTGCGCTTGGAAGACGGGGACGATATCGCCATCGGCAGCACCATGCTGACCGTCATCCACACCCCCGGCCACACCCCCGGCGGCATATGCCTGTACCATGACGGGCACCTTTTTGCCGGCGACACCCTTTTTGTGGGGGCCGTCGGCCGGACGGATCTCCCCGGAGGCTCCCCAAAGCAGCTGATAACATCCATCAGGGAGAGAATCTTCACCCTGCCGGCTGCCACCGTCATCTGGCCGGGGCATGACTACGGCCCGCGCCCGAGTTCCACGGTTGATCACGAAAAAAGGACCAATCCATACACAAGATGATAGAAATGACTGTACAAAATATCGCTTGAGCCTTGAAACACGTTTTGTTATCACAATTGTATAAGTACAGCCGAAATAGATTTAGGAGGTACTTCATGCCCAAAATAGCCATGTGCAGCTCGGCCATGATCATGGCCGACTGGCTGGATGCATTGAAAGCGGCAGCCCGAAATAATTTTGACGCGTTTGAAATCACGTGCGTCTTTCCATCCGCCGACCCCCAGAACATAAAACCCGAAGCCCTTGCCGAAGCCAGGGAAATACTGCGGCAGCACCCCATGGAGATCTGCGTGCATGCCCCTTTTTTCGAGATCAACATCGCTGCCTACTGCAACAGCATCCGGGAGGAATCCGTCCGTATTATCAAAAGCGCCGTCGACCTGTGCCGGGCGCTGGATGGAAAAAGCGTCATTGTTCACAATGGCGACTACACCTACAGAATTCCCGGCGCCACCCGGCACAACCACCCGGCCCTGGAAATCCAGTGGACCTCCAACATCGCAGCGCTAAAGGAAATCAATACCTATGCCAATGACCGGGAGATAACGGTCTGCCTGGAAAACATCGCCATCAACGATACCTCCATCGACCGCTGCTATGCAGACCTCCTTGAAATCAGGGAAGCCGTGGGGGATTCTTTGAAGTTTACGCTGGACATGGGGCATGCACGCCTGTCCGAAGGCACCCCAGAAGGCATACGCGTGTTAGGTGACGCCATCGGGCACATCCACCTGTCTGACAATTTCGGCGAAAAAGACGATCATCTTCCTTTAGGCGACGGCAACTACGACTACTCGGAATATGTCGATTTTCTCAAAGGCTTCGAACACGTGATCACCCTCGAGGTGATCGATGTAGGCACTGACCCGGAACCGGTATTGCGGTGTCGCAGGGCCCTTAAGGCGCTTTTTAGATGAATATCGTCATCATCTCAATTCTCGGTCTGATCTTTATTCTGGCAGCCCTGTATTGGGTTCCCCTTCCCAGAAAACCCTTCAACCAGATATATGCCGGAGTGGATGAGAGTTGTCGTTCCGCGCTGCAGTCGTTCCGCCTTGAAAACAAACTGAAAAGTATCGATGTCAACGGGTCACAATGGAACTATCTCATTACAGGCGCGGGTGACAGGACCATTGTTTTCCTGCATGGCATGGGCGGCGGCTTTGATATCTGGTGGCAGCAGGTCAACCATTTCAAGACCCGTTTTCGCATCATCAGCATGACCTACCCGCCAATGCCGACCCTTGCGGAATTATCCAACGGTGTCATCGCCATCCTGGACAAGGAAAAAATCAATAAGGCCACTATCGTGGGCAGTTCCCTGGGAGGATACCTGGCCCAATACCTGGTCAAGAACGATCCCGAAAGAATCGAAAGGGCCGTATTTGCCAACACCTTTCCACCAAACCTTATTCATGCAGAAAAAGCCAGCAAATTGAAATTCATTCTGCCCCTGCTGCCGGAATGGATAGTGATGCGCAATCTCAGGCAGGCGACCCAGGGGGCCATCTACCCGGCCTCGGGCCATTCCGAGTTGGTGCGGGCCTACATGCTGGAGCAGTCCCACGGCATGATGAAAAAAGCCCAGTTCATGGCCCGCTTCAGATGCGTCCTGGACTATTTTAAACCGCCGGACCTTGACAAGATGAATATCCCCTGCCTGATCATCGAGGCTGACAACGACCCCCTGGTGGAAGAAGAATTAAGGGAACTGCTTAAAAGCACCTACCCTTGTGCTTTGATTGAAACATTGAGCCAAAAGGGCCACTTTCCCTATCTGAATGCACCGGATGAGTACAACCGGATCCTGGAGCGATTCATTAGAAACAGCTAATCGCATTTAAAAGCAGGATTCAATCTCTATAGCGGTTGTCATGTTTTTAGACAATTTGACTGCGTTGAAAAATTTTTTTTATGTTGAACTTAGTTTGTATCGGAACATTTATGACAACCGGTATATCAGAAAGCGAAATAGTGCACCAGCTGCTTGGTCATGCTGATAAGGTCCTCTATATAACAAACTCATCAGCTGCGTGTGCCCGGATATCTTCGACCCGGACAACGCCAAAACCGGCAACATCCAGCGTTGCCGGCTTTAAGGCGTCCGCCACCATGGCCAAATCAGTGGAACCGCTCATGCCGCCATAAAAAAAATCCGTGTACCCCATGACGGCTCGGGCGGCAGCTCTCATTTTTTTGGATGCAGGGGATTGCGGATCGATTTCCACCGGGCCGTAACTTGAGTTGAAATTGATTTTAAGATCGAGCAGCTTTGAATTCCGGCGGCCCCGCTCTACAGCTTCCCGGATTTCGGCAACCACATCCTCGTAGCGCTCATCCACATGATAACGGCGGTTGATGGTCAGGCAGCACTCGCCGGGAACAATGTTATCTTTTGTGCCACCCCTCATCACCGTAATGCTGAACATGGGCGTCATCTTGTCATGGGGATATTCCGGTGTCGGGAAGGCCGGGATACGCGACAACCGTTTTTGGACATCCTGTTTTAAAATCAAAAGCTCCTGAAGAATAGGCACCATCTCTTCGATAGCGTTGATTCCCAGATAATTCATACCTGAATGGCAGCTTTTCCCGATCCCTCTCAATTCCGCATCCACAGCGCCGGCCGCACCGACCAGCACCACGGGCGCGACAGCGCCCAGTTCCAACCACACCAGGTGGTTGGAAAAATAACCCTCTTCAGCCAGATAGCGTGAACCGGGATAAACACCGATTTCCTCATCGGTGCAGAGCAGGCAGTCCAGTTCATAGTGAGGTTCGATACCCAGGTCATGGAGCACCTTGACCGCCCCTAGATAACAGGCAATGGAACCTTTCATGTCCACCGTACCCCGGCCGTAAAGTTTGCCATCCTTGACGATGCCGGCAAAAGGATCGACGGTCCACGGTTCATCTACGGGTACGACATCCATATGCGCATAGGCTGAAGCCTTGGGTTTTCCATTTTTCAAGCTGGCCACGAGATTGCATCGTTCGCCGGAAAGCTCAAAGGGTATCTGGGCTACTTTTTCTTCGGGCACGACCACCCGCTGGGTTTCAAAGTTTAATTTTTTAAACTCAGGTTCGACAACGTCAATCAGTTTGGCATAATTCTCGCCCGGCGGCACCGATGTATCGACGGCAATAATCTTTTTCAACACATCGACGATGTAGGCCTCTTCCTGCTCGACCCTGGTAAATGCTTCTGAATAGTCCATATTCATCCTTTTCATATAATTAGCAGCAATGACACGCAGCCCAGTGCTCATGGTCCAATTCCGTAAAAACGGGCTGTTCATGCAGGCAGATATCTTGTTTTTGGGGGCATCGTGTGTGAAATGCACATCCGGAGGGTGGATGCAGCGGACTGGGCACATCTCCCTTCAGCAGTATCCTTTTTTTGGGGGCTTCAGGATCCGGAACCGGAACAGCGGAGAGCAACGCCTGGGTATAAGGGTGCCGGGGGTGGTGATAAATGTCATAGTCAGTGGCCATTTCCACAATTTTACCAAGATACATCACAGCTCCCCGATCACTGATGTGTTCAACAACGCTCAGATCATGCGCAATAAAGATGTAGGAAAGCCCGAGCTCTTCCTGCAGCGCCATTAAAAGGTTGATGACCTGGGCCTGAATCGACACATCCAGCGCCGATACCGGCTCGTCACAAACAATTATCTTTGGATGGAGCGCAAGTGCACGGGCAATGCCAACGCGTTGCCGGGTCCATAATCTGACGGGCTCCCCCCACTGCCTGGTCGTATTT
>JAOZRT010000537.1 GCA_029940035.1 Desulfobacterales bacterium
TTGCCAACCCGCGTCTGTGCTATGGTCTGGAAATGGATGCTGGAAACTTGGAGCAAGCGTTTACCATGGCATGGGATGCCATAAAACTTTAACAATCAAAAAGATTTTCATACAACAATAACGAACATTCGATTATACATGCACTGAACCAACAAAAAACAGTATAACCGCAAGTCAAGGAGGCGAATATGCTTTACAGAAAAATGCCAAAAAACGGAGACGAACTATCCATCCTGGGATTCGGCTGCATGCGCCTGCCCACGACTGAAAAGGGACAGATTGACGAACCACGGGCAACCCGACAGGTTCGCTATGCCATCGATCACGGGATCAACTACCTGGACCAGCAGAACCAGGCCGGTACAGAGGGCCTTGAATACGCAACTGCAAGGGACCTGGGGGTGGTGGTCATGGAGCCTCTGAGGGGCGGCAATATCAGCCTTCCCACCCCTCCGTCACCGGTGGAAGAAATCTGGCAGCGGGCCGACACTCCGCGCACACCCGTCGAGTGGGCTCTTCACTGGGTATGGAACCACCCGGAGGTCACCCTGATCCTCTCCGGCATGAACGAAGAAGACCACATCCAAGAAAACCTGGCCATAGCTAACGCGGCTCGGCCGAACTCTCTCACCAAGGCCGAGTGCGACCTTGTGGAAGAGGCTGCTCGGAAATACCAAGAAATCATGAAGGTCGGCTGCACCGGGTGTGGGTACTGTTTGCCCTGCCCCGAGGGCGTGAAGATCTCGACGGCGTTCGAAGTTTACAACACAGTGCACCTTTTCGACAAAAAAGTCGAAGGACAATACATGTATGCCCTGCGCCTCAGCGGTCTGCTTTCCGACCAAAAATCCGGATATGCCTCTCAATGCGTGGCCTGTGGAGAGTGCCTGGAAAAGTGCCCCCAACAGATCGAGATACCGGATTTTCTGGCCGACATCGCTGAGGAGATGGAGGATGGAGAAATGAGCAACCGACTGTCCATACTGAAAAAGATGCTCAACATGTAAATTTTCATGCCTTACAAACACAACGAAGCATTTAACTTTTGTTACCTTCGAGTTGTCAAACCTGTCATTCAAGGACGTTTCATGAAAATTTACCCAGTGCGACTTCGTCGCTTTAATTCTAAATATTGAAGCGTCTTGAGCGAAGCGGGCGGTGAAAACTCTTAGTCTACGCGTAAACCTACACACAAATTGAAGCACATAGCTGTTAGGAAAATGTAATGAAATATGGCTATAGCAGCACAGCGATTACAATCACCCTGATCCTGCTAATCCTGACAGGAATAATGTTTGCAGGGTGTAACACAAAAACACATTCACAACTGGAGCGTGAAAATCGGATGCTAAACTCTCCGCAATTCAAAGACGGCAAGTTTGTTAACCCCATCGACGTCCCGATGATGGCTCCGGGATCCACCTGGAAATATATCAAAAAGCAATTTTTTACTTCGCGAATTGGTCCTAAACCTAAGGGTGAACTGCCCTTGAAGCCCATTCAGTCAAATGAATGGATTGGCTTGGATAAAAGCGATCTATTTTTTGCCTGGCTGGGCCACTCCAGTATCCTCATTACAATGGATGGAAAAACGATCCTGGTGGATCCGGTTTTTGAAAAACGCGCTTCGCCGTTTTCCTGGATCGGGCCCAAGCGATTTCATCCCCCGCCGGTTATTGCCAAGGACCTGCCGCCCATAGACGTGGTGCTGATCACCCACGATCACTACGATCATTTAGAAAAAACAACCGTGAAACATATGAATGGTAAGACCGGCCTCTTTCTGGTACCGTTAGGCATGGGGGAGCTTTTCGAAGACTGGGGCATCGCCCCTGAAAAGGTAAAAGAACTGGACTGGTGGGAGCAGCATGTTGTGGGCTCGCTAACCTTTATTGCCACACCGGGTGTCCACTATGCGAGAAGAGGATTGTTTGACGGCGATGAACGGCTCTGGAGTTCCTGGTCGATACATGGTCAAAAACGCAAACTCTTTGTCAGTGGTGATTCCGGCTACTTTGACGAATTCAAGGAAGTCGGTGAAAAATTCGGACCCTTTGACATTACCTTCCTGAAAATCGGATCTTACGACGACATGTGGAAACAAGTTCACATGACACCGGAAGA
>JAOZRT010000220.1 GCA_029940035.1 Desulfobacterales bacterium
ACGGCGAAGCCGTTATCTAAAAGAATATCCCGGGCCTGTTTATCAGGCCCGGGCTATTCTTTTAGTCTCTTAGGTGGGCATCGGTGTTGCGCACAACCGGCGGGGGGGGGAGATTGGAGCGGATCAGGAAATTTTCCCGCAGGGATTGGATGATGAGATCCACGTTTTCAAGTTCCTCTTGGAACGCGTCGATGCTTTCCACCATGGATGCTGAAATTTTCGGAATTTCCCGGCTCCCTTTTTCGGTATTGTCCAGGATGGTCTTTATTGTCGGCATGTGGGTCTGCATCTCCTCGAGCAGGCTCCGGACAAGGGCGACGCTGTCTGTTATGCCGTCCTGTACCTCTTCGATGCGGACAAGATTTACCTGAAGCATTTCCATGGTTTCAGGTGTTTTGGCACTGGCAACCACCAAATCGTCCAGAATGGCATCTGCCTTGTCGAGCTTTGCAAGGGCCGAGTCCACCAACTCGGAGGAACTGAGCACTCTGCCGACACTGCCCTCCCCGGCTTCGATGCGCCGGGCGACCTTTTCCACGTGGGTGGAAGTCCTGTTGAAGTTCTCCACGGCGACCATGAAAGACCCGTCAGGATCCCGGATCTCCTCCACAAAGGCAGAAAACTGCTGGACAGCCTCCACCATGGCCCTGGCGGTTTTTTCAACTTCGAACTCGTCGAAATAGTCAGCGATATCTTTTCTGGCCACTGACGGGAGCTCCCCTTCCGGCAGTATTAGGGGGGCATCCATGGAACCGGGGATAACGGCGATATACTCCGACCCGATGAAAGTCGGACTTTCAACTTTGGCCACCACATCGGACCGAATACGCGAGGCATATTCTTCCAGGATGGCCAGCCGAATTTTGACACGGTTTTCCACCAGCCTGACGCTTTTCACCTTGCCGATGCCGGTTTCCAGATACTTGACAGGGGCCCCTGGCAGAAGGTTGTAGCTTTCGTTGAACGACGTGTAGTAGGTATTGTATTTCTGAAACCAGTTTTTCCCGCGGCCCAGAAGAATAACCGTGGACACCAGCAGTATCAGGATGCTCAGCATAAAAATGCCGACGATTCTTTCTCTGACGCTGTATTTGAATCTGGTATTCATTTAATGGCCTAAGGCGGTGTTATCTTATTGGCAAGCAATACGCCCGACGTTGCAAGTGATCTTAAATTGAAACACCGGCAACGCCTTTTGATCCGGGTTCATACTCTTTTTCCTGCAACTGTCCATTGTGTAGCACTAAAGCCCTAGTGGACACACTGTCAATAAAATTCTTGTCGTCGGACGTGAACACCATGGGCACCCCCTGGTCCATGAGGCCCCGCAACAGCCAATCATACAGAAAAAACCTGGCATGCCCCAGGTATATCTCGGGCTTTTCCAGAAGCAGCAGCCGGGTGGTTTTGGCGATCTCGCGGATAACAATGGCTGCCCGCCTGTCGGACTGCTCCAGTTTTTCAGGACGCACATCAACTTTATCGGCAATGGAAAACTGCCGGCACAGATCGAAGATATCGTCATCGATCCTGGCGGAGAGGGTGTTGTCGGTGTAGCTGCGCATCAGGGTGAGGTTTTCCCTGAGAGACCGGTTGCTGATCAATGCCGAATGGGTCGTGATGTAGCCGATGGTTTTTTTCACCGGCAGGAGGGTGTCCGGCCTGGTAAAATCCAGGCGCTTCCCCTCGAAGCGGTAGATCCCTGAAAAGGGAGTGGCCAGCGTGGCCAGCGCCTTGAAAAAAAGCAGGGCGTCTTCGGCGACATCTGCATCGAGCCAGCAGATATCGCCCTCTGAAATCGAAAAATTGAACATTTCGATCCCCGGGCCTTCTTCGGAAACCGGCAGACAATAATTTTCAAGCTCGATCCATTGCATGGGCGCCCTACAGATAAAACAAAGCCGATATGGTTACATTGATTACCAGACAGAAAAAAAAGCACTCCACAGCCGCCCTGGAAGCGGCAGCAGGGATTTCGGTGATATGCCGGCCCACCTTCAACCCGTGATAGGTGCTCGTGACGGTTATGGTGATGCCGAAGCAGATTGCCTTGATCAGACCCACAGCAATTCCGGAAACGGTCACAGCCCCGGCGATCTGTCTGATAAAGTTGCCCACCGGCAGAAAGGTGATAGTCCACACGACGATATACCCGCCGATAACAGCCACGATGTCGAACACCACGAACAGGCACAGGATGGCGGTGGTGATGCCCACCAGGCGGGGAATGCAGACAAACCACTCGACATTGATGCCGGACATCTCCAACGCGTCGATTTCATGCAGCACCTTCATATAACCGGTTTCGATGGTGACAGCGGTGGCGGACCTCAAAATAATCAGAAAGGCAGTGATGGCAGGGCCCAGCTCCCGCACGATCAGGATCACCGCAATATTCCCCAGGTCATACTGGGTTGACAGTCTGCTGAATTGAATGATGATAGCGCTGCCGATGATCAGCGCGATGGGGATAATCACGGGCAGCGCCTGTACAGCGGTAAAATAGATCTGCTCAAGGGCGATGCGTCTGATCAGGGTGCGCCCCTCTGCCGGCCTCCTGAAAAGCATGCGCAGGAGTATGGATCCAAATGTAAGCAGGGTCGTGACGTGGTTGAAGGACCGTATGGTACTGCGACCGATGAGTCTTGTTATTGACATCGAAAAATTCTTACACTATATTGGTCAAAAAGGTCAACAAAATTAGGTAAATATAATACCGGCTGACCCTAAATCGCTGCGACACGAATGGATGGCCGGTTTCGGAATAAAATGTTGCCACAGGCTCTTGAAAATCACCATACCCATGACTTGCCTGAGTAAGAAACGACATCGGATGAACACCAAGCGCTTTTATGGCTTGGCAATGAAAATATGCCTTTGCGCGGCCGTCCTGGCCCTGTGTGTTTGGGGCTCGCACGATCAGAGCATCGCTTCAGAAAAACAGGATGTTGTCGAAACCTTTGCCCACGGCCATATCAACTGGTCCTCGGGTTTGCTCATTTCCAGCGGCACGGCCGCCCCCCCGGTCAAAAAACAGGCCAAGGAGCCGCAGGCCCTGGAGGAAGCCCTGGCAAATGCCCACGCCCTTGCCCTTAAAAACATGCGGGACATTGTGCTGGAAACAAGGGTGGATTCCCTGAGCATTGTCAGGGATATCGCCTCTTCAACCGATATTATGATGGCCAAGGTGGAGAGCCTGGTGAAGGGCGCCAAAGCCGTCAGGCATGCATACCTTTCTGACGGAACCGTGGAAGTGACCATGCAGATGCCCATATACGGCGGATTTGCCCAACTGGTACTCCCGGAAGAAATCAAACAGATCGAGCCCATCAAAACCGTGTCCAACAAAACCGGCACATCGGAAAACATGTTGCAGGAATCCCGTTCGGATATCGAAGCCGAAACCTACACCGGGATCGTGGTCGACGCCCGGGGAATTCAATTTACGCCTTGCATGGCGCCGGTTATCGTGGATGAGAAAACAAGGGAAGTGTACGGATCGGCCTTTGTCAGCCGTGAATTCGCCGTGCAGCATGGCATGGCCGGGTACGCCCGCGACATGCAGACCGCCGGCCAGGCCCCCCGGGTGTCCGGGAACCCGCTCATGGTCAAGGGCCTGAGAACGGCTGAAAAAAGAGCCTCGGCCATTGTTATCAGCAATGCCGACGCTTCGAAAATCAAAAGCGTCTCTGAGCATATTTCCTTTTTGAAAAAATGCCGTGTGATGATTGTTGTTGATTAAGGAGAAACCATGAAAACAAGACGATTGTTCACTCTCTGGACAGCTTGCATGCTGCTGATAACCATCGGGTGCGGACCGGACAGCATTTTCATCAGACAGGGCCTGGACACGCCGTCGCACCATGTGAATAATGGCAACCAGTTCATAAACAGCGGCAAACTAGCTGCAGCCGCAGAAGAATTCAACCGGTCCATTGAACTGGACCCCAATTATGCACCCGCCTATGTGGGCCTGGGGCTGGTCGCCGGACACCAGGGCAATCCTGAAAAAGGCATGGAGTTCATGGAAAAGGCCCGGGAACTGGCCCAGGATGAAGAGCAGCGCAAAACTGTCGAGGCCGGGTTTGAAATCCTTAAGGAGATGGCCGGTACTAATTGATCCGGGCCTGTTGGAAGTAAGCACTTAATTTTAGACAGATTTACAGAATTAACTGGATTTTATTTAGAAAAACAAAGACACGTCTCTACACTAGCACCCCCCACCTTAGCGGCGAAGCCGCGTTTCACAATATCGCGAAGCGAGAGTGTCGTTACATTTTGTTACCATTCGTTACCTCCCAGAAAAGCATTCTCCCTGAAAAATGGATACCCTATGGGCAACAGGGTGCAGGACCGGCGTTTTGACCGCGGTTCAATTCAAAAGCACCCCCCATGATTCATTTTTCAAAAAGGAGGACATCATGAAAAAGAAAGCAATCTTCATTCCCCTGGCAGGGCTGCTCATTGTCGGCCTGCTGACATTTGCCGGCTGCAAACGCCACGGCCACCACAAAGGCGCCGAATTCATGGTCGATTATGTAAGCGAGGTTCTGGATCTGACAGATGTGCAACGGGCGGATTTGGATCAGATTAAAAAGGAATTCATGGAAAAAGCCGAACAGATGCACGCGGGCAAGGACGCCATGAAGGCGGATCTTCTAACCCAACTGGAAAAAGAAGAGATGGACGCGGTTGAACTGAAACAGCTCGCGGCCCGGCATCGTGCCCAGATGGATGAACTCATCGACCTGGGCATTGACCGCCTGGTTGAATTTCACAAAACCCTTACCCCGGAGCAGAAAGCCAAACTGGTCAAAAAGCTCGAGGATTTTTACTTGAAGAACACATAGGTAAAATAGTATTGTGGTTTGGTGTTCAGATACTCATCGGTTACCGCCGTTTTGATTGTTACCAGAAAGTCAAAGAAATAAATGAAAAGGAGTTTTCTGTGTCATTCATGAACCAGTTCAAGAAGGCCACCCTGACCGGACTGTCCAAAACCTGTGGCTGAGCAGCCAAAATCGACCCGGTCGGGCTCGATAAAATGCTGCTGACGCTTCCTGGAAACAAAGACCCGCGCCTTTTGGTAGGCCTGGAGACCAGCGACGATGCCGGGGTTTATAAACTGACCGACGAGATCGCCCTGGTCATGACCGCCGACTACATCACCCCACCGGTGGACGACCCCTTCCAGTTCGGCCAGATTGCCGCGGCCACGGCCATCAGCGCCGTGAACGCCAGGGGCGGAACCCCTATCGCCTGCCTCAACCTGGTGGCCTACCCCTCTGAAAAGCTGGAACCCGAGGTCCTGAACCAGATCGTGGCCGGCGCCCTGGACAAAATAACGGAGGCCGGGGCTGTTTTGGCCGGCGGACACAGCATCGACGACGACGAACCCAAATTCGGCCTGGCCGTCAACGGTCTGGTGCACCCCGACAAAATATGGAAAAACAGCGGCGCCCGACCCGGAGACAAGCTCATCCTGACCAAACCGCTGGGCAGCGCCGTGATCTTTAACGCCAACCTCAAAAATCTGGTTTCCCGGGAGGCGCTGAATGCCTGCATAGACACCATATCGGCCCTGAACAGGATTGCCATGGAAACCGCCCAAGAGTTCGACATTCACGCAGCCACGGACGTCACCGGGTTCGGGCTGGCCGGGCATGTTTTTGAAGTGGCCCGTGGTTCGGGTGTGCGCGTCGTCATCGACATGAAACACCTGCCCATCATGGACCAGGCCCTTGACATGTATCAGCAAGGGGTGACTACGGCCAAAAATGCTCCCAACCGCGAACAGGTCCAGCCGCACATGCGCTTCGACATAGATCTGCCGCCCTGGCATCAGGAAATCATGTTCGACCCCCAGACCAGCGGCGGTCTCCTTCTGTCCCTGCCCGCCGCTCAAGCGGATGCGTTGTGCCAGGACCTGAAAAACGCCGGTGTGGGGCACGCAACCATCATAGGTGCGGTGGAACCACTCGACGACCACGTCCACTTGGTCATGCGTTAATCCCTACGCTGCAATGTTGGGGTTGATGCCCCGGAGCAATGCCGTGTATCTTGCCAGAACCACCAGCGGACGCCCTATGCCGCCCTATGATGCAGAAAAAAAGGAGAATAGAACCGCATACCTTTTGCATTTTCAGACAAACACTGATACGTGCACTGGCATAATAACATCAGGGTTCGAAGGGGGGGGGTGAACCCTCAGCTAAAGGCCCATGGTTCTTAACACCGGAATGAAGCGCTGACCGCCGAGAACTGACCAATCACCTGGGTCCTTGAATCGAACACATACAATAAGGTATCTGACATGAACCATCCCTTCGCAGACCTGATCGGCCTGGTATTCGAAAGCGTGCACCAGGGGCGCAGCCTCTGCCGCATCGAAGTCGATGACAAACTAATGAACCCGCATGGCGTCGTGCACGGCAGTATCATGTCCGCCCTGGCGGACACCGGCATGGGGGGCGCCCTGTACCCCCTTTTGGCAGAAAACGAATCCTGCGCCACCATCGAAATCAAAATCAGCTATTTCAAACCGGTCCGCGAGGGTACATTGGAATGCACCACCCAATTGCTCCACAAGGGAAAAACCGTGGCCAGCCTGGAGTCTGAGATATTCAGCAACGACAAACTGGTGGCCAAAGCCAGTGGCACCTACTCCATTTTCCGCCCGCAGAAACATGTGAAGATAAAAGTCTGAAACAGGGTCCATGCTGAAATCGATGTTCGTTAAAAACTGGTTTTTCGTGGGCATTGCCGTCATGGTTCTGACGGCGTTTTACCTTCCCGGGATCGGGCTTTTCATAAAATCATACAAGGTTCTGAACATTGCCATCTTCCTGGGATTTCTGGTCACCGGGCTCACCCTGAACACGTCCAGTATCCTGGAACAGCTCAAAAATGTCCGGGTGCTGCTGGCAGCCCTCTTGTCTTCCCTGTTCCTGTTTCCGGCCCTTGCCTATTTTCTGGCCCGTTTATTTTTCAAGGCCCCGCCCGACATTGCCATGGGAGCCCTGATCATCGGTGTTGCCCCGGCCACCGTTGCCTCCGGCACGGTGATGACCGCCATGGCCCTCGGCAATGTCCCTTTGAGCCTCTTTATCTGCGTGCTGACCAATTTCAGCTGCCTTTTAACCATACCGCTCATCCTGACCCAGCTGTTGCACTTCACCGGCACCAGCGTGGACCTGCCCGTTGCCAACATGCTGTTCAGCCTGACCTTGAAGGTGCTCGTCCCCACCCTGACCGGGCAGCTTCTCCGACCGCGTCTGGCATTGCTGATTTCCCCCTATAAAAAACAGGTGTCCATCTTTAACCAGACCATTGTCCTCATGATCGTCCTCAACGCCATGTCCAGCGCGGCGGACAGACTGTTGGGCTCGGACATAACCATCCTGTGGCTATTTGTCTTCATGTTCGGTCTGCACGTGTTGATCCTGGCCATCAATTACGGGCTGTCGCGCCTTATCCGCCTGGATCTGCCGTCCACGGCAGCCTTTACCATTCACGTTTCCCAGAAAACGCTCACCATTTCCTATATCGTGTGGGCGGAACATTTCTACCACAGCCACCCCATGGCCTTGATCCCGCCCATTGTGTACCATTTGACCCAGAGCGTCGTGGACACCTGGGTGGCCCATCGCTTCCGCAGGGCCGCAGAAAGTCATAGCGTTGCTATGCAATTAGATGCGTGAATATATTTCACCACCCGTTCACTTCGTTCACTCGAGCACGGATAATATTTACAACTTAATTACGACTTAATGTTTCTAATGAATGGCATGATATTTTGAAAGAATCCTCGTCTCCGGATTTTTTTAAAGAAAATTATCTCAGTGTTCTCTGTGTCTCAAGCG
>JAOZRT010000221.1 GCA_029940035.1 Desulfobacterales bacterium
CCTCACCGGATCGGTAGAACCTTTTCAATTCTCACCGGCTGAGCCGGTGGCTTATAAAGGGAGTTATATATTATATTTCAATTCAACAATTGAAGTGTTTTTGTCTGCTCTACTGTGAAAAAGGTCTCCCATGTCGTCAGACACTTCAAAGAATGCCCTTTGCCTTTATTGCGGCCATTTGCTCGTCCGACATTCCCAGCTTCTCGCCGTAAATTTCCCTGTTATGTTCCCCGAAGCGGGGCGGAAAGGAAAGTTCATTACCGGTTGTTTCAAGAAAGTCGGTCATGTTCGGCGGCGGCGCCAGGGTAACCCGGGTATTGGTTTTTGGGTCAATGGCATGCAGCAGTTTCTTTTTGACCAGCGGGTCTTGAATAACCTCCGGTACTGTCTTGATTTTGCTGATGGGCACGGTGATCTCGTTGAACAAGGCAATGAGTTCTTCCGAGGTACATTGTTGCGTAATGCCGGCCAGGGTCTTGTTCAGGTTGACCACGTCCTTTATGCGGCCGGCATTCTTTTCATATTCCGGCAGGTCAAGGGTTTTAAACCGATCCTGGGACACCATGGATTTCCACTGCCGGTCATTGCCTACTGCCAGGTAAACGTATCCGTTGCTGGTAGGATACACCGATACCGGCGAAAAAAATTCGTGGGTATTGCCCCTCCGGGATATGGTTTTTCCAAAGCTGGCAGTCAACGTGATGGGCACCGTCAGCCAGGACACGGACGACTCGAACATGGCCAGGTCTATTTTGCTGCCCTCGCCTGTGCACTGCCTTTTGAACAAGGCCTTCATGAGCAGTCCATAGGCATGCTCACTGGTACCCATATCCGGCAGGGGAATGCCGACAACCTGGGGATCCCCCTGCTCCTCACCGGTCAGTTCCATCAGGCCTGATCTGGCCTGGAGGATGGGGTCGTAGGCGCCTTCGTTGCTGTCCGGCCCGAATCCTGTAACCCCCAGCCAGATAATGTCTTCTTTCACAGAGCAAAGCGCTTCGTAGTCGATTCCCAGTTTCTGATAGTTTTTAGGCAATTGGTTGGTGACAAAAATATCGACCTTCAGTTCCTGAATCAGCTTTTTGAGCAATTCCCGGCCTTCGGCCTCGGCAAGATTGAGGGTGAGTGCTTTTTTACCGGCATTGATACACAGAAAATAGGCGTTCATGCGCTCTTCACCCAAGACATTGTCACCGATAAACCGGTTAGGATCACCATATACAGGGTGCTCGAGACGGATAACCGTCATGCCGTCCTGGGCAAACCGGTAGGTCAGGTATGGCGCCACAGTTGCCTGTTCAAGAGAAACAACGGTTATGTTTTTAAAGATATTCATTGGCAATCCTCCATAACGGCGTGTTCCACGCCGTTATTAAACGCGGCTTCGCCGCTAAACTATATCTCTATCTAATAAAGACGTCTCAGGGTGAATCAGGTTCCAGAATATACCTGTGTCAAACGCTATATACTGTAAATTCTTGTCCTTGACAAGTTTTTTGTATACTGTATACATCTATCAACAATAAGTATCCTTTTTTGCATCTAAATTAATTCAAATCAAATACTGGAGGACACCATGGCTGACATTACCGCCCCCATGCCCGGCAAAATATGTGAAGTGAATGTAGCCCCCGGCGACACGGTAACCGCTGAACAGGAAATTGTCGTCTTGGAAGCAATGAAAATGGAAATGCCGATCATTACACCGGCGGCCGGCGCCGTTGCATCCGTCAACTGCAGTAAAGGAGACGCCGTGCAGGGGGGCGATGTGCTGGTGGTCATCGAGTAGATACCCGGGTCCAGAGGGCCCGGCACTGGTTTCTCCCTGGAAGGGAGTGTTTATTTCATAACACAAAGTGACTAAAGTGCGCTAAAGTGACCTAAAGTTAAGGAATTCTATCTGTTTTTATAAACGAAAGAGCGAAGCGATTCAGCAACTTTAGATCACTTAAAAATTTGGGCTAATTCTTCGGTAGAACCTGAGTATTCTAACCGTGTCGAAAAAGCTCGGTTTTCATTGACGGAAAAATAGGAGATATTAACGATGTCTGAAGAAACCACCCATCAAAGCGCATACAAAAGGCTTAAGGATCTTCAGAAAAGAGCGGAGCAAGGCGGCGGCAGCAAAGCCATTGAAAAAAGGCATGCCGCCGGAAAGCTGACCGCCAGGGAACGGCTGGACCTCCTGTTCGACAAAGGTACGTTTGTTGAATTGAACCAGCTTGCGGAAAGCCAGGCCATTGACTTCGGCATGCAGGAGAAAAAAGTCCCTGGAGATGGTGTGGTCATTGGTTATGGAAACATCGACGACCGGCTCGTATTTGCCTATGCCCAGGACGCCACCGTGCTTGGCGGCTCGGTGGGCACGCTCCACGGCCGCAAGATCTGCCGGATACAGGACGAAGCCATTAAGGTCAAAGCACCCATCATCGGACTGTTCGACTCCGGGGGCGGCCGGCTACACGAAGGCTTTTTTGCTTCCAAAGGGGTGGCCGGCATATTCTTTCGCAATACGCGGTCGTCGGGGGTTGTGCCGCAGATATCGGCCATGATGGGCCCCTGCGCCGGGGTGTCTGTTTACTCGCCGGCACTGACCGACATGATCATCATGGTGGAAGGCACCAGCCAGATGGCCATCACCGGCCCCGGGGTCATCAAGTCCGTTACCGGTGAAGAGGTGACGCTCGAGGAACTCGGTGGTGCCAAGGTTCACAGCGAAATGACCGGCCAGGCCCATTTGACGGCCGAGAACGATGAAGCCTGCATCCAATTGATCCGCGAACTCCTTGCCTTTTTACCCTCCAACCACCTTGAAATGCCGCCGGTACACCCCAGTGAGGATGATGTTAACCGCACCGACGACACCCTGGAGGAAATCATTCCGGCCAGTTTCCGCAAAGCCTATGACATGCGCAAGTTCGTCAGGCGGGTCACGGACAACGGAGACTTTTTTGAACTACTCCCCCGATACGCCCGCAACATCATTATCGGTTTTGCCCGCATGGACGGGCAGACCGTGGGAATTGTCGGTAATCAGCCCAATGTGCTGGCCGGCTGCCTGGACGTGAACAGCTCGGACAAAGCCGCCCGCTTTATCCGCTTTTGCGATGCCTTCAACATTCCGCTCATCAATTTTGTGGACGTGCCGGGCTATTTTCCGGGCGTCAAACAGGAGTATGCCGGCATCATCCGGCACGGAGCCAAGATGCTCTACGCCTATGCTGAAGCCACCGTCCCCAAGATCACCCTGGCCCTCAGAAAAGAGTACGGGGGGGCTGTCATGGCCATGTGCTGTGTGGGCATGGGCGTGGACATGATGCTGGCCTGGCCTGTGGCCAAACTGGTGGTGCTGGACACGACCGCCGCCGTCAATCTGATTTTCCGCAAGGAAATCAAGGCCGCAGAAAACCCGGATGAATTCCGCAATGAAATGATCCAGGCTTACGACCACAAATACTCCAACCCGTTTCACGCGGCATCCAACATGCTCGTGGACAAGATTATCAAGCCGTCGGAAACCCGACCGGAGTTGATCCACGCCCTGAAAATGCTTAAAAACAAACAGCCTGCAGAGCCGTTCAGAAAGCATGGGAACATCCCTCTCTAACAAATATAAGCGTGAACGAAAAATCGTTCACGCTTATATTTGTTAGTAAACGCGGCTTCGCCGCTATTAATTAAACCTGATGGAGAGATAAAATGGACTTCACCCTGACCAGAGAACACAAAGATATCCAGAAGGCCGCCCGGGAATTTGCCGTGGGCGAATTCAAGGATGTTGCCCGGGAATGCGATCTCAAGGAAATTTTCCCCGAAAAAATACTCGACAAGGCGCGTCAACTCGACCTTATCGGTTTATTCATTCCCGAAGCCTACGGCGGCCCCGGCCTGGGGTATCTGGAGCATGCCCTGGTCCTGGAGGAATTCTGGAAAATAGATCCGGGCATCGGCCAACAACTCTGTTCTGTTTCCTTTGGCGCTGAGGAATTGATTCTGTACGGCACCGAGGAGCAGAAAAAAAAGTATCTTCCTCCCCTGTTCAATGGCAACGGCATCATGGGATTTGCCATCACCGAACCGGATGCCGGCAGCGACACAGCCGCTGTTTCCACAACAGCGGTCAAAGACGGTGACGACTATGTCATCAACGGCAGCAAGGTGATGATCGGCAATGGCACGGTGGGAACCTTCCTGCTTGTATTCTGTTTGACAGCCCCAGACGAAAAATCCAAAACAGCCCGCCACAGCATCATTATCGTGGAAACCGATCGCGAAGGGTACAAGGCGGACAAAATGGAAGGCAAAATGGGCCTGCGCTGCTCGGACACGGCAGCTGTTTACTTCAACAACGTGCGGGTTCCCCAGTCCAATTTGGTCGGGTCTGAAGGGAAAGGCTTCATTCAGCTCATGAATTTTTTCGACCGTTCCAGGGCCTATGTTGCGGCCCACGGCCTGGGTCTGGCCCAGGGTGCGCTCGACCAGGCGCTCCGGCATGTCAAGGGCCGAAAACAGTTCGGCCGCCCCCTTGCCTCTTTTCAGGCCACCCAGTTTAAAATCGCCGAAATGGCTACAAAGATAGAAACCGCCAGAACCATGGTGTACAAGGCAGCCTGGCTGCTGGACAACGGCATGTCCGACACAAAGCTCACGGCCATGGCCAAGCTCTACGCCTGCCACGTGGCCGTGGAGGTCGTGGACGAGGCGCTCCAACTACACGGCGGCTACGGGTATTTTGACGACTATGACATCGAACGCTTCTACCGGGCCGCCAAAGTTCTTGAGATCTACGAAGGCACCAAGGAGGTGGAAAAGATAATTATCGCCAGGGAGTTGTTAGGTAAGTTTTAGTAGCTCATAGGAGATAGCTTATAGCGGACTATGAGCTATCAGCTAAAACCTATGAGCTATTAGTTACAGTTCCACCAGTTTGATGCTGTCCACCAACGGAAGCGCTTCGACCTCGGCCACGATGTCATCGGGAATCGGTGTATCTGTGGAGAGGAAAACGATGTTCGTGGTTTTTTCGTCGCTCACCCCCACGTTCATGCGGTCGATATTGATGCCGCGCTCCCCGAGGACGGTGGTGATGCTGCCGAAAGCCCCGGGTTTGTTGAAGTTCCGGATGTAGGCAAAATATCCCTCCGGTTGCATGGACAGCTTAAACCCGTCAATCCTCACAATCTGAGACCGCTTTTTGCCGAAAATCGTGCCGGCAATCTCGCTCTCCATTTCTGTTGTCACCGCTTTCAGGGTAATCAGATTGAGGTACTCATCGGACTCGGCACTGGTGGTTTCCGAAACCTTGATACCCCTCTCCTTGGCGATAACCCCTGCATTGACATAATTGACGTCATCCTTGAGAGACGGTGTCAGCAATCCCTTGAGCAGGCTGGTGGTGACAGGTGTAAAATCAATGCCCTGAAAATCACCGGTGTACTCGATGTTAATCTCTTTAAACGCCCCTTTGCTCAGTTGGGCCATGAGGCCGCCAATGCGGTCGGCCAGGTGGAGATACGGGCCCATCTTGGTAAGCAGTTCCCCTGTAACAGAGGGTACGTTCACGGCATTTACAATTGTTCCGTTTTTCAGATAATCGATGATCTGCTTGGCCACGGCAACGGCAACGTTGGTCTGGGCCTCCCGTGTAGAAGCACCCAGATGCGGCGTGCAGATCACATTCTCTTCCTCCAGGAGACTGCACGTCCCCGGGGGTTCGGTTTCGAACACGTCCAGGGCAGCTCCGGCAACCTTCCCTGATTTCAGGGCCTCCTCCAGATCAGCTTCATCTATGATGCCGCCCCGGGCACAGTTGATGATCATTACGCCGTCCTTCATCTGGTTGAAGGCGTCTTTGTTGATGAAACCCATGGTTTCCTTCATCTTGGGGACATGGATGGTGATGTAATCCGACTTTCGATAGAGATCTTCCAGCGTAACGCTCTCAAAACCCACTTTTTCCATCTGCTCGGGAGTGACAAGCGGGTCGTGAACAATGACACGCATTTTTAGACCGGAAGCCCTGTCAGCGACGATGGAACCGATTTTTCCAAAACCGATAACGCCGAGCGTCTTGTTGAAAACCTCCCGTCCCTGGAGCTTCTTTTTATCCCATTGCCCGGCTTTGAGGGACGAAGTCCCGCGCGGGATGTTCCGGGTCAATGACATCATCATGGAAATGGCGTGTTCTGCCGTGGTAATGACATTGCCGGTGGGTGTATTCATCACCACGACCCCCTGCTGGGTGGCGGCGGGAATGTCGACATTGTCAAGGCCAATGCCGGCACGGCCCACCACTTTCAGCTTTTGGGCTGACTGTAAAAGGTCGGCTGTCACTTTGGTGGCACTGCGGATGACCAGGCCATTGTAATCGCCGATAATTTCTTTCAACTCGTCCGGGGACAGTCCGGTTTTAACATCCACCTCGATCCCCTCTTGCTCTTCGAACATCCTGATCCCGATTTCACCCAGCTGGTCACTCACCAACACCTTCATTTTTTGCCTCCCTCAACAGAGAATATCTGCTTTTTATAAACGCACAAAAGCACCCCATTTTTTTGTATTTATTAAAACTGACGAATTCGTAAAAAGTCTGAAAACGCCCCTTGGCGTCATTCCCGCGAAGGCGGGAATCCAGTATTTTCAAGTACTTCTGGATGCCTGCCTTCGCAGGCATGACAGGATTTTGGACTTTTTACAAGACCATCAAAACTGACCCTCTCTACAAAAGTTTTTCATGTTTGTAAATACAAAGGCACCTAGGACCGACAAAGATATATCCTTTGTGTCCTTTGTGCCTTTGTGGTTATAAATCATAATCCGTGCCCTGTTAAAAGACACGTTATTTCTCAGATTATACGCTCTTCAGCAGCTCCGGTTTGGGATACTGATCGAGTACCTTTTGCGACTCTTCGATGGTTTCATCCATCACTTTAATATTCTCCAACTGGCCGGAAAGATATTTGTCATAGGCCTGAAGGTCGATAAGGCCGTGGCCACTCCAGTTGAACAGGATGACCTTTTCCTTGCCTTCTTCCTTGGCTTTCCTGGCTTCGTCAATAACACAGGCCAGCGCATGGTTTGTTTCCGGTGCGGCAATCACGCCTTCCGTCTTTGCCGCCAGCATACCGGCCTCATAGGTGGAAAGCTGGTCGACCGCCTTGGCCTCCAGAATGCCTTCCGACACCAGTTGGCTCACCGTGGGCGCCATGCCGTGGTACCGCAGACCGCCGGCATGCAGCGGAGGCGGCACAAAAGTATGCCCAAGGCTGTGCATGGCCAGCAAAGGCGTCATACAGGCATAATCACCATGGTCATATGCAAACGGTGCACGGGTCAGGGTGGGGCATGCTTCTGGTTCCACAGGATAGATGGCGATATCCTTGCCATTGATTTTATCCAGCACATAAGGGAAGGCAATACCGGCGAAGTTGCTGCCGCCACCGGCACAGCCGATAATGATATCCGGGTATTCCCCTATTTTTGCCATCTGTTTCTTGGTTTCCAGACCGATGATGGTCTGGTGCAGCATGACATGGTTGAGTACGCTGCCAAGGGAATACCGGGTTTCACCTGTAGGATCGGTGACAGCGGCTTCCACGGCTTCGCTGATGGCGATGCCCAGGCTGCCGGGAGTATCCGGATTCTGCTCGAGAACACCCCTGCCGGCCTGGGTCTCCGTACTGGGGCTGGCAATACATTTGGCCCCCCAGGTCCCCATCATCGACTTGCGGTAGGGTTTTTGATCGAAACTGATGCGCACCATGAAGACTTTGCATTCCAAACCGAACTGAGAGCAGGCAAAAGCCAGCGCACTGCCCCACTGCCCGGCTCCAGTTTCCGTGG
>JAOZRT010000538.1 GCA_029940035.1 Desulfobacterales bacterium
TGCCGGAAAACACCGACGCCGTAATCATGATCGAGCACCTCAACATTCTGGATGAACACCGGATCCAGATCGAGGCACCGGTCTTTCCCTGGCAGCATGTCCGCAAAATAGGAGAAGACATCGTCGCCACCGAACTGCTGTTCCCCCAGAACCACGTCATCACGTCCTATTGCCTGGGGGCCTTGATCACCGGTGGCATATTCAAGGTGCCGGTGAAAAAAAAGCCCCGTATCCTGATCATCCCCACCGGGTCAGAGCTGGTGAACTGGCAGACATCGACGGCCGCCCTGGAACCAGGGCAGGTGCTGGAGAGCAATTCCTATGTCTTGGGCAGCCTGGCCGAAGATGCCGGGGCGGACTTCACACGCAGCGAACAGCTGATGGACGACCCGGCCAGGATCAAGGCGGCCGTGCAAACAGCCATGGACGGCGACTTTGACATGGTCCTCACGGTGGGCGGGTCTTCGGCTGGTTCCGAAGACTATGCCAGGGACGTCATCCTGGACCTGGGCGAAGTGCTGGTTCACGGGGTCACGATCATGCCCGGCAAACCGGTCCTTGTCGGCAAAATCAACAACAAACCCATATTTGGTATTCCCGGATACCCGGTTTCCGCCATCATCGCGTTTGAACAGTTTGTCAAACCCCTCATCGACCAGATGAAAGGGCAGCCGGAACAGGCCAGACCCCACATCGAAGTGGAGCCTACCCGCAAAGTTGCCTCCAAGCTGGGACTTGAAGAGTTTGTGCGCGTCAAACTGGGCACCGTCGGCAACCGGGTGGTGGCTACGGCCCTGCCGCGCGGCGCAGGGTGCATTACCAGCATTACCGAGGCGGACGGCATCATCCGCATTCCCGAACACATGGAGGGAATCAAGGAAAACCAGGCGGTCAGAGCCGAACTTCTCAAGCCTTCTGCTGCCATTCACAACACCATCGTGGCCGTGGGAAGTCATGACAACACCCTGGACATTCTCGCCGATGAGTTAAAGGCCGGCACCTCAAACGTAAACCTGTCGTCGAGCCACGTGGGCAGCATGGGCGGGCTGATGGCCGTCAAACGCGGCGCCTGCCACCTAGCCGGATCACACCTGCTGGACACGGAAGACGGCACCTACAATGTGTCCTACCTGAAAAAATATCTAACCGGCCGGGATATCCGACTGGTCAACCTTGTCATGCGCGACCAGGGGTTCATCATACCCAAGGGCAACCCCAAAGGCATAAGCAACATCGATGACCTGGTGCGGGAGGATCTCTCCTTCATCAACCGCCAGGGCGGTTCTGGAACCAGGATTCTGCTGGACTACCGGCTGCAGCAGCGGGACATCGACCCTGCGCAGATAAACGGGTATGACGCTGAAGAGTACACCCACATGTCCGTGGCGGTGGCGGTTCTGAGCGGCACTGTGGACGTGGGGCTCGGCATTTTTGCCGCAGCCAAAGCTCTTGACCTGGATTTCATTCCTGTGGTGACCGAAGAGTATGACCTGGTTATTCCCCAGGAGCATTTTGAATCATCCAAGATTCAGGTCCTCATGGAGATTATCAACTCAGCCGCGTTCAAAAAGCGGGTTGAGGCACTCGGGGGGTATGCCACGGACAAGACCGGGCAGGTCATCCTGTAGCCAATATCTACAATCAAGGATGAAGTCATCTGGCAGTTGAAAGCAGAATGGTTTTTAGATTCCATGCAATATGGGCTATGCGCTTGCCATTGGCCATTGGGCCATTGGGCCATTGGGGTCGGACCAAGATAATTGATTGTTAATAAACAAAATTACGTATTAAGATAGCCTCATGTCGGGGCAATAACTTCGTTTTTGATACGATAATAGAGGATATAGGAAAATATATTGGCCAGAGCTAATCGACATTACATTCCGGGGCACGTCTGGCATCTTACGCATCGGTGCCATAAAAGGGAGCTCTTGCTGAAATTCGGGAAAGACCGCCTTCGATGGATGCAATGGCTGTATGAGGCAAAGAAGCGGTATGGTTTGGTGATTTTGAATTATGTAGTGACCTCAAACCATGTTTTATGTTAAGCTCGACATAAGAAATGTTATGTGAAGCTCCAAATTATGTAAAGTTGTCTCCCCTATTTAATAATTTCC
>JAOZRT010000539.1:0-852 GCA_029940035.1 Desulfobacterales bacterium
ATCAATTTGGTCGGGGCGAGAAGATTTGAACTTCCGACCCCTTGAACCCCATTCAGTTCGAGGGGTCGGAGGTAACCCACCAACATCATGATATAATATGCAATTCTCAATTCCCTCCCATGGAAATAATGGAAAGAAAACAAGCAAAAAAAATGCTGTTGGTCAAATTGGTCAAATTTTGACCGGCGTCCGGCACATGGAGCCGGAGTTCACGGCGCGGGTCATAGATCGAAATTTTCCTTTAGATAATCGTCGAGGACTATCTCGAGGATATTTTTAATCTGCTCTAAGGCAGTGGCCGAGTTACCAATACCATAATAATGTGCTCCTCCCCCTATCGTCACATATTGAAATTTTGGTACTAATGTCACGAAATTTACTTTTATTAGCAACGGGCCTGATTTATCTTTTTTAAAATCGCCATATACTGAGACTCGAAGAAAAATTTCTCCTTCAGGCAGAAGTATATAACCGGCTAACGGCTTAATTCTCGCCCGCCTTAGTTTTGCAAAAACAGTGTCCTGGATTTGATTCTCGGTCAAATCAGTGTCAGCTCTCACATAAACACTTACATTCAACTCATTAGGATGTTCCTTTTTTAAAAAAGGGTAGTCACCCGCAACCGAGACAGATGAAAAGACGAACAGGATCAGAATGATCAGCAGAATTGTTTTTTTCATGATCGCTCCTTTCAACCGGTAGATTCATCAAGCTCGACAACCCACCTAATATATGCCGCACCTGTGCTCAAGGCGAAGATCGCAACCTCGACCGGCGGGGCAACGACTGTTTCCTCAGCTTGTCCGTGGCGATAGAAATGCATGCCGTCAACCCACTCGGCAATGCTATTGT
>JAOZRT010000539.1:862-2114 GCA_029940035.1 Desulfobacterales bacterium
CGTCCTTGTATTTCTCGACAGCGAGAGACCTGAGCGTATCCTGAATAACACGTTTATTTAATCTGGCGGCACCAGTCATTTGCTTGACGATTATTTCCAGGCTTTCAAATATAAACCGGACAGCCGACTTCGTGTCCGATTCTGACGGGTCAAGGTGCCGGTATGCCTCTTCAAAGGCATGCAGAGCACCGGCGTATGTTGGATCTTGAAGGCAGGCGAGGGCAGCGGCTTTGTTCTTAGTAAATTCCTGATCAACGAGATAGTGGACGCCACCACGATTGTCCAATACATAACCGATGCTTTCTTCTATTAGGGATCGCTGGACAAATGAATGCCAATCATGAGCTTCGATAAATGGGTTTCCACCATGTTTAATCAAGCATCTATAAATTAGTGTGATGCAATTTAATACGATTTTTATATCGGCTTCTTTAAAAAAGATCAGATACTGAAAGTATCCTGCACTACGTGGAACAGACAATCCTGTTTCTCTTTGTAAATATAGTCCTATTTTTCTTCTGTAATCAGTTAATTCTGCATCACAATAATAACCCAGCCTATTTCTGAATATCTCACTATCAAGTTGTGGCTCACCTCTTTCGAGGTAGACGTGCGTGAAAAGCTGTCCCCTTGGAATTTCATCTTGTGTCATGGCTTGTCCTCGTTTGTAGAGGTTGGCAGGATGTCCGACTATATCTGAACAAATGCTAAAATGCAAGTGCGGGTCAACGTGACCCATAAAACCGGACGATGACGCTATCCGAAGACGATAGGGGGCGCATAAGAAGAAGGAAGTACTAAAATACATGGTATATTAGTTGTGCTAATACCAAACCCTTTGGTATAATAGAGAAAAATGCACTTAATTGCATCCTTTATATTGATAAACTAAACGATCTGTAATAAAATATTTAGTATCTACTATCCCCTATTGGAATGGTCCGCTGATAGGGAGTAGTTGATTCAACAGAAAGGGACAGTGTGGGTCCACACCTGGGGAAACCCAGCCGCACTTGTCCCTTTTTTGTTGCTAAAAATCAACAGGAGGTGAGCGCATGAAAAACAGACCGTTAAGACTGGCCATCCTTCAGGAGTTCGACAGCCAGCATGATTTTGCGATTCATATCGGTGAGCATCCTCAGACCGTGAGTGCGGTCCTTCGTGGCCGCCGTCGACTGGATAAGGTCAAGGCGCGGATCTGGCTGGACGCTTTGGGCGAGGACGCACGCAGACTCATTGAGGAAGTATCAGT
>JAOZRT010000540.1 GCA_029940035.1 Desulfobacterales bacterium
TATTGTCCATGGCTTCCTGGTGTACGATGGGATATCGCAGTCGATCCTTATTCTGCCTGGAAACCCGGTCGATCATCTTGCCCATGCCGTCGGGCAAAGCCATGAACTCATACCCGAACCGGGTGGGGTAGCGACCTGTCATGATAGCAGCCCGGGAGGGGGCGCAGGTGGGCGAGGACGCGTAGGCCTTGGTAAAGGAGACCCCCTGTTCGGCCAGGGCATCGATATGCGGCGTGTTCAGGGTCGCTTTTGATTTGTCCCTGGCATAAAAGCTGATGTCGTTAAACCCCAGGTCGTCGGCCAGGATGACGATGATGTTGGGTTTGCGTTGGGATGCGTCTTGAGATGAAGCCAAAGGGCCCTTCTCCCACACCACCTCCCTGTTGGGACCGATGGGTTCATGCATATACGTTTTTACCTGGAGGACTTTCAGTAAAATATCGATGCGGTTCATCCAGACGATACCCACAACGATGATCATAATTCCCAGAATCCAGATGATTTTGCGCATCATGATGCACCTTTGATAAATTTGATAACCACCTCGGCCAGTTCTTCGCCGCAATCCTCCTGCAGAAAATGACCGCCGCCCTGAATGGTGATGTGAGGCTGACCCTTGGCGCCCGGCACCTGTTTCTGAAAAACGCTTTCGCCGCCCCTGGTAATAGGGTCGCCGTCACTGAAGGCTGTCAAAAACGGTTTCTCGAAACCACTCAGCACTTTCCAGGCCTCGCGGTTAGCCTGGGATGCGGGGTCTTCCGGATCAATGGGCACGAGAGACGGAAAGATGCGGGCACCGGCCTTATAGGTATCATCTGGAAAAGGCGCATTGTAGGCTGCTACAACTTCGGGTGCCATTTCTTTCTGGGTGGCCATGGCAACAATGGCGCCCGCGTCAAAATCCGGCGTTTCAATGGAGAACTTGCGCCAGTTCAAAAATGCATCGCTGATCGAATGATCGCCCGTGGGCAGTCCGGTGTTGGCGACGACCGCCCTGGCAAAGCGATGCGGGCTGGCCGTCAAGAGGCGCAGCCCGATCAAGCCGCCCCAGTCCTGGCACACCAGCGTGATGCTGCTCAGATCCATTTGATCCAGCCAGGCCTGCATCCAGTCCACGTGCCGCTGATAGGTATAGTCGTCCTTTTCCGTTGGTTTGTCGGAACGGCCGAAGCCCACCAGGTCCGGCGCAATGGCCCGCAGGCCGGCATTGGTGATGACGGGAAACATTTTACGGTAAAGATAGGACCAGCTGGGTTCGCCGTGCATCAGCAGCACCGGCTCAGCATCCTTTGACCCCTCATCCAAATAGTGAATCCGCAACTGTGTATCTTCGCGACCGGGCACTGTAAGATAGTTGGGCTCAAAGGGATAGTCCGGCAGGTTCTCGAAGCGTTTGTCCGGTGTTCTCAGGATATTCATTCTTTGGTCTCCTCATTGCACGCATAGTAATCTGGATTGTATTAAACTACAGACCTGAAAAGCCTAACAGGGTATCTCGCATTCTGCTTCGGCAGGGATAAATCCCTGCACTACACCGATGTAATTCGAGTTGCCAGCTATTTATTCGGCCGACAGCTTTCTTTTGTAGTGCAGGGTTTCAACCCTGCCAGGCCGGATACCGGACTGCATGTTCAGCTCTGCATGCCAACCCTTATTGCTTACACCTGGGCATTCGATTGTTGCCGCGGCATTGCTTTGGGCCGGATTTTTTCCAGTTTTCTCCGATTGGGCAGGCACGCATGCACTCGATGCAGTAGTCCACGTCCGTAATATAGGCCTGGCCGCTCTCCACCAGAAAATCGCGCTGCTGCATGTGCCGGCGCAACATTTTGATGTACCCCGGGCAAGAATCCACTCCTTGACCGTATCCGCGTTGACGGTTTTATCCATTTCAGATTTCATTATCTGCCTCTGCCTGGCAATTGATCGGTAAGTCAACTACCACGCCCAAAAAAGGTGGCATGCTATTAGCCCTGTAAGGACCTGATATATCTCACCGCCCGCTGCGCTCGAGTCGCAGAGAACGCTGAGATTAATTTCTATAAAAGCACTATTTGTTTTTCTGCTTATCTACAACATCCCTCAAATACTTGAACCCG
>JAOZRT010000222.1 GCA_029940035.1 Desulfobacterales bacterium
GAATGATGATGCCATTCGTGCCATCCGGCTGATCACTTCCAGAATTGCCGAAGCCTGCATCGAAGGGCGGGAGCTCTACAAAGAACGGCAACAGGCCAAGGCGGACAAGGACGTGGAAGAGGAGAGCGAGATCGAAACCGCTTCGGCAGACCTGAAGCCGGGCGAAAGGAAAGTTATTTCCGATGGTACGGACGGACCGGTGGTTGAGATCATTCGCAAAGGAGCAAAACCGGAAACCGAAGTAGAAAGTGAAGCAGTCGTGGATCCCAAACCGGAAACTCCGCCTGCTGAGGATACAGGAGAGTAGAAATGACAGCAATTAGTGCAGGAATGGTCAAGCAACTTCGGGAAAAATCCGGAGCAGGCATAATGGATTGTAAACAAGCGCTTGCAGAATGCGAAGCCGATATCGAAAAGGCGGTGGACTTTCTGAGAAAGAAAGGGCTGGCCACCGCAAAAAAACGAGCTGGCAGGGCCACCATGGAAGGCGCTGTCCAGTCGTACATCCACATGGGCGGCAAAATCGGTGTGCTTGTGGAAGTCAACTGTGAGACGGATTTTGTGGCCAAAACAGATGATTTTCTGGCGTTTGTCAAGAATATCGCCATGCATGTGGCCGCTTCCAACCCTGTGGGGATTGTCGAGGAAGACGTTCCCCAGGACGTCATCGACAGGGAAAAGGAAATCTACCGGGCTCAGGCCCTCGAGATGGGCAAGCCTGAAAAGATGGTCGATAAGATCGCGGAGGGCAAGCTCAGCAAATTCTTCAAAGAGAGCTGCCTGATGAATCAGCCCTACGTAAAAGATCCCAATATGACCATCACGGACTACCTCAATGACGTGATTGCCAAGACAGGTGAAAAAATTACCATTAAACGGTTTGCACGCTTCCAGACTGGAGAATCTTAAAGGTGGCTTCCCCCCGCTATAAACGGGTTCTGTTGAAACTCAGCGGAGAGGCCCTCATGGGTGACCAGAATTTCGGCATCAGCCCGGATATGCTGGAATATGTTGCCATGGAGGTCAATTCCATCTACGACCTGGGCGTTGAAATTGCCATTGTCGTGGGCGGGGGAAACATTTTTCGTGGTGTGGCGGCGAGTTCTTTCGGGATGGAAAGAACGTCGGCAGACCACATGGGTATGCTGGCCACCATTATGAACAGCCTGGCGCTGCAGGATGCTCTCGAGAAGAAGGATATCCAGACCCGGGTCCAGACCGCCATATCGATGCACGAAGTGGCCGAGCCGTACATCCGCCGCCGGGCCGCCCGGCATCTGGAAAGGGGCCGGGTCGTCATTTTTGCCGCAGGAACCGGAAATCCCTATTTCACCACCGATACGGCCGCGGTTCTGCGGGCCCAGGAGATACATGCCGAGGTCCTATTCAAGGCCACCAAGGTGGACGGCCTGTATGATGCCGACCCGGAAAAAGTTCCCACAGCTAAACCTTTCAAGAGCATCAGCTACATGGAGGTCCTGGAAAAGCAGCTGCGGGTGATGGATATGACTGCCATATCCCTGGCCATGGACAACCAGCTTCCGCTGGTGGTTTTCAGCCTGAAGGAAAAGGGCAATATTAAAAGGGTGTGCTGCGGCGAGGAGATCGGGACTCAAATTCATAACTGAACCAGGGGGTAAATCATCATGATTGCAGATATTCACGAAGATACAACAGATCGTATGGGTAAAACGATTACCGCCCTGGAAAATGAGCTGAAACGTGTCAGGACCGGACGCGCTTCCCTATCCCTTCTGGACGGTATCCGTGTGGATTACTACGGGACCATGACACCCCTGAATCAAATGGCCACCCTGGCTGTCCCGGAAAGTCGCCTTATTACCATCCAGCCCTGGGATGCTTCCGTGCTCAAAGACATTGAAAAGGCGGTGTTGAAGTCGGACCTCGGGCTGACGCCCTCCAATGACGGTAAAATCATCCGGCTGGCCATACCGCCGCTCACCGAAGAACGCCGCAAGGAACTCGTCAAGGTGGTCCACAAAATGTGTGAAGATCACAAAGTGGCGGCCCGCAACATCCGGAGGGACGCCAACGATCTTCTGAAAAGTTTGAAAAAAGACGGTGACATTTCCGAGGATGACGCTTTCAAAGCCCAGGACGAGGTACAGAAAATCACCGACACTTTTATCCAAAAGATCGATGACATCTACAAGGAAAAAGAGAAAGAGATCCTTGAATTCTAGCGACGCTCTTGCCGTTGAGGCAGGACTCGATCCCGCAAGACGCCCTGCCCATGTTGCCATCATCATGGACGGCAACGGACGCTGGGCTAAAAAACGATTGCTCAATCGCGTAAAAGGCCATGAGCAAGGTGCCGACACCGTCCGCATGGTCGTGCGTGCCAGTCGTGAATTGGGCATTTCCGTTTTGACGCTTTATGCCTTTTCCACTGAAAACTGGCAGCGGCCGGAAGCTGAAGTTAAGGCCCTGATGATGCTTCTGAAGCGTTTTCTGAAATCTGAAAAACAGGAGATGCTGGACAACAATATCCGTCTGAATGCTATCGGGGAGGTCGAGAGACTGCCCGGTTCGGTCAGCACCCTGCTGCAGGAAACCATGCAGGCCACGGAAAACAACTCGGGCATGGTGCTCAATCTTGCTCTGAGCTATGGTGCGAGGCCGGAAATCATCCGCATGGTGCGTCAGTTGTCGGCAAAGGTTGCCGCCGGAAACCTCCAAGCCGAGGAAATCGATGAGGAGACGGTTTCCACCCACCTCTACACCCGAAATATTCCTGACCCGGACCTGCTCATCCGTACCAGCGGGGAAATGCGCATAAGCAATTTTATGCTCTGGCAGATCGCTTACGCTGAAATATACATCACCGATACCTTATGGCCGGATTTCAACAGGGCCGAATACATCAAAATCCTCAAGGATTATCAGGAACGTGACCGCCGATTCGGCAAGGTCAAGAACCAATAGCCAACATCCAACTATCAATATCTAATTTCCAACAGGGCTGAAGCCCTGGACTACATGGCTCGAAGTTTATTGCATTGTAGTGCCGGGATTTATCCCTGCCCGAAATGGGCAGCATTGGGTGTAAATGGGTATTGGCTATCTGCTCTTCCCTTTTTCCTTTACACACACCCATCCTTCCCGGTATACACGAAGCGTAGCAGGCAGCAGGGAGATCCCTATCATCACCAGAAACTGACATTAATAATTATCCATTAATTATTAATTATTATAATTAGTTATGCTGTTTCTTAACGGTTAATAATCAATTGTTAATTTTTAATTAATAAGTAAGCCCTCGGAATTTAGCAATGGGACGTTTGTCGAAAACAATATTAAAGGCATCATTAAATATAGCATTACGGTGACAACTTTTAACCAGAACCTGATTGAACGGGAAACACCATGCATTTGAAACGATGGATCACAGGCCTGAGTGCTCTGCCCTTTCTGATTTACATCATCCTCAAGGGCGGATTGATCTTCACCCTGTTTATCGGGCTGGTGGCCCTTATCGGGCTGTGGGAGTATTTCCGCGTCACCCTGAGCCGTGACGACAGTCCGTCGGCGCTGGTCCTGAAGATTCTGGCTTATATGTACGCTGCCCTGATCATGTGGTCGGCCCATCACCTGTCTGCGGCCTATATTCTGAACAGCGTGGCATGCTGCTTCTGGTTGACCGGGTTGGCTACAATCCTGTTGTTCAAACAGGACCAGCAGGTTTTCGAAATCGCCAAAAAGCAGCTCATGGGTGTACTGTACGTACCAATGCTTTTGTCCTACCTGGTGCTCATAAGGGACGGTGTGGATTCATCCGGGGCCGTGTGGATCCTTTTCGTCCTGGTTGTGGTATTTTTCGGGGATATCGGCGCCCTCTATGCCGGCACATTTTTTGGAAAGCACAAACTCTACCCTGCTTTGAGCCCCAAGAAAACCATCGAAGGGTCCCTGGGCGGACTGGGTGCCAATATCATCTGCGGGGGGCTATATAAGATAATTTTTCTGCCGGATCTCTCCTGGGGTGTCAGTCTGCTGTTTTTCATCGCCCTGGGGGCTTCCGGCCAGATAGGCGATCTGTTTGAATCCGGGCTCAAACGAGTGGGCAATATAAAGGATTCCGGGGGTATTCTCCCGGGGCACGGCGGTATCCTGGACAGGGCCGATGCAGCCATGTATGCGGCGCCTGTGGCGTATATGTTCAAAGAGTACTTGTTTTGAACAATGGTTAGGATGACATTCTTAAGTGAGGATGGAAACTAATCAGTCGCAACGTGTATGCCGCAACTGAAACCTTTTCTATTCAAAAGTGAATAATGTTACCATGAAGAACCTCTCTATCCTGGGCTCCACAGGTTCCATCGGAACCAATGTACTAGAGGTTGTGGCCGGGTTTCCGGAACGCTTCCGGGTGCAGGCCCTGACGGCAAAATCGAGCATTGGCATGCTGGCCGACCAGGTAAAGAAATTCAGGCCGGCCATGGCAGTGGTTTACGATGAACAAGGGGCAGAGGAGTTGCAAAAGTCCCTGCCCGGCGACATGGATGTGAGCATCCGTTGCGGGGAAGAGGGGTATGTAGCCGCTGCAACGCTGGAGGCGTCCGATCTTGTGGTTGGTGCCATGGTCGGGGCTGCCGGGCTCTTGCCCACGGTGGCAGCCATTCGATCGGGAAAAACTATTGCGCTGGCCAACAAGGAAACCCTGGTCATGGCCGGGGAACTGGTGATGCAACTGGCCGCAGAACACCAGGTGAGCATCCTGCCCATCGACAGCGAGCACAGCGCCATTTTTCAGTGCCTGGAGGGAAATCGGCGCGAGGACCTGCAACGGATACTGATAACAGCTTCCGGTGGGCCGTTTTTTCAGAGGGATGCCGATACATTCAGTTCCATTCGACCGTCCGATGCGTTGAAGCACCCCAACTGGGAGATGGGCCGCAAGATCACCATCGATTCGGCAACCCTCATGAACAAAGGCCTGGAGGTTATCGAGGCCAAGCACTTGTTTGACCTGGACCTTTCCATGATCCAGGTGGTGGTGCACCCGCAGAGCATTATCCATTCCATGGTAGCCTACAGGGATGGTTCGATTCTCGCTCAACTGGGGGTACCGGATATGAAGAGCGCCATTGCCCTGGCCCTGTCCTATCCCGAAAGGCTGCCGCTGCAGCAGCCCCTTCCTGATTTCAGCGAGTTGGGGAAATTCACCTTTGCCGAACCGGATCTCAAGAAATTCCCCTGTCTGGCTATCGCTATCGAGGCCTGCCAAGCGGGCGGCACCTTCCCGGCGGTAATGAATGCCGCCAATGAAATCGCGGTGGCGTCCTTTTTGGAGGAAGGGTTGCCCTTTGACAAGATACCCGTTGTGATCCAGCGAACCATGGCAGAGATGGGCAAGACCGGTAAGCCCGGGCTGGAGGATATCATGGCGGCAGATAAAGCGGCGCGCCTCCATGCCTCGGAAGTGGTGGCGGCCTTGACCGTTCGTAGAGATTGAGGCGTGGCAGTGTTCCAGAGGCCGGAACATCAGAGCTTCAGAGCCAGAGGGCAGAAAAGTAGGGTTTCGGGTGTCGGTGGACGGTTCTTCAGAGGGCCGAATGTCGAAAGGCAGAGGCTGGAGCCAAGCCACAGAAAACCCAGGGGCCGGAATTTCGGAAGGTAAGAGGGTAAGCTGTAGACGGCTTTACGTAGTCAGTGGCCAGAACCACAGAAGGTAGAAATCTTAACTGCAGACACACGCAGACAAAACCTTTTAATCAGGACATGACCGAACCGGCAGTTGACGATGTCAGGGTTCGTTCTTATAGTTGACACATGAGTACCAATATTCTTGCATTTGTTGTCGTTCTAGGTGTCCTCATATTCTTTCATGAACTGGGGCACTTCCTGGTGGCCAGACTTTTCGGCGTTGGCGTGGAAAAATTTTCCCTGGGGTTCGGCCCACGGCTGTTCGGAAAAAAGGTCGGACTGACCGACTACCGGGTATCTGCCATTCCCCTGGGGGGGTACGTCAAAATGATGGGAGAAGACCCCACGTCGGAAATGGCCCCCGAGGATATTCCCCTGTCCTTTACCCACAAGCACGTTTTCAAGCGCATGCTGATCGTTGCCGCCGGCCCGGCATTCAACCTTCTGCTGCCGGTGCTGATTTTTTACGGCATTTTTCAGATATCGGGCACTTACATTTTAAAGCCTTCCATCGGCGGTGTGCAGGAAAATTCACCGGCCCACGCTGCCGGGCTGCAGGCCGGTGACATGATCACGGCCATAGACGGCACCCCTGTTGCCAACTGGGATGAAATGGCCGCTTTGATTACCGGCTGTGAAGGAAAAACCCTCTCGATCACCATCCGACGGCCTGAGTGGGATGTATTCTCGGTTACCATCACCCCCCAGAGCACACCGTCCAAAAATATTTTCAATGAAGAAATTCAGCGGTACATTATCGGCATCTCTTCAGCCGGGGAGGTGGTCAACCAGCGGTTGAACCCGATCGAGTCCCTTACTGAAAGCGTTAGACAGACATACAACATTACCAAGCTCACCATTGTCAGCATCGTTAAACTGATTCAAGGAACGGTGTCCACCAAGACCCTGGGCGGCCCGATCATGATCGCGGAAATGGCCGGTCAGCAGGCCAAGGAGGGCGCTGTCAACCTGGTATTTTTCATTGCCCTCCTGAGCATCAATCTGGCGATCATCAATTTTCTGCCCATCCCGGTTCTGGACGGCGGCCATCTGCTGTTTTTCCTGATAGAGGCTATTACGCGACGCCCGGTGAACACGCGCATGCGCGAAATTGCGCAACAGGCCGGGATATTCATCCTGATCATGCTGATGATTTTTGTCTTCTACAATGACATCACCCGCATATTCTCAAGCTGACCTTGCTTCATATAAAATCTGACAGTAAATTTACCATGCACCAGCTGGAATTGATGTAACGATGGGGTTGAGTATGCCAATTCTGTGTGTTATAGCGAGCCGTATCCGAATAAGATGAATCACTCACTTAACTTTCAGCGGCGGCTTGTCTCGGCGTAGCTCGAAGAGCGAAGACGGAAGCCGCGTTACATAAAGGATTGTCCCTGAGGCACGAAGGGTGATAATCCTTTATTTGGGGACCGAATTCATGCCACACCGACTCGAGATTGCCATCAGACCCGACTTGCCGGATGCCGAAGGCCGGGGAATCCAGAAAAAAGCCGAAGACTATTTTGGCATCAAGCTTGACAGCGTGCGGGTGGTCCAGATCAACACCATGGATGTGGACCTGACACCGGCTCAATGCGACACCATTCGGACGGACGTGTTCACCAACCCGATAACCCAGATATCCTCCTACGAACCGCTGTCGCTCGAATGCGACTGGATTATCTGGGTAGGGTACCGTCCGGGCGTCAAGGACAATCCCGGCGCCACCGCCATCGAAGCCATCGAAGACGGATTGGGCCTGCGTATGGGGGGGGGGAGTGCCGTGTACACCTCCAAACGGTACTGTATACAATCGCCACACCTCACCTTTGAAGAAACCCGGAAAATAGCCGGTGAACTCCTGGCCAACGATCTCATCCAGCAGTGGCAGGTTTACAGCAGGGACGCATGGGATCCCTCCTCGGGCGTGGGCATCATTATCCCCAAGGTCGTTCTGGACCACACGCCGACGGTTTCCACCATATCCATCGAAAGTGATGCCATGCTGCAGGATATCAGCGACCAGCGGAACCTGGCCCTGAACCCCAGCGATATTCC
>JAOZRT010000541.1 GCA_029940035.1 Desulfobacterales bacterium
TTCACCCTCAGACGCCTTGGCTCTGAAGCTCTCCGGCTTTTGCAACGATAGGGTCTATTTCCAGTGCTTTTGCATCTTGTCTAATTCATCCATCATTTCGGGCGCCAGAGGATCAGTTTGGTGTTGCATGGCCTCCAAGGTTTTCTCGCGCAGTCTGTCGCTGAATCGTTTTGAACCGTCCTCCTGCCATTTGTCGTACATTTCGCGATCAAACAGGTCGGAGTACCAAATGTTGCGAAAGTTCTCCATGGTGTGCGTTTCCTGAAGTGAATGCTATGCGATTATCGGTTTGTGGATCGAGGTACTCCATGCAATCGAGGCTTGGTCCAAAAAAGGAACGGTCACCTTCTAAAAAAACCGACCTCTCATTGTTGCGGTTGCCAAGTATCAGCCGGGAAGGCGCTTTGCGAATAGCCTCTTCACCACTAAGACCGAAAGGTTCTGGAAGTGTTGTACCCGGCATTACGGAGCAGTCGAAAACATCAGTATCTATAGTAAGATATACCGGGCCATCACCCACGATATGGCGAGCTTCTTCAACGACCTTTGCTACGCCAAGCTTTTTGAATTCTTCGACTTTGAGCATACGCATGCCGCTGGCCTGGGAAAACTCGCATCGATAAATGCCTCTTCCTCGCATGCCGATCTGAATAGTGCGTTCGGGATCAATAGATCCTCTTGCGCCTGAGCCACATCGTGAGCGTATATTCCCGGCTGACGGACATATCGAGAATTCCATCGGGGCTGCCCTGCCGGATTTATCAGGCCACCATCTCCGCGATAATGTCCTTGATGGGTTTGATTTCCTTGATCAGGGCGCTAACCTGGCCTGCGCCCGCCGGAAACAGGTCAAAGTCCCCGTCGGTCCAGGCCTGGGGCGCGTACATCAGGTTGTATTCCTGGTTCAGGTCCGCGCCCGCAGCTAAGAGTTCGCTCAGTTTGGGGTTGATGATAGTGCGCATGCCCATACCACCCACGGGCAGGCGGATGGTCCCGGCGTCGCCACACCCCAGGATGGCTTCCTTCCAGGCTTGGGAGGCCGGGCTTTCCTCGGAGGCGAGAAACGCTGTTCCGATCTGCACGCCCTGGGCCCCCAGGGCCAAAGCTGCCCGGTATCCCCGGCGTTCGGAAATCCCGCCGGCAGCCACCACAGGCACGTCTACCATATCACAGACCGTGGGAATCAAGATCATGTTCGTGGATTCAGGGCCATTGGTGCGCAGCCCCCCGGATTCGGTGCCGGAGACGACCACAGCGTCCACGCCTACGTCCGCGGCCTTGACGGCATGGGCCGCGGCCAAGGCAACTTGCAGGCCTTTCATGCCTAGTTCCTTGATCTTGGGGTAGATGCGCTTGGGTGAGCCGGCCGACGTGGTCACCGCCTTGACACCGGCTTCGGCCAGAATTTCCAGGATGGCCTCGTTGTTGGGGTTCATGGCGATCATGAGGTTGGCCCCAAAAGGTTTGTCCGTCAGGTCCTTGATTTGGGCCACGGAGGTTTTCACCGCTTCCAGATCGGTGGCGTATCCCAAGGCCAGCATGCCGAAGGCCCCGGCTTCGGACACGGCGGCCACCATTTTCGGATTGTTCAGTGCGCCGATGGGCCCTTGGATGACGGGGTATTTACAGCCCAAGATTTCCAGGATTTGTGACATTGTGTTTACCTCCAGTGGTTGTGGTGAAAAATGATTGGTTTAATTTTCCTTAAAAATATATCTGATAAAATTTACACCAGTGTGACCGGATCTGTCAAACCCATGTGGTAATCTGAGTACAAATACTCAGCAAAAGGAGGGCATCCAAATGAGAAAGCAAGAACAGCACACAGATTATCACGACCATTTTGAATACTTCGGAAACACCGAGATTGAAAGGATCCGCAAACAGGGCGAAAAGACGATCCGGCATGACTGGATAATTTTTAACACCGTTGATGAAGCCATGGATTTTTTCAACGATCAGTGTGGTGAGTTCGCAGGCTATTATGCGTGAATAGATTGCAATTGAGGTTCTGAAATTAGGCAACTTCAAGGCACAGTTCCTTGCCAACAGCCTTAACAAATTTCCCCAAGGTTGAAAATTTAATC
>JAOZRT010000036.1 GCA_029940035.1 Desulfobacterales bacterium
CCCCGGAGCTGCAGAAGATGTACACGACCACATCGATATTTACGGGCGATAAAATTCAGCGTTGGAATTCCATGATGCAGGATGATGCCGCCCTGATTCAGAACATGCGTTTCAAACGGCAGAATTACCGCCGTACGGGCACCTGCACGGGAGCGGTGTGCGTGGGCTGGAATGCCATGAATGTCATGTGGGCGATCACCGAGGATATGGATGCGGAATACGGCACCAAATACAAGGAGCGCCTGAAAGACTGGATCCTGCACGCCCAGAAAGAGGGGCTGACCGTTGCGGGAGCGTTGACGGATGCCAAGGGCGACCGCAGCAAGACGCCTTCCCAGCAGGCCGAACCGGACACCAACCTGCATGTCAAAGAAGTGCGCGAAGACGGTATCGTTATCCGCGGGGCCAAGCTGATGATCTGCGGTACGGCCGCGGCCCAGGAGATCTTCCTGTTGCCGGGCAGCGGCTATAAGGAGCCGGACAAGGATTATGCCCTGGCCTGCGTGGTGCCCAGGGACATCGAGGGCCTGACCATCGTGGAAGCCCGGCATCCCAGCGACAAGCGCGAATTGGAAGATACGGCTGACGTGGAAGTACCATCCACGGGCATCACCCAGGGATGGCTGCTTTTTGATGACGTTTTTGTGCCCAACGAGCGTGTTTTCATGTGCGGCGAGGCCAAGTATTCGGGCAAGGCGATTCAATATTTTACCTCCAACTACCGGGCCTGCATCGGCGGATGCGTCACCGGTCAGGGGGATGTCATGATCGGGGCCTCGATTTTGATGGCGCGGGTCAATGGTTTGAAGACCAAGACATTTATGAACAAACTGGTGGACATGAGCATCAACAACACCACTACCTTTGGGCTGGGTGCCGGGGCCTGTGCACTGGGTTTTCAGCATCCCTCCGGGTCATTCTTCGCGGATCCCCATACCGCACACACCAACAAGGTCATGGTGGCCACCTTGCCCTACGAGGTCAAGCGTTTGACTCAGGAGATCGGCGGTGGTATCGTAGAAACCGGATGCATGCCATCATATGCGGATGTTTCCCACCCTGAATATGGACCCTTTCTCAAGAAGTGCCTGAAGGCGGGCGACAGCTCCGCTGAAACACGCTTTAAGGCGGCGCGTCTATCCGAATGGCTGACCATCGGGGCCGGGGTGCCGGGCTGCATGCACGGCGGCGGATCCCCGGACGGGGCCAAACTCGTGGTCAGGTTCACCACACCCATGGAGGAGTATGTGGATTACGCCCGCAACATCATCAACATAGAGGAGGAGGTTAAAGAGTAAAAAGGGAGTATAACCGTGATGGTTCTTTGACTATCAATAGAACACCAACGCAAAAGGAGGAAACCATGCAAATCGTGAAAACATTGGAAAGAATGTTTACCGAAGGTCTTATTAACCGACGCGAGTTTATGGCCCGATTGTCCGCACTGGGTATAGCAGCGACCGTGTCGCCCTTGCTGATACCCAAAAAAGTAAAAGCTGCTGTCCCTAAAAAAGGAGGACATTTTGTAATGGGGGCTACCGGCGGGTCAACCACGGATTCCATGGATCCTACAACACTGACCTCCAACATGAACCAGAACGTCAACTGGCAGATCAGAAACAGCCTTGTGGAATTCGATCACAACTTTAATATCATCCCCGAGCTTGCCGAGTCCTGGGGTTCAACACCCGATGCCAAGGTGTGGACATTCAAACTGCGCAAGGGTGTGGAATTTCACAACGGTAAAACCATGACAGCAGAGGACGTGATCTTTTCCATCAACCTCCACAGGGGCGAGGATTCCAAATCCGGTGCCAAAGGATACCTGAAAAGCATCGTAGACATAAAGGCCGACGGAAAATACGAAGTGGTTGTTACGCTTGACGGGGGCAGCGCCGATTTTCCGGCTAATTTTGGCGATTACCATATAACCATGTGCCCGGCAGGCACAGCAGGCCCGGAATTTGAAAAGGGTGTCGGCACCGGTGGGTATATACTGGAAGCCTGGGAACCGGGTGTCAGGGCGCTTGCCAAACGCAACCCCAACTACTGGAAAGAAGGCCGGGCCCATTTTGACTCGATCGAAACCCTGTCTATCGTGGACACCAATGCCAGAACCAATGCGTTAAAGACCGGCCAGATACTCTTTATGGATCGGGTCGAACTCAAAACAGCGCATCTCTTAAAAAGGGTGAAAGGGATCGAGGTCGTGCCCGTAACGGCAACAGCCCACTACACCATCCCCATGCTGGTGAATAGAGCGCCGTATAACGACAACAATGTGCGTACAGCCCTGAAACTTGCGGTCGACCGTGAAGCGTTGGTGAAAACGATCCTGCGCGGTTTCGGCGAACCCGGCAACGATCATCCCATTGCACCGGTAAACAAGTACTATGCCAAAGATCTGGAACAGAGAAAATATGATCCGGACAAGGCCAAGTTTCACATGAAAAAAGCAGGCATGCTGGATCACACATTCAACCTGCACGCTGCCGACGCCGCCTTTGCCGGCGCCGTGGACGCTGCTGTCCTCATGAAGGAACAGGCTAAAAAAGCAGGCATCAACATCAATGTCGTCCGCGAACCTGATGACGGCTACTGGAGCAATGTCTGGATCAAGAAAGAGTGGTGTATGTGCTATTGGGGCGGGCGTCCGATTGAAGATATGATGTTCTCGGTTGCCTACTCAAAAGGGGCCCCCTGGAATGACACCTTCTGGGATAACGACCGCTTCAACAAACTGCTGGTCGAAGCAAGGGCTGAGCTGAACGAAGACAAACGCCGGAAGATGTACTATGATATGCAGGAAATCTGCAGAAACGACAGTGGCACCGTCGTTCCCATGTTCAACCAGATGGTTTTTGCCAACTCGGATAAGGTGACCCACGGGCCCATCTCCGGTCACATGGCTATGGATGGCATGCGAAATGGTGAGCGCTGGTGGTTTAAATAAGATCGATCTTGTTTTTCAATCCAACAGGCCGACCCTTGTCGGGTTCGGTCTGTTGAACTGACATTTAATTACAGCACGTAAAAGGGGCAACGGGTTCTCGTTGCCCCTTTTGCTTTTTATTTCTTGATAGCATATATAACGGTTGCCTAACCTGTTCCACAGGCATTTATTTTGTATGCATAATGAAGTACTATGGTATAAGCATAATTTCATAGGACACAAAGGCAACCGTTATTAATGGAGGAAAGCATGCGGCGTTGGAAAAAAGTCAGTCTCGGAATTGTGGGCATCATCATTATAGCCGTGGGTATAGGCGTAGGCTGGTCTGCAAAAAAAATTGGACCCATCGGCTCCGGATTCGTGGCCAGGTACATTTGTTCCAGCACCTTTATCTCCGACCGGGATCCGGCAACCGTTTATGAAGAAGACCTGAAGCCGGTAAATCCGTTGGCTGCTTTTGTTAGCTACACCATCGATCGTAAAGAGAAGTCGGTGGTCGGTAGTATGTATGGTTTGTCGAGTTTGAAAGCTTTTTATCGCGAGGGGTGCGGATGTTCCCTGGTCATCGACACCACAGAAAAAGAGATGCGTGCTCAGAAACTGGTGCCGCCCGGGTTTACGGAGAATCGTCCCCAACGCCCTGAAGATCTTCCCTGGCCGGCTGGGAGCAAAGCGACAGACGCCAGCCAGGTTGAAGGCATCGACATGGCCAGGCTCGCAAAAGCCATGGATGCGGCTTTTGCTGAACCCGGACCGGACAACCTGAGGAAGACCCGGGCTGTGGTGGTGGTCCACGACGGCAAGCTGGTTGCCGAGCGCTATGCACCCGGGTTTCACAAGGACATGCCGATCCTGGGTTGGTCCATGAGCAAGAGTGTGACCAATGCCCTGGTGGGGATCCTGGTAAAGGAAGGCAAGCTGGACATCATGCAGCAGGCGCCGGTTCAGGAATGGCAGCAAACAGACGATCCTAGAAGGGAAATTACCATAGACCAGTTGCTGAGGATGAGTTCCGGCCTGGCATTCGAGGAAGTATATGAACCCTTGGCCGATGCCACTGACATGTTTTATGACAGCTATGAGTTTGCCGCTTTTGCTGCGGCCAAGCCCCTGGATGCAGAGCCGGACACCCAGTGGTATTATTCCAGCGGCACTGCCAATATTGTGGCCCGCATTGTCAGGCAGACGGTGAAAGAAGAGTATGAATACTACTATCAATTTATCTACGAAAAACTGTTTGACCGAATCGGCATGTACAGTGCGATATTTGAACCGGATTCGTCCGGGACTTTTGTGGGATCTTCCTATGCCCATGCCACGCCAAGGGACTGGGCCCGCTTTGGCCAGCTTTATCTTCAGGATGGGGTCTGGGAGGGAGAACGGATTCTGCCCGAGGGCTGGGTGTCTTACACCACCACCCCCACGCCCGGGGCGCCCAAGGGGGAGTATGGGGCGCATTTCTGGCTGAATGCAGGCAACCCGGACAACCCCGAAGATCGTCGCTGGCCGGGATCCCCCCGTGACGAGTATGAGGCCACTGGTTTCCAGGAGCAGAAAGTCATCATCATACCCTCGAAGGACCTTGTACTGGTGCGCTTTGGGGCCACGTCGGACCGTTCAGCCTGGGATACGGACGAGTTCATCCAGAATGTCCTGGCGGCGTTTTCTTCCTAACAAATTTTCATGAATTCGTAGAAAATGAATATACGAATTACCGGTTGATGTGAACGTCTCATGCTTGGTTGTTCGAGCCTGGATATGAAAATTTGTCCAGGTCCTCCTTGGTCAGCCCCAGACAGTATAGAACGTTGAGAACCTTGTCGCTGGCGATAACCCCATCGGATTTCGTGTGCGCCGCTTCAGGTTTAATGGCAATGGAGAGCCCCACATTTTCGATGAAATGAGAGGATTGAGAGCCATCGCCCACGGCGATGACTTGATCGGGCTCGATCTGTTCGTTGCTCATGATGAAGTCGAGAATGTCGTTCTTGGTTTCATCGGTAATGATCGGTTCTTCGACCCGGCCGGTGGTGATCCCGTCTTCATCCACTTCCAGGGCATTGGCAAAGGCATAGTCGACGCCGGCTGATTCAAAGATTTTCTTCACCAGGAAATTGAATCCCGATGAAAGCAGGGCTATTTTAAAGCCCATGGATTTCAGTATCTTGATCAGTTCGATGGTGCCGGGATTGAGCCTGAGTATTTCATTGAGCTTCGCGAGGTCCTGAACAGACAGTCCTTTAAGAGACCGGGCGTTATCTATTAGCGCCTGTATCTGATCTTTTGAGGTGGTTGCAGATTCGGGCATGTCTGTCGGTGACGGGATCCTGTCTTTGATCCTGTCGATAAAATGTTTTAAGGAGCGGTGTTGGATCAAACTGGACTCAACGTCAAAAACCACCAGTTTTTTATTGCGGCGGTATATATTTTCACTTTGGATGACAACGCTCTGGTCCAGGTCCACGCACAGCAGTTTGAGTTCCTTTTTCATTGCAGTGATGCTTTCGGAGCGTTTCCGGCCTGCAGACATATCCATGGCCAGCGTATCGATGACCATTTCCATGGAAAAAAACCTGCCCCTGGCAATCATGCGGCATCTCTCGATCATGATGTTCTTGCTGTGAAAAAAACGGGACACCTTGGCGATGATACCGGGTCTGTCAATACCGATAATGGTGACAAGATGGTTCTCGCTTCTGGCTGAGAGGGTGACGGCCTTTTCATCATATTGATCGAGGATAACTTTAAGGTCGCTTTCCTTTTCGATCTCTTTCAGTGCATTGAAAATCTGATCGGTGTCGATGGGAGACTCCGCGAAATCGACGACCAGGAAGATCGAGAACATGCCCCGGCGGCAGTTTTCTTCCACATCGACAATGTTCCCGTCCATCTCGAAAATTTTTCCGGTAATCCGGGCGACGATGCCCGGGATATAGAGCCCTACAGCGGAAAAGCTTATCATTCTTGACTGTTGAGACATATTTCTATTTCTCCTCCCATTAGAAACAGACAGCCGCGTTTAGGAGCATCATCCCTTTCCAAACAATCCGGGATATTAAACATTGTCCGTGCTGATACATGTTTCCAACGGTTATGATGAATAATATTGTAGAACAAAAGCGATTTTAATTATTAAATTTTCATGATGTCGTGTAAAATGATCATATGTATATGAGGCTGATAAAAAGGTTTTATGCTCCGTTTGTGCGTGTCAGGGCATGAAAATTTAGCGGTAAAAGACGATTAATTCCTCTTCATAGTACCTGCCGTCCAGCACCATACCGGGGCTGAAGCGTTTCATCCGTTTTGCTTTAAGAAAAGCGTAAAAGCTATAATTAATTTCTTCCAGGGTTATATTTTCCCGGAACCACTGTCCGGGCACGTTGACGTTGAGGGGCCGCACGGGTATGACATGCCGGGTTGATTTGGGAGCAAAGACTTTTTGTTTTATTGCGCAATCCACAACCATCTGTTTGGTTATTTGAGGTGTCCAGAGCACCAATTGATCGGGTTTGAGCTGGGCAGGGAAGGTATCTTCCTGAACGGCGTTGCAGGGGATATAGTCGAGGGTTACGGCCTGGGCCGTTAATTTGTCCTGGAGCACTTGGATGATGCCGTAGGCGTCCACCCCATCGCATATTTCAGTTTCAGGAAAATCCACCAGGATACATTCATCTGGATATTGGATGCCGCAGGCCAGGCATCTTTCTTCCATGGCTCTTTTCAGGGTGAATGGGTCCGGTTGTGAATGCAGGATCCCTCCCAGTGATTCGATGATCTCCCGCGCCTGACGTTTGTGTTGAATGTTGCCAAGAATCCGAAACCAGTAACGCAGTTTGGCCCGTCTGTTGAAGTAGTCTATTTTACAGACCGGAATGAATTTGAAGTTTAGGGCTCTGAAAGCATGGGCCCTGTGGTTACCATCCAGAATGATGTGGTTTTCATCAATGATGATGGGATTTTGAAGGCTGGCCAGGTTTTTAAATTCCAGAATCAGCCGGTTGGCTGACGCTGCAAGAACCTCTTCGTGGCTGATCAGGGAAGATACAGGAACGATTTCCAGCGTCAAAGTCAGCTTTTTTGTTTCAATGCAAAACATGGCTGTCAGTTCTTAGAGCTCGCGCAAAAATAACTTCACATTTTCAGTGCCCATCCATCCCGCTCAGCTGCGTTGCGAAAATTCGACATATGCCAGATATTTCTGCATTTTCGTGCCTTGCTGAGCGGGCGTCTGAACTCTGAAAATCTGCGAACTTATTTCTACGCAAACCCTTAGCTGTTGGTTCCCGGCTTTACAGCGCGCATATGACCCGGCCGCAGTTCACCGCTATCCAAGACTACGCACATGGCGCGCCATACTTCGATGATGCGGTCAGTTTCAGCTTGCCCGGCTCGTTTTATAAGGATTTGGTAAAGGGGGCCTTTTATCTGTTCGTACTCTCTTCGGGCAAGTTCGGCATACCAGGGGTTCCGGTCCCTGAGCGCAACATTTTCGAATCCCGCCTCCTTGAGCGACGCTTCATAATTTTCAGGCGGGGCCATTTCAAAACTCAGCCCCTCGGCCTTGATATATGTCCGCATGTCAGCAGACGGGGGGTTGGCGTCGCAGCGCATCCAGTCGGAGGCCACAAAGATGCCACCGGGTGTGAGAACCCGAAAAACATCATTGAAAAGAGCGGCTTTGTCCGGGATGTGGATCATGGCATCCTTGCTGAACACCACATCAAAGGATTCATCTTCAAAGGGGAGGGGGCCGGGTTCGACCAGGTGGTAGGTTATATGCTCGGACAAGCCTTCCCGGGCAGCTCGCCGCCGGCTTTCTTCAAGTACTGGTTCCTCGACATCAATGCCGACGACATGGGCGGCCTGATATTCGTGTACCAGCAGAATGTCCACGCCGCCGATACCGCAGCCAATGTCAAGCACTTGCCGGCCGTTGAGGTCGGACCCCTCCAGGACCATGGCCACCTCTTCAGGCCCACCAGGGGATAAAAACCCTTCGCCCCAGACGGTTTCCAATATAGCTACCAGTTGCTGGCTATATTCTATATCTTCTTGTGTTGTCATAGAATCACTTTGTAGAAATCAGATGTAAAAGATGGCGCACGGCTAATTTAGTTTCGGAACGTTACTTTGCCAAACGCTATAAGTGCCTGCTGATACAGTATCTAATGTAGAGGGGGAGGGCGGGCAGTGTCAACCCATAATAGGGAATAGGCCTTGCACGTTTTGGGAATTGCTGCTAAATTTTAAACAATATCCCATTACTAATTATCCAAATAAAATAATCATGGGAGGGGCATTCATGGGGCTTTATGACTTTACCGTTTATGACATGATTTGCAGAAGTACGGCCATGCATCCGGATCAAGAGGCGGTTGTCTTCAACGATAAGCGTTTGACCTACGGGGAGTTCAAGGAAAAGTGCGACCATCTGGCAGCCGGGCTCACAAAGGCAGGCATAAAACAAGGCGACCGCCTGGGGGTGGTGGCGCACAACAGTGATGAATATCTGATCCTTTATGGAGCGGCCGCGAAAATAGGTGCCATCGTTCTATCTGTCAACTGGCGGTTTCAGGAGGAGGAGATTTTTTTTGTTTTAAACGACTGTGCACCGCGTTTTATTTTTGTAGGGCAACCGTATTGCGATCTTGTCTCCAAAGTTGTGCAAAGGGTGAAATCCATTGAAAAGTGTTTTTCCATGGGTCCGGGAGACGCGCCTGCGGGTTTTCTCCTCTTCAACAGCCTCTACACCCGGGAGGGGGCTGAACGCGATTTCGACATCCCCGCAGATGCAGGGTTTGTGATTATTCACACCGCAGCCGTGGAAGGCGAACCAAGAGGGGCGCTGCTGAGCCAGGCCAACATCGTCTTTGGCAGCATGGTTACCCTGCTGCGCTATCATCTCAATGAAGAAGACTGCCACATCTGCATTCTGCCGCTGTTTCACATCGCCGGCCTGGCCATGACCATGGCCTCCATCCACTGCGGCGGAAAAAACGTGATCATGGAAAGGTTCAAGCCTGAGCAGACCCTGGCATCCATTGAAAAGGAAAAAGGCACCACTTTTTTCAATTTTGCCCCCATCCTGAAAATGCTCATGGAGGCCAACGAGGAAGCCGGCTGTGATATCAGCAGCCTCAGGCACGTGACCGGCATGGACCATCCTGAAAACATCATGCGCTTTCTGGAAACTGTGCCCGGGGTAGACTATGAAACCGGGTTCGGCCAGACCGAGGCCATGGGGGTCACCGGCGGGCTCATTTCAGATAGGCCCGGGAGTGCCGGCAAGGCCACGCCCCTAAGTCGGGTTGCCCTTTTCGATGACCTGGACGAAGAGGTGCCCACAGGACAATCCGGTGAGATCTGTGTCCGTTCACCGACCGTTTTCCTGGGCTACTGGGGCCGGGATGCGGACAACGAATACACCTTTCGCCATGGGTGGCACCACACTGGCGATATCGGCAGATTCGATGAAGACGGCTTTCTCTGGTATGTCAAACGCAAGGCCCAGAAGGAACTCATCAAGCCGGGCGGCGAAAACGTGTATCCAATCGAAGTGGAAAAGGTAATTTTGTCCCACGCGGCAGTGGCCGAAGTAAGTGTCATCGGCGTGTCCGACAAGCAGTGGGGCGAAGCCATCAAAGCTGTATGCGTTCTCGAATCGGGGCAGACCGTGGACCCGGATGCATTGAAGGAATACGTGGCATCGAAGATTGCCCGCTACAAAAAGCCGAAACACGTTGTATTCGTGGATGCCCTGCCCAAGACAGCGGACAATGAAATCGACCGCGAGAAGGTTAAAAAGGAGCATGGGGCGAAGTACTAACATTTTTCAAGGCGAGATGCGGAATTCAGAAAGCGAGGTCAGAGGTCATTAACAATTAGCTATTGATTATTGTTTTTTTTTCATTTGGAAAAATATTTTACGTGTTCAAGGTTTTGGAAGTCGGCATCTTGAGTCCAGATGACGCACTTATATTCTCGTGCTGTAGCCAGTATGATACTGTCAGCCATCGGGAGAGTATGCAGCAGGCTTAATTTAGACGCTTTCATCGCAATACGACTGTTCAGATCGACAACTTTGCCTTTTTGCATTGCTGCAACCGCCTGGAGAGCATCATTTTCAGTGGATTCTCGAAGAACCACTTTAAATACTTCGTAAATAGTTATAACGGGAACAATGAGCGCGGCCGTATTATGCAATGGATCCATGAAGGAATTTGCATTCGGGCCATCTGAGAAATATTCAAGCCAACCAGATGAATCTATAATATTCATAACCTGTCTTTTTCACGATGAATGTCCGTGTTAATACCTTTGAGGAATCCTCTTAGCTCGGTAATATCGCGATCAGGTATCAATTCAATGCGGCCGTCATATTCTATCACTCTCATTTTATGGCCAGGCTTAAGTTGTAATATTTCCCGAATTTTTTTTGGTATGACAACTTGATATTTTGGGGATACTGTTACTGTTTGCATGCCAATCCTCCGATCGATATATCTATAGTATTACAGTAACACCATCGATAAGCCTTGTCAAATACTATCCTAACATTTCGGGCGTATGCCCACGTGTACGGCAATGGTCCCGAACATGAATCGTTGATAGCGGATGCGGATAAGGCCGGCTGACCGCATGATGGCGGAGACCTTCCAAGGGGGCGGGAAATTCTGTGTCGTCCGGGGGAGGTAAGTATAGGCCGCGCGGTTGCCGGACACGATTTGGCCCAACAGGGGAATCAAACGGTTCAGGAACAACAGCAGCGCAGGCCTCAGCAGCCCCTTTGGCGGGGGCGATGTTTCCAGGCAAGCCACACGGCCCCCGGGTTTTATGACCCGGGCCTGTTCCTTAAAGGCGCGGAAAGCATCGCTTACATTGCGGATCAGGTAGCCGGACGTGACCGCATCGAAGCAGGCATTCTTAAAGGGCAATGCAAGTGCATCGGCTGTAATCCATGTGATCCGGTTGCCGTTCTGCTTTTGGCGGCCCATAAGCATCATATCCATTGTAAAATCCGCACCTACGACACTGAGGGTGTTATCTGTTTTCAGCGCGTCCAGAACGATGCCGCCGGTACCGGTGCCGGCATCCAGGACGATCCCGTTCTTGGGAACACCTGCGGCCCGGATAGCACATTGCCTCCAGACCCTGTCCTGACCGAAAGTCATGAGGCGGTTGAGCAGGTCGTAGTGTTCAGCAATCTCGCCGAACATGCGTCTGACGCGCTTGCCGCTGTGGTTTGTGTTTGTTGCCTGCATTGACCTCTCGTTCATTTTTATTTGAAGATGGGGTTTGAGAAGAAGGGCATGCATCCATCCAAGCCAGAGGGCAGATTCCTTCCCGTATTGAGGTTCACCGGACAATGATGATTAGGAAACTATGAACGAAACACGAAACACAAAATACCAAAAACCAAACACAAATTAACCGACGAGCAGATTCATGCTCTCGCCGGACCACTGGGCAATTATGTGCTCCCCTTCAGACATCTTCATGTTGGGTCCGTTCCAGCCCCTGGTCATGTAGACCGTCAGAATGAGATCGGTGTCGTCGAGTATCACCGACACCTCACTGAAGTCACCGAGATAGAACACCTCTTTGATGGTTCCCGGCAGCATGACATCCGTTTCGGTGCACGTAAGTTCGGGATTGGCATCTCCCTGGATAAGATCGATGAGTTCCGGATGGACGGAGAAACCCGTGATTTGATCGGCGGGAATGTCTGCTGGTGTTGGGATGATAACCTGCAATCCGGTATCTGCTTTAAAGGTAAGCAGGTCATCACTGGCGTCAATGACACTTCCGGCAAATATGTTGGTTGCGCCCATGAACGAGGCCACGAAACGGGTGCGGGGGGTTTCATATATCTCATTCGGGGTGCCGATCTGCAGCAGAACCCCGTCTTTCATGACGGCAATGCGGTCCGAGAGGCTCAGGGCCTCCTTTTGGTCATGGGTAACATTCAGGAAGGTGGTGCCCACCTCACGCTGAATGCGTTTCAGTTCAATCTGCATCTCCTTGCGCAGTTTTCTGTCCAGGGCGGCCAGGGGTTCGTCCAAAAGCAGAACCGTAGGCTCCAGCACCAACGAACGCGCCAGGGCCACACGCTGCATCTGCCCGCCGCTTAACTGATGAGGAAAGCGGTCTTCCATACCGCCCAGGTTGACCAGGTCGACCTTGGCCTGGACACGTTTTTTGATGTCTGCCTTGGGAATTTTTCTCTCCACCAGGCCGAAGCCGATATTGTCGGCGACGCTCATGTGCGGAAAGAGGGCATGGCTCTGGAACACTGTGCTGCAGTCCCTTTTGTAAGGCGGTAGGTCGTTGACCACTTCACCGGCAATCAGCACATCGCCCTGGTCCTGATTTTCCAGGCCCGCAACGATCCTCAGGAGTGTGGATTTTCCGCACCCGCTGGGCCCCAGGAAGGTAAATATCTCGCCTTCCTTGATTTCAAGGCTGATATGATCCACTGCCGTCACGCCGGGGAATTGTTTGACCACATCCCTGATTTCGAGGCAAAAAGCCGGTTGTTTTTCAGTATTTAAGGTATCTGACCCGCTCATGGTAAATTCTGTCCTTTCATTTATCAGGCACTGCTACTGCTTTTGCCCATCTTCTGGACAAAGTATACAGCCAGCATTCCCAGCATGGTTACGGTGACAAACAGGGTGCCAATGGTATTGATGACCGGGGTCGCACCGAAGCGCAATTGTGAAAATACATAAATAGGCAGGGTGGTGCTGCCCACCCCGGCCACGAAATAAGTGATCACGAAATCGTCAAATGACCAGGGGAAGATCAGCATGGCCGAAGCCATGATGGCCGGTAGAAGCTGGGGTCCCGTAACCCTGATGAAAGTTCGCAGCGGTGTGGCCCCCAGATCCAGGGCTGCTTCTTCCCAGGCCCAGTCAAAGCGCTGCATGCGCCCCAGGATGATGAATACCGCCAGGGGTGAACAGAAAACGATGTGGGCGATGATGATGCTGGGATATCCCAGGGGAAGGTGGATCAACCGTGTAAAAAAGACCAGCAGGGCGCTGCCGGTGACCACTGATGGAAATACAATGGGCAGCAGAATGGAGGTACGCAAGAAATTCTTGCCCTTGAAATTGAGTTTATAGAGCCCATAGGCGGTCACGGTCCCGATGAGGGTCGAGACCACCACAGTCACACCGGCGATGATCAGGCTGCGCATCAGCGCATCTCTGACCTGGTCGTTGGTGGCCAGTTTTACGTACCACTTGAGAGTAAAGCCTTCCCAGGAGGACCCGTATTTATTGTTGGAAAAGGAATACACGATGACCAGAATCATCGGCGCCCACAGAAAAATCAGGGTCAGAATACTCAATATCCACAGAATTTTCGGTGCGAGCTTCCTTTTTTTCATAGGGCCTTCTCCAGGGCTTCTCTTCCACCCCATTTAATGGTGAGATAGAGGATCAGGACCAGGGTTGCCGCCAGCATGATGGCCAGGCTGGACCCCTGGGGGATATTGCCCACAGCGGTAAATTTATGGGCCACAAGGGAGCCGGCCATCATGATTTTTGACCCGCCGAAGATGTGTGGAACCAGCCATTCACCCACCGTGGGGATGAAAACAAGGATGGAGCCGGCTAAAAGCCCTCCTCGGGTCAAGGGCAGGGTCACCCGGAAAAACCGGCGAAAGGGGGTGGCGCCCAGGTCTGTGGCCGCTTCCAAAACTGACCGGTCAAGACCGTCCAGGGCGGCGTAAATGGGCAAGATCATGAAGGGCAGCCAGGCAAACACCAGAGCCATGGTAACGGCAAAATTTGTGTAAAGAATCTGGATGGGTTCGGAAATGACGCCTATATTTATCAACAACGTGTTGATGGTCCCCTTGGTTCCCACCAGGGTTTTGAGGGCATACAGCCGGATGAGGTAGGAGGACCACGAGGGCACGATGATCAGGAATATCCACAGAACCTTCCTTTTGCCCCCAAAGCGGGCAATATAGTAGGCGATGGGGTACCCTAGCAGGATGCATAAAAAATTGGTCTGAATGGCAAGATAAACTGATTTCAGAAAAACTTTGCCGTAACCGCCGCCCAAAATGGCGGCAATGTTTTCAAAGGTGAAGGTATAGATGATCTGACCGTAGGGGCCTGACTTCAGAAAACTGAAGAACAGGATGATGGCCAGGGGCGCGAAAACAAAAACAACCACGATGATAATGATGGGGCTTAAATAGGCCGTAATATCCAGAGTAAGTTTGCGTTTTTCCCTTTTTTTGGCCTGGGCCTGGGATGCTGACATATCATCCAATACGGGCATGTGATCCTACTCTTTGTTTTGCAATGTAGAAACAAACATCACGGAAGTACGAAATCATGCAGGAGCGGTTGCCCGTCGGCCTGCCGTCATCCGCACTTCCGTGATATGACGACTCGATTGTTTTTGTTATCTACTTCTTGATGTCTTCCCAGATCTTGTCGCGCATTTCCTTGCCCGGTCCCTCAACCAGTCTGCGATCAAAGGTATCGCACTTGCGCTGGTAGGTCTTGTCGAGAACAAAGCCGGGCCAGGCCTTCATCTCGTCGGTCATGAATTCCATGGTGTGCTTGTGCACCGGCGGGTAGCCGATCCAGCCCACTAATAGAACGTTCACTTCCGTACGGAAGATATAGTTGATGAAAAGATGGGCCGCGGCCGTGTGTTTGGAGCCCTTGGGGATAAACCCGGTGTTGCCCGCATAGTAGCTGCCTTCCGTGGGCATGACACCCTTGATTTCGGGTTTGTCTCTCGAGAGCCACCAGCTGTCTCCGATCCACAAATGGGAGATCCACACATCCTCGTCCTTGAGCAGGCGACTGGGCCAGGAATCATAGGCCGCCAGATTGGGTTTCTGGGCCATCAGAAGGGCCTTGGCTTCCATGAGTTCGCTTTCGACATCGCTGTTCCAGGAGTAACCCAGGTATTTCAGGGCGGCACCTATGGATTCTTGCGCATTGTCGATCATGGTGATCTTGCCTTTGTACTTGTCGCCCTTAAACAGGAGTCCCCAGGAACCCATCAGGGGGTCGTTTTTATCCACATATTTGTCGTTGTAGGTGTAGGTGGTGTAGAAAATGGAGTCCGGGAACTGGAATTTGTTGCCCGGATCGAAATCCATGGTCTTGTATTCGTCTTTCAGGTACGCCGTCATGTTGGGCAGCCAGGCGTGGGTCAGCTCCTTGAGCAGCTTCATCTCATAAAGCCGGACCGCGTCGGAAGGTCCGGCGCCCAGAATGAGGTCATAGGGTGTTTTGGGGTTGAGCTTGAGTTTTGTTACCATTTCCTCGGTGTCGGCGTAGTGGTCCCTGACGACTTTGACGCCGAATTCCTTGGTAAAATTTTCAAAGAGTTCATCCGGCCACCACTCGGCCCAATCGTAGATATAGAGTTTGCTGCCCTCTTTTTTTACCTGGTCCAGACATGATTGGGGTACGGGGTAATCCTTGTACTTGCCGGCGGCATAAGCGCTGGACAGGATACCCAGCATGAAAACCATACAGACGATAAGTGCCAGGCTGCCTTTGAATAACGTTTCCCTTTTCATAGTATTCTTCTCCTTTCTACGTTTCTGCGGTGGCTGTCACAAGCATGATCAGCCCATGCAGTGAGGTTATATTTGAATAGCAGAGCAAAGCAATCGATGACGGTGTGGTGTACTGCTGAACTCACCTCCTTGGCCAACACACACCATATTCGTGATATCCCATATTGGAAACAGGTTGGAGTTTCGTATATATCCTCATCATAAATTTCATGAACTCACTGATAAATCAAGTTATTAATTGACTAAAGTGGTATGATACATAAGCTTATCAAGGATGATATCTCCTGAATTTTGTACGAGTCGGAGACTTACATAGGCAAAACGCCCAAGGGTGAAGTCGTAGTGTGTTTTACTTCATACCCTTGGCAACACAGCATATGGAAGTCTCCGCTCGCCCCTTGGGTGAAATTGATGAAAAAATGATCACCAACATTTTGTTATTATGAGGTTAACTCTCATCAATTTCATACAAAAACAGGTGTCAGCAGAGCACTTCCATAACAGCCTCGTCAAACGCCTCAATGGCCTTGTCCGCATCCGCGTCCGTGTGCGAGGCGGAAATGAACCAGGGCTCGTGCACGCCGGAGTCCGGCATGACCCCTTTTGCAAACAGTTTCCAGATAACCTGTTCGTATATGGCGTGATTGGATGCGGCCACATCACGGTAATCGAAGACACCGGCCTCCTCGGTCAGCACGATGGCGGGCATGGCCGGCGGTCCCTGCACAAACCCGGGAACGCCGCGGTCACTGAGCACCTGACTGAAGCCGTTCATGAGCCGAATCCCGTGGGCGCTGACTTTGTCCAAGGCGCCGGCTTCGAGTTCGTCCAGGGTTGCGCAGGCGGCAGCCGTGGCCACGACATTGCCGGCATAGGTGCCGCCGTGGGGGATTTTCAAAAAGCCGATGTCGCCCATGACCTCTTTCTTCCCGCCGATGGCGGCAATGGGGAAGCCATTGCCCAGTGCCTTGGCATAGGTGGCCAGGTCGGACCTTACGCCGAAATATTCCTGGGCGCCGCCCTTGGCAATACGGAAGCCGGTTTTGACTTCGTCGAAAATGAGTACGATGCCATATTCGTCGCACAGCTTGCGTACGAATTCCAGATAGCCTTTTTTGGGCATAACCGAGGCGCAGTTGCCCATGATGGGCTCCATGATGATGCAGGCAATGTCGCCCCAGTTGGCCTTGACCTTGTTTTCCAACAGTTCCTCGTCGTTGAACGGGACTATGTGAACCAGGTTGCCGAGGCTCTGGGGCATGCCGGATCCCTGGGGCACCTTCACCGGTGCGCGGCGGTAACCCACCGAGGTAAGCGGCGGAAAGGTGCTCCACAGCACTGCGTCGTGGAAGCCGTGGTAGTGCCCCTCGAATTTGATGATTTTATCCCGGCCGGTGTAGGCGCGGGCAATGCGGATGGCGTGCATGGTGGCTTCGGTGCCCGAGTTGGCATACCGCACCAGGTCCACGCCGGTCATTTTTTTGATTTTTTCGGCAGCCTTGATTTCGTATTCATGGGTCATGGCGTAGACATTGCCGATGGACATGGCCTCCTTTACTTTTTCCAGCACGGCCGGATAGGCGTGCCCCAGGATGACCGGTCCGAATCCCAGGCGATAGTCGATGTATTGATTGTCATCCTGGTCCCAGATGTAGGCGCCTTCCCCTTTTTTCAGCACCAGGGATTTGTCGTCGCCCCAGTAACGGTAATTGGAAGTAACCCCCGACGGCATGCAGTCCAGGGCCCTTTGGAACATTTTCCTTGTTTTTTCTCCGCTTTGCATAATTCCTCCTTACAATGCCTTTTCGGCATTTTTGATGATGTGTTTGAGTGCTTTTTGACACGTGGCGTCCAGTTGTTCGGGTTCATGGTCGGTCAAGATCCTTTTGAGCTTCTTCCGCGCGGCATTCCGCGGATCGGAAAACCCCCCCTCACCGGCTATCCACTCGTGGCAGATGCCGGGATTCCACAAATCCCGCATGTTTTTCAGGGTATAAGCAGTGTCCAGGAAATGACCGCCGGGACCGACAATGTGGATCTCCTCCACATTCAACGTTTCCGTGGTAACGGGTATGTTGTTCAGCATGCTTTGGACGGATTGGACGATATCGTTGTCCATAATAAGCTTTTCCGGGTGAAGGCGTGTATAGGTCTCCATCATTCCCAAACAGGGAAGCAGGTCAGGCCCCATGGCGCAGATGTAGAAGGCATCCACGGCGTCTTCCTTGCCCACCTCCCAGCGGGCCGGATCGCGCAGGTCGCTCCCGCCGAAACTGGACATGACCGGGAGGTTGTAGAAGTGCCCCAGCTGGGTTGTGGCGGCATAAAACGGATACTGGTTGCGGGTGCTCACCACACAGTCACCGGTAAGAGGATTCATTACACCGGAGAACAGCGGGTAGGTGACAGGCGCTCCTGGATAGGCGAGTTGGATAAGGCAGACGGCGCTCAGGATTTCGGCATTTCCCAGCACCAGGGTGCCGGCTATGGAGGCTGGCCCGGTGGAACCCATGACCGGCATGGTGGCAAAGCCTATGGGCAGGCCGGCTTCGGCAAAAATAAGGGCTGCATCCAGGGCTTCGGCATCATTGTTCAAGGGTGAGATGGGGCTGATGATGGCGGAAAGCGGCGGCCGGGATTGCATCTGCTCTGTGCTGCCGGCGACCGCCCGGGCCATTTCCACGGCTGCTTGGGCACTGAATTCACTGATGCAGCTGGCGGTAAGCACGTGCTTTTCCGTATTGAGAAAAGAGGCTTCCATTTCATGCAGGGGCAGAAGCTCAGGGGGGTTGTCCTGGGGCGCCACCATGGGCCAGTAAAACCCGATGGACGGGAGAAAATCAGCCACCCGGGCCATCATGGCCGTATCTGCTTTGGTGGATGGCCGTTCCTGGCCCGTGTCCGGGTCGAGGGTAACGGTACCGGTTCCGCCTGTCCCGCAATAGGTGTGGTTGCCGTCGAGGACAAGATCAAGGGATTCATCTCCCCGGGAACCCAGGCGGATCGATTCGGGTGCTTTCGATAGGGCGGTCATCAAAAGATCCGAAGGAATCTTAACAATCTGTGATGTAAAATCCACATCCGCCCCGGCATCGGCAAAAACCGTAAGCGCCTTTTGCGAAGGGAACCTGACGCCGGTTTCTTCCAAAACGGTCTGGGTGGCACAATGCAGCTTTCCCAGTTCATCGTCCGACAACACCTTGATCTGCATATCCGGGTTGATTTGAATGGGTTCGATGCTGGCCATATGGTCATCCTTTTAAGAATTGTTCTACATGATTCGTTGGCGTGCTATATGGGTATTCAAATTGTCATTTACTTCGTGTCATTACGCCTGCAGCTGTCATTTACACTTCGCGCGTAATTAATTGTAGTTGGCTATACCTTCCAGCGTCATTCCCGCGAAGGCGGGACACGTAGTGAAGCGTCAGCGCTATCCAGAAATCGGCGGGACGAAGCCCTGGATGTCTGCCTTCGCAGGCATGACGGATATTCGAACCAAGAACTAATATCTTTCAAAAATGGCTTTCTATGTTTGTTGTATAAATTCTTTGTGTCCTTTGTTTACCCAGTGAAATGCACGCCAGTGCCATCGAAGACGATTTCACCGGGGTGCCTTTGTGGTTACCAGATTATATTCCAACCTTAGCTCGAAAATGATTGACCGAGTTGATGTCGATATCCAACAGTTCGGCGATTTTCCACTTGGCGGCAATGCCTTTGGCGCTGCCGGAAACAGAGGTGATGATGCCGATGTCCAGGTCTTCCCGCACCTGGCGCATGATCTCTTCATCTGTCAGGGCGATCAGTTCCACCCCTAGTTTGTCCGCCACGTAGGTTTTAGCTTCATCGATTTTCATCTTGCGGGTCATCTGCATCCAGGCCACCAGATCTCCGGCAGTCCGGATGCCGCCCATGGCTGAAGCCATAACATGTGCGGTGGGCATTCCGAATATGTCGCCCGTGCCAACCTACAACCCATCTGCTTTGCCGATCTGCACCAGTGATTTGGACGCCCGGGTCACGGCATCCACCGGCGGCACTTCAAACATGGGCACACCGCAGACGCCCATGCCGACATTGGGGTGCACCGGGATGCCGGCCACGGCCACGGTTTCCTTGACAAAGGTGACGGCACGCGCCAGGTTCCAGGGGATAGACTCGCTGGTGTTGACGTTGATGGCCGGTCCGAATATGTCGGCGCCGGCCTCTTCCACGACCTTTACCTGCTCGTGGGGATAGATGCCGGCCAGGCGTTTGCCTTTGTAGGTGATGTCGCCGTGCATGCCCATCACAAACTCAGAAGACATGCCCACTATAATGGACATGCCCGGAGCCAGGGCTTTGAGCTTTTCGACCGCTTGCAGGGTTGCCTTGAAATCGGCATCCCCGGCGGAAGCGGCAGTGTCGAAGTTGAGGCCTTCGCAGCCCACGCCATTCATCTCCTTGCCGATGTAAATCAGGTCTGCGGACAGGTGCTCCATGGCGATTTCCTGAGCCTCCAGTGCCTCGCTGATTTTACCCTGGGGAAGCAGTTCGGCAGGGTTGGGGTAGGGGCCGTCCGGCTGAAAGTAGAGCCCCATGTTGGGCTGGGACCCGTAGAAAAAAGGGGCCGTGGTCATCTGGGAGGCATTGTAGTACTCCTGGGTTTCATAATTGATGATGGGTTTGACCTGCTTGAAGCTGTAATCGGTGTGACCCATGGAGATGGTGTCGGCGGCACACGCCCGTTCGTAGGCCAGCAGCGACTGGGTGCGGCTCATGGGAATTCCCTGGCCGCTGTTTTCCTGGTCGGCATAAAACAGCATGCTGACGGCATCGTCGGTTACAATGACTTCTTCGCCCGGAGAAACGCTGACCACTTTTGACGGGTCCGCCATGATGTCGAAAAGCCGTTCGCACTCCTCCTCCGTCAGTTCGGGTATCTTGGCTCTTTCCGCTGCATCGCGGGTTCCTCTGAGGATATCTTCCTTGATCTGTTCGGCGGGCAGCCAGACCCGTTCCCCGTCTCCCATCCTGCACATGATTTTATTCGGCATGATATTTACCTCGATTCTTGCGACTATAACCCAAGTGTCTTATTCATCACAAATTCACAAAAAGGTAGAAGTTGGAAGACTGAAGGTTAAAGGGATATTAGGCCGAAACCAGCCGTTGTCACTTGGTTTCCATATCGCTTTGCAACTTCCTTCAGCATTTAACCTTTTACCAAAGTGTATTCCGCATTCAAAAGCTCTCCGCCTTTTTGACAATCCTTTTCAGCTCAGCGACCATTTTATCGGGCAGGGGTTCAGGCTTGTGGTTTTCCAGAATCTCCTTTGCCTTTTGGTTGGCCGTTTGGTGCAGGCCTCTCGCTCCATCCGCCTGCCAGTCTTCGCGCACACGGCGGTCGATGATGGTGGCCTGAATCTGTTCGGTGGCCAGATGGTCCATGACGTGGCGTTCTGCCAGAAAGTGGCCGCCGATCCCGATCTCCTTGATCAGGTCGACACCCATCAATTCATCGTCAAAGCCCACGCCGCAGATGACCCGCTTTACCATGGCGGCAATTTCATCGTCGATGACCAGTTGGCCGAAGCTAAAGGTCATGCCCATCTCGAGCATTCCCGGACCATAAATCAGGTTGGCTCCGGCCAGGGCGGGTAGAAGCGCGCTGAGCGTCTTTTCATGTCCCGCCTGGGCATCTGATATTTTGGCGTCCGCCTACCCGCCGGCAACGTAGCTGGGCAACCCATAAAAGTTGGCCATGTCTGCAGCTGCCGCACTGATCATGGCCATTTCAGGCACCCCCACGACAGCGGTACCGTAGCGCATGTCAAAAGTGGTGGAAGAGCTACCGTAGATGACCGGGGCTCCCGGGTTGGCGGCCTGGGCCAGAATGATGCCGGACAATACTTCCGCATTGTGGGTCACCAAAGCACCGGAAACCGATATGGGGCTGGTGGCGCCGGCCATCACCATGCTGAGCACATCGATGGGAATCCAGTTTTTTGCCGATACCACGATGACATCAGCTGCCTCCTTGATAAGCTGCAGGGGACTTGTGGGGCAGGCGCCCATGGAAAAGATAGGCCTTTGTTTGAGCGCTTCAGAGCCGCCGGCAACAACTTCAGCCATTTCGATCATGGCCTTCATGCGTTCACCGTTTTCCGCCTCGCAGGCATAATGTTTGGTGCAATTCATCAGCACCGCCTCGAACATGTGCAGATCATGGGAGGAACCGGGTTTGTCCCGAGCCTCCACAGGCGACGACAGCACGTCCATGTGCTTGAGAGCATCGGTGAGGCGGGCGATCTGGGCCACATCCTCCTTGGTGGAATCGCGTATTTCCCCTGTTTCCAGGTCCTCCACCTGGACGCCGGTTCCAAACGTGGTGAAACCCACTTCGCGGCCGCCCATCATGAAGTCTTTTTCAGGATCGCGGCCTGCGAGCAGGATCTGGCTGGGGCATATACCCAGGGCTTGTTTGACGATATGCTCGGGGAACCTGACCACGCCTGTCTTGTGGTTAACCCAGCATCCTTCCCTGTCCAGGATTTTCAATGCTTCCTGGGAGTCGACGCGCACGCCCGTGGTCTGCAGCACATCGAGTGTGGCAGCGTGAATTTTGTCCAGTGCATCGCGGGTTAATGTTTTTAACCCCCACCCGGTGCTCATGACCGAGCTGGCTGTCGGGCCTCTTTGCATAGCTTACCCCTCCTTTGATTCGGATTTTGTTCAACCTAAAGTGAGTGTTTCAATTTAGGTAACGATGTTATGAAAATGTAGAGAAATAAACTGCGAAAGTCAATATATTATTTCGAATATAAGCATTAAAACAATATCAAAGTTGCGATTTAGATATATAAATTGCGAATAATAATTGACGCATTCAACAGGTTATGGTAGTTTGTCATGAGTAATAAAATCGCCGCACAGGATATCGATCCATCAACAAAGCTGAGGAAAACCATGGCCAATCAAAACAAAGATGTGGATTATGAAATTACGCGGCTGCTCCAGCAAAACGGGCGCATCCCGAATACAGAAATCGCAAAAAAACTAAATGTTTCCGAAGCTACGGTGCGCAACCGCCTGCAGAAACTGCTCAAAGAAAAGCAAATGCAGGTGGTGGCCATTGTCAATCCTTTGAATAGCAGGGCCGGCATCCTCGGCAATGTAAAGATCAAGGCGGACAATGCCAAACTGGATCAGGTCGGGGAGGCTTTGGAATCGTTGGCGGGTCTCTGGTACATTGCCCAACTCAGCGGCGCCACTGACTTTGATCTGGAATTTTTTGTCGATTCCCAGAAGGAATTCGGCAAACTCATCAATCAGATAAACAAAATTGAAGGGGTTATCAAGGTGGAAACCTCCCTCACGGTACGGTTTCTGAAGAACAACTGGCGTTTCGGTATTCCGGGGAACTGACCCTGCAGTCAATGAGGCTAAATATTTTATAAGGCCACTAAGGCTCAAAGGCACGAAGATACTTGAAATCGGAACTCGGATTTCGGAATGCAGAATGTTGATTTAAAAAGGTAAAAGGGTGAAGGAAAAAAAGCAATCACGAAAGCACGAAATCTTGAAACCACGAAATGATAAAATTAGGTGTGCTCGTGATGAAGAGTGCCTTCGTGCCCTTTGTGTCTTTGTAGTTTCATGAATTCAAGGTGATCTGTATCTATGGAGAAGAAACCAATGCTGGCAGCGAAAAATACCTTTGCCGATCGTGTGTTCAAAAACGGATCCATTTACACGGTGGATAAGCGGCGATCTTGGGCTCGGGCAGTGGCTCTTAGAGGTGGTGAGATTATCTACGTGGGAGATAATCAGGGCGTTGAGAAGGCTATCGGTCCGCGTACCCGGGTTATTGACCTTGACGGCAAGCTGATGCTGCCGGGATTCCACGATGTCCATGTGCACCTCTATGACGGCGGCATGCAGTCGTTGCAATGCGACCTGTGGGATTGCCCGACCCTGGACCAGGCTATTTTTAGGATGGAAAACTACATTCAGGGCCAGGGGCCGGATGCTAAAGGATGGATTCAATGCCCAGGTCTGCAGAAAACCTGTGCCCATGAAGTTTCCAGAGACATTCTGGACAAACTCTCCCCTCGGCGGCCTATCTATATTTTGACCTTTGACGGGCACTCCTGCTGGGCAAACTCCAAGGCTCTGGAATTGGCGGGTATCGACAAAGATACGCCGGATCCACCCCAGGGAAGAATAGAGCGGCTCCCCGGTTCCCAGGAACCGAATGGGTATTTGCATGATTTTGCCGCACGGATGGTCAAGGACGCCATTCCCTCTCCCGCGCTCGAAGATCGTCTTAAAAGCCTGAAAAGCAGTATGGCAGCCGCCCACCGGCTTGGCATCACCTCGATCATTGAACCTGGTGCCGATGATGCGCTCATGGAACCCTACCTCGAACTGAGTCGGTGCCAAGCCCTGACGTTGAGGGTCAGGGCCTCTATTTCACCCATTAACTGGCAGCCGGGTGCTTTTGGGGACGAGGTGTTCGATTTTGTGGACGCGAGGACCAAGTACCGCCGGCCGGGAATCGATGTGGAATCCGTTAAAATGTACATTGACGGGGTTCTGGAAAACGGTTCGGCCGTACTGCTTGAGCCTTATATTAATGACACCTGGAACGGCAATGCCCCCTTTTACACCCAGGAAGATCTGAATCGTTATATCACCTGGGTCGACAGTCAGGATCTTCAGGTTCATTTGCACGCCATTGGTGACGGCGGCGTGCGCATGGCCCTGGACGCCTTCGAAGCTGCGCAAAAAGCTAATGGCAAAAAGGACAACCGCCACCACATCTGCCATGTTCAGATGATCGATCCCGGGGATGTACCCAGGTTTGCCGAACTGAATGTTACCGCCAATTTTCAATCCCTGTGGGCTTTTCCAGATCCCTATGTAACCGATTCGGGTTTGGCGGCCGTTGGGGAAGAGCGTCTGAAAACATTCTATGTGATTGGCAGTGTCCATCGCAGCGGGGGCAGGATCGCCTGCGGCAGCGACTGGTTCGTATCGAGCCTCAATCCCCTGGATGCCATCGAGGTGGGTGTCCGGCGCCAGGACCCAGACCTGCCCGAAGGCGCCCCCCAATTGAATCCACAGGAAGCCGTAGATCTGGCGACCATGATCGAGGGGTACACCATCAACGGTGCTTATCTGATGCACCAGGATGGCATGGTCGGCAGCATCGAAACAGGGAAACGTGCCGACCTGATCGTCCTGGACCGCAACCTGTTTGACATTCCTGCTACGGAAATAAACCAGGCAAAGGTTCTGTTGACGCTTTTTGATGGTCAGGTGGTCTATAATACCGATGAATTGTCAAATAGTGAAAAATTCTGGTCCGACGACTATGATGAATAGGTAACTGTACTGGATTGGGTGCCTAAACAGTCAAGTACTGATTAAAAGTTGTCACTATATTCGATGGTTTCGGGTGTCGGGTTTCAGGTGTCAGGTTGCTCATAGTCATCAGTAAATTGCTATCTGCATTATGCAGTCGCGAAGCGACATTAAAAATTATTTGTCTGCGGTCGTCTGCGAGTGCCTGCCCAATGAAACCCGTTCTGTCTTTTGTTTCACCGGGGTCTGCGGCTAAGATTTCTGCTCT
>JAOZRT010000542.1:0-219 GCA_029940035.1 Desulfobacterales bacterium
CATCATGATTCCAAACTCGTCCCAGCCTCAAACTTGGCTGCCATTCGATCAGCAATTTTTTATTTGGCTGAAAGCTCAGACCCGTATACTGATGCAGCTCACGTCGGCCGGCAGTATTGATAAACCCGTTAAGGGCACGAAAGGCCGGGCTTTTTTCGTTGTAACTCAGATCAGCATACAGGTGCCGTCCGTTGTAATCCAGTCCGGCTGCAGCGGCAT
>JAOZRT010000542.1:229-2085 GCA_029940035.1 Desulfobacterales bacterium
CTCCAGTTCACAAGACTATCACTCAGGCCCGTACCTTCCAACTCTTTGGTATGACTTCCCAGCAGTTGATAGGTCAAACGGTAGTTCCCCGCCATCCTGAGGGTGCCATCGACACCATAGACTGATCCCGAGCCACCTTTGGTCTCTTCTCCATAGAAGTCGAAATCGTTGTATCGCCGGTCGGTAATCATCATCCTGATCGCAGAAAAACACAATGTCCGCACCGCGCCTCGCAGCTTCCATGCACAATTCGTTGAAATTGCTGGATGGTCCGAGGTTCCCTTTGTCATCGACAATAAGCTTTATGCGGTTGTCTTGTTCCTGGAATGTGTTCAGGATGTGCACAGTACCGTCCGAAGAGCTGTCGTCACGGACGAGCAGAAGCCAGTTTTTAAACGTCTGGGCCTGGATGCTCTGGATCTGCTCTTCGAGAAAGCGCTCACCGTTGTATGTACCCATCAGGATCGTGACGCGGCAATCGTTCAAAATATCTCAACTCCGTTCATTGGTTGCGGCCACTGCCGGTCGGCTCTTGTCTTTCGCTCTCAATAGAACAGGGATGATGTATAGGACAACAATGATCGATTCCGTTAGTACAGCCGCAGATGCAGCCCCTGTTGGGCCGTACTTCGGTATGAGAATATAATTGCATAGGATTTTAAACAGCGTCGCCGCAAAAAGTATGGCGACAACATGTTTTTCGTTTCCCATGGCCATGTGGAAATAGGCAAAATAACCACTGAAAAATAAAAGGAAAGTGACGCCGGACATGATTCGAAGACAAGCTGCGGATTCGGAAAATGCGTTACCGTAAAGAATACCGGTAATTTGGGAAGATAGGAGAAGGATCAAAAGGCTGACAAAGACAGCAAAAGGACCTAAGAGCAGGATGGTTTTTCGGATGCCTGCAAAAAAGGCCTGCCTATTGTGCACGTAGTTTTTTGAAAGAACAGGAAAAACGGCCATATAGATGGTCCCGGGAATGATGGCAACGAACTCGACAACCCTAAGAGCTGCCGCAAAATAGCCTGTCCCCCTTGCTGCATACATTAGTTTCAGCATGATCAAGTCCATACGAAAATAAAGCACGCTCAATATAAAAATAAGGGCCATGGGGTAACATTCTTTCAGCAAGGCCAATAGATCCTGAATCGGCACTTTTACAGGTCTAATCTTAAATAGAGCCTTGACAGTGGTAAAGGAAACCACCAGCCCAACCGTTTCTGCCGAAATAATCGCGTAAATAACCATGCGAAGGTTTGCGTCATGGAAGAACAGCAGCCATATGAATCCCAGTCTGAGAAGATTCGAGCCGGCCCATAAAAAGGCATGTATTCTAAAACGGTTGAAGGCGTCGCCATAAAACCAGAAGGATTGTGCCAGGGCATTCAAGCAGATAGCCACGGTGAATAACGTCAGCAAATTTGAGATGGAGCGGGTGTCCAAGACGTATCTAAAAAGTATAAATATGGCACCGATGACCACCACCGACGAAGCTGTTTTAAATCTGAGGATTGTCCACAATAAACGGTTGCCCCCCTCGTCATCACGGCTGACCGCTCTGACCATGAACGTGTCCAGACCGAAAATAGCTGCCACCGTTCCGGTCATGACGACTGCATTCATGAAGGCGAATTCCCCGAACGCATCCGGCCCTAACCGTCTGGATATCAACACGACTATCCCCAGCTGGGCGATCACGTTGACCAAACGGGACGATAATAGGTGGATGGAGTTTTTTATTGTTTGAAGCATTGTTGTATTAATATGTAGGCAGTTGTCGGTTTCTCGAATATTTTTTAGACCCCGGTGAAACAAAAACAAGTCCGGGTTTCACAGGGCAAGCAGGATTTACA
>JAOZRT010000223.1 GCA_029940035.1 Desulfobacterales bacterium
TTGAAAAAGAAGTGCGCGCCCTTTCTTTAAATGACTTGAGCGTTTGATGATAGACATAGTCCACAGTGAAAAAACTCAAAGATACCGATACAAATCAAAACAATTTTCAGTTCAAAATTTAATCAAAGATGAAGTATCCTTGACTCTTGAAATTATAAAAAATGGCTTAACTCTATCTCCAGTTTTTTGGGGGAGGATCAGTTTGATTTACAAATTTTCTCCTATATTTTTTTGGTAAAAAGACGTTTGTATTAATATCTCATTATCCATCAGATGAACGGCGGGGTTAAAATCATGCTTAAAAATAAAATTTATGGCAGAGCTGCGACAATTGTGACTTCACAAAACAAAGCAGGATGCATTAGTCTGGCTTCCACACAGGTCCGTGCGGGAGTGTTATTCGGAGTAACCCAGACGTCCCAAATTTTATTAAATTCGGCAAAATATTTGATATCAGACAGATAAACTGTGGCCGAAAGCATATGGGACTTATCAGTACCAGCCTCCTCCAATAATGTGTCCACACGAGATAACATTTCTTTTGCCTGATCTTGTAAGGGTGTATCAGGAACCCCAACCTGACCGCACAGATGGACAGTTTTGTTGTAGATGACTATTTTACTTGCTCGCTCTCCCACATGTTTTCGAATAATTTTTTCCATTTTTTATATTCCTTCTTTCTGGATTATTAATAATAAAGTCAATCCTCTAAGGATTGACTTAACTTTGGCTGTGCCTACAAACTATCTCCGGTGTAGGTCAAATTCTTGATTATTGCATCCGATCGATTCCTGACTTTCATTTTTGATTGTCAGGATATAATTATGCTAAAAATTTTATTTCAGCGATTTCGCTCAAAGGAATATTTTTCAACGGTGGTCGAATATTCAAGCTACCCACTTCTTTGATTTTCTTTCCTGTCCTCATTGAAATAATTTCACTTATGATACTGCCGCACATCTTCCCCTGACAAGGGCCCATACCAGGTCTGAGCAGAGCCTTTACCTCGTTGGGGTCCACACAGCCTTCATCGATAACATCAAGGATCTGGCCCATGGTGATACACTCACAACGGCAAATCAAAGTTTCTTTTGGAACATCAAGCAGATTCAGAATCGGGGCATATAATGCATCAATAAATGAACGGGGTTTCAATTCATTTTGCAATTGATTTTCAATAGATTTGGCCTGTTTGTCCCGTTCGTCTTTATCGATCATTTTCATATCAGCAGCTATGGCCAGTGCAGTTAATTCACCCTTAAGGGCCGCTGGAACTGCACCATGGACAAACTGTCCGTCACCGGCGGCAAATACATTGCTTAGACTGGTCCGTCCCCATTTATCACTTTGAGGATACCAGTAACGCTGGATGTCATTCCATTCGTGCTCACATCCTATCTGGCGGTAAATAGATGTATTGGGAACTACTCCAAAATGAACAAACAGCATGTCAGCATCTACATTGATGGAATCATCTCCCTTCAAAGCATGGACCGATTCAACTCGATCGTTACCTTTGACTGAAAGTTTTCGAATGCCCTTGTAATGGGGAATGCCGGCCTTTTTAATTTTTTGCAACATGGAAATCCCTTTTTTAAGCAAATCCATACGTCCCAATGCCTGGGGTAAATGAATCAGAGAGGAGATATTTGGAATTGCAGGTGTGGTTTCCAAAATTGCCTTTATGTCCACCCCCATGTCAATTAGATGAACCGCTTCCAATAAGAGCAGGGGGCCGCTACCGGCCAGGGCTACACGACCATTGGGCACCAGCCCGCCGTTTTTGATCAAGTTGTTTGCACCTCCGGCACTCATAACCCCAGGCAGTGTCCAGCCTGGAAAAGGCACCGGTCTTTCCATGGCTCCGGTGGCAACCACTATAAACTTTGCCGCTTCTTCCTTAGAAATTCCATCCTTTGAATAAAAAATGTGTCCATCAGAATTAACCTGCCATACCGATGCCCCCGGATAATACGTCGGATTTCGATGTCTGAACTTTTTTATCAAAGGCTGTCCTGCTGAATAATCATCTCCCAAAATATTCAGACAAGCACTTGAAACATGTTCTATGTTTTTATAAATTTGTCCACCGGGATTGGGCTGTTCGTCCAGAACCACAACTTCCAGACCCATATCTGCCAAAGAGTTAGCACAAGAAATACCCGCTGGTCCGGCTCCAATCACAGCCACATCAAATCCAATAGTGGTAATACCAAAAGCATCTTTCATTTTTCCTCCCCGTTGGTCCGGATCTGCCGGTTAATTATCATCCCTTCTTTAACTTGGACCTGGCAAGATTGCTGGTCTTTCCGGCTGTCAATTTCCAATAGGCATTCGTAACAAACCCCCATCATGCAGAATGGGGCTCTGGGTTCACCAGAAATTAGTGATGTTCGGGTATGGGTTTTCCCTGTGCCCAAGACAGCGGCAGCCACACTTACTCCAGCCGGAACTCTTTGGGGTTTTCCATCAAGAATAATGGTCACGGTTTGTTTTGTTGTTTCATATGAACTAAACATGGAACCTCCTAAGTCCGAGATTTTCTATTTCTTTGGGTTTTCTGCCGCTGATAATCCATTTAGGGATGATAGAGGAATGTAGAGATGCAAGAGAAACAGCACTGTGTCCGACCAAGACAAAAATATTGTCATGCCCGGGGATGGTATCGTAAACAGGAGAATCATCCTGGGTAATAACCCGGATGGCACCCCAAGACCTTACCCAATTGAATTCTGCCATTATAGGGAAAAGTTCAATGGCTTTTTTTGCCTGACTATTCATTGCTTCTACCGTGGTTCCAATATCATGCCCGGCTTGCTCAATGGAAACCCCAATCATAAATGTACCTTCACCAGTCTGACGAACGAGGAACAAAGGAATAGGCAGCATAGGCGGCTGCCGGTTGGTAACCATCAGCTGACCTCTCAGTGGAAACAGAGGCAATTTGACCCCCAAATGGTTCAGCAACCGTGTGCTGCCATGACCCGCTGCTACCACCACTTTTGAACAAACATAGCTTTCGATATTTGTTTTAATAATCGTATGGGATTGACCTGGAATGATCTCCATCACAGATTCACCCGCAATAAAAATACCGCCTTCATTGATATATGTCTTACGCATGGCCCTGAGCATAAATAAAGGGTTTACATGACCATTGTCAGAAGAAAACATACCGCCTATTACTTTTTCCCCAAGCTCCATTTTGGGGATAAGCTGGGAGAATTCATATCGATCAAGGATTTCGCAATTATATTTATATCCATTTACTTCTGCCATCTCTTTTAACTGTTGAGTCTGTTGAACCCTCACCGCTTTTTCTTCTTCACATAGAAAGGGCTCTCCAACACCGTTAAGGGCAAAATCCAGACTGATACCACTGTCCTGTTCTAATTGTGGACCAAATTCAGCCCACTCCTGAATTGCCTTAAAAGCCCATTTCGCATAGACGGCATCATTGAGTCCTTTTAGCAAATAACCAGTAAGTCCAAAGTTGGCTCTGGACGGTCGATAGATGCCAAATGTTTTATCCAGCATTAGCACCGTTCCAGCTTTTTCTCGAACGAGCCCCAATGCACAGGCGGCTCCTGTGGCACCACCACCAATGACAATAATATCGGCATGTTTCATAAGTTTCTCCTTTTACGGTTAAACACTGAACCTTTTTTGACATTTCATATGATTCCACAAATAAAACAACAATGTGTTGCTATCTCTAAGCAATGTTTGCTATTAACTTTCAATTTTTTTAGGTATATAGGTGGCAAGCCACATGATGCCCGGGCTCAACCTCAACCATTGCCGGTTCCTTTTCTTTACATACTGATATGACATCCATACATCGGGTCTGAAACCGGCAACCCGGCGGTGGATCAATTGGGGTAGAAACATCTCCTTTTACATTCGGTATGGGTCGTGAATAGGCTGGGTCTGGGATAGGCACAGCAGCAATAAGAGCCTTTGCATAAGGGTGATGTGGCCGGGTGATAATATCCCGGGTAATGCCGATCTCAGCAATCTGACCAAGGTACATGATCATGATACGTTCGGAAATATTGGAAAGAATTGACAGATCATGAGACACATAAATACAGGAAAAATTCATGCTCTTGGAAAGATCACGTATCAAGTCTAAAATCCCGGCTCGGATTGAAACATCCAGCATGGACAAGGGTTCATCAGCAATTACCAGTTCCGGCTTAAGGACCAGGGCCTGGGCAATGCCAACCCTTTGCCTCTCCCCTCCACTCATTTCATGGGGATAACGTTCCTGATAATCTTCAGGATGGAGACCAGCCATACCAATAGTATCCGATACCCGTTCTTTCAATTCAGCTCTTGTGGAGCAGACATTCAGAGCTCTCAATGGCTCAGCCACAAGGTCAAAGACTTTGAATCTTGGATTTAAGGATTCGTAGGGGTCTTGAAAAATCAACTGTACTTGTTTACGGTATTCCAGGATTTCATTTTTAGTCATTCCAGAAATATTCTTTCCCTTGTAAAGAATATTCCCACCCGTAGGTTCTCTTAGCTTGGCAATGGCCAAACAAGCAGTTGATTTTCCACAGCCGGATTCTCCAGCTACCCCTAGAATTTCCCCTTTTTCCAGGGTAAATGACACACCGTCAACGGCTTTAATAATACTTGGTTTTTTATTTTTTATCAACCTGGACAACATGGGGGGATTAATATAAAAATGTTGTCTTAACTGATTTACTTCGAGAATTGCCATGTTTCTTTTTCTCCTGCAAGTTTCCGAAATTTTTCCACATCCTCAATCCGGTGGCATTGTACAATATGATCCTTGGCAACCAGTGTTTCTTGTGGTGGTTTTTCCTGGCAAATATCAATAGAAAAGGGACACCGTTCATAGAAAAGGCACCCTGAAATATTCCGGGTAAGGTTAGGGGGCGAACCAGGAATGGAAATCAGCTCCCGATCCAGAGATTTAATACTGGGAAAGGCATTTTTCAACCCTAATGTATAAGGGTGATAGGGTTCATTGAAAAGATCCATTGAATTGGCTGTTTCCATAAGTTTCCCTGCATACATGATGCCGATACGGTCACTCATTTCTGCGATTACAGAAATATCATGCGTGATGAGCAAAATGGAGAGTGAATTTTTGCTCTTTTGTCGAATCTCTTTTAAATTTCTTAAAATCCGTTCCTGGACCAGCACGTCCAAACCTGTGGTGGGCTCATCCATTATAACCAGTTCAGGTCTTAAGACCAAAGACATTGCAAGCATAGCTCTCTGGCGCATGCCGCCACTGAATTCATGGGGATAAGCCTTCATCAATCCGGCTTGAAGCCCGACAACATCAAACAGTCGCTCCACAACATTGGAAGCTTCTGCTTTATTCAAATCGGTATGGGCCAGAATGGCTTCAGTACACTGATCCCCGACTCGATAAACCGGATTCAAGGCATTCATGGCACTCTGGGGTACAAGAGAAATATTCTGCCACAGGATATTTTTCCTGAAAGATACGTCTGATAAAGATAAAAGATCTTTTCCTTTGAACTGGAGTTGATCAGCCGATACACTAGCACTTTTGGGAATCAAACGCATGATGGTTCGGATCAAGGTAGATTTGCCGCATCCGGATTCTCCAGCCAGACCGAATACTTGATTTTCACCTATGGTAAAAGAGATCCCATCCACGGCTTTAACAACACCTTCTGCTGACTGATAGTGAGTTTTTAGGTTTTTAATATTCAGTATTTGAGTCATAGGATGTTCCTTATCTCTGTTTCAAACGCGGATTGGCAACTTCTTCATAAGCCCGTGAAATAAAAACAAGGGCGCTGACAAAAAGGATGATACAGATTGAAGGTGATGCAAACCACCACCAAGCGGTCCTTATTTTTCCTGATATCCACAGATTGTAAAGCATGCCACCCCAGGTGATATTGTTTGGATCGGAAAAACCCAGAAAACTGGCTCCAGCCTCTGCAAGGACAGACCAGGCAATATTGAAGGCTGTATATAGCAACAAAAGAGGAAGGATGTTGGGCATAATATGGCCAAAAATAATTCTTAGATCACTACACCCCCGGGCCTTTGCCGCCTGAATATATTGACGCTGGCGGATGGAAAGAACTTGGGCGCGTATAACCCTTGCTGATGTTCTCCATATGATGCAACAAATGGCAATAATAACAAACCAGATATTTCGTCCAAAAAGGGAAATCAGAACAATAAGAAAGGGTAAAAAGGGCATACCATAAACGATATCGGTAAGCCGCATAAACACCTCATCTAATTTTCCACCATAATAACCGGCGAACAGACCGATATTCGCCCCAATGAAAACGGAGACAAGACCCGAGGTCAGACCAATAATCACTGTGGTTCGGGTAGCCAGAATCATTTGACTTAAAATATCCCTTCCCATGGCGGTAGTACCCATTGGAAACTCCAGACAGGGCTGTCTTAAAATGGCCAGCTTACCACTGGAATCACGTAGCGATTCCCACAGTTCATGGGGTGCTATTAATGGTGCGAAAACTGCAATAATACCGAAGAATATCAAGATTATAGCCCCAAAAATTCCAAACCGACTCCCTTTTATAGTTTTAAACTGAAAACTGAAAAATTCTGTAATGGCAAACAACCTCATTTTTTACCTCCAGAAACCGAAATGCGCGGATCAAGATAGCAGTAGGAAATATCCGCCAACAGGTTCAATACGATAATGACTACAGCCAGCATCAAGAAAGTTGCCTGAGCTACAGGATAATCATGTGAAGAAGCTGCCTCCACTATCAGCAATCCCATACCGGGCCAGGAAAAAACTTTCTCTACAATTACTTGACCGCCTAAGGCAAACCCAATCATAACGGAAGACACTGTAAAAACTGGAAGAAGGGCGTTCCTGGCAGCATGCTTGATCATGACCATCTTTGGGGATAGCCCCTTGGCCTGGGCCAGTTCAATGTAATCGCTCCCTGTCACTTCCAGCATGGAATCACGCATAATGAGCATGGGTGTGGCCAAGTAATAAAAGGCCGAGGTCATAGCTGGCAGGAACAGGTGGTGTAAAAAATCTTTATTGAACAGCATAGCCACTCCTGAAGGTAGTCTCATACCTGGGGTGTTCATGCCACCTGTAGGGAAAACATCAAGTTGATAACTTAAGATCATGAGAAATAATATTCCGGTCACAAATGGCGGGGCCGACTGAAGGACAAGAGCACTCACTGTAGCTCCCACATCCAAGAGGCCTCCCCGCTTCCAGGCCATGAGCATACCAAGCCCTGTTCCTATGATAAGTGTAAAGCACATGGCTGCCCCCATCAGAAAAATCGTATTCCAAAATCGATATATTAAGATATCAAATACTGGCTTTGAAGAGGTAAAGGAACGCCCCCATTCCAGTGTAACTAAACCTTTTAAATAGAGAACATATTGGATAGACAAGGGTTTGTCCAAGCCAAAGGCCTCTTTCATTCTTGCTTGTGAGGCTGCATCAAGAGCTGGGCTGATGATTTGGGCGGTAGGATCTCCAGGCATAATCCGGAAGATAAAAAACAGGATTGTGGCCACTGCAAAAATAGTGAAGATTGCATAAATGATTCTTCGTATGATAAATTCCTGCACGGTTAGACTCCTTGCGCATGTAATTAAAAAATTAACTATTGTCGGTTAACAATACAAAATTATTCAGTACAAAAGGGGCGGTTTT
>JAOZRT010000543.1 GCA_029940035.1 Desulfobacterales bacterium
TCCACAAGGTCCTGCATGTTCTTTGCCGAAAGAACGTCCCTTGACGCCCTTTCAGGTTGAATATTCAAGTCTTCGGGGTAGGCCACGGCTCTTTTCTTTCGTAGTGCCTCGGTTTCCGAGTCGATCTCCTCTTCTCCCACAGGCGTTCTGCCGGCCACGGCACGAATAGCAGCACGGCGTTCTTCGGAGCTTCCGCATCGGCACAGATAGGCAATGCCTTTCTCTGTGACGATATGGGTGATATCTTCTCCGTAAATCATCACCGGAGGAAGTTCAAACAACCCCTGACTGGCCATTAGAGTAGCATCCAGGTTCTTAACAAAGACGGGAATTCCCTTTTTAGCGCTGACGGTCGGCGTGAGCTGTACGATCAGTTTGTGTCCGCGTTCAATTTTTCCACGACCGCCGGCGGCAGAAATTTCCTGACCCACCTTCAACCAGGCGGGGGTAACATGACGGCGACCGGTTGGATTCGACCCCAGATTGGGAGCTCCGCCGAACCCGCTGATGCGTCCACTTATGGCTGTGGAGCTGTTGCCGTCAGGATCGATCTGGAGCGTTGCCCCGACAAAGCATTCACAATCGTAATACCCGACAAGCTGGGCCATGCAACGGCTCGATTTGAGCACACCGTCAGGGGAAGTAAAAAAAACTTCTTTTCGTGCCGCAATGTAATCATCCATCCCGGGCTCGCTTCCGAAAGAATAGATGGATTTTACCATGCCGGATTCGATGGCAGGAATTAAGGTGGGGTGAGGGTTGAGTGCCCAGTGGGAGCAGATCTTTCCTTTAAGACCAAGGTCTATAGCAAAGGTCGGTAAAAGGAGTTCTATGGCCGCCGTTGCATAGCCGATGCCATGGTTCAGACACTGGACGCCGTATTCGGCGTAAATACCTTTTATTACCATCATCGCCATGAGTACATGGGTATTCGTGAGATAGGCCGGATCACGGGTAAAAAGGGGTTGAATTTGGTTGGGTTCGCCCGTGGGGACCACAAAGTCGACCTGATCTCCGGAAATGTCGATACGGGCCACCTTGTTCACTATTTTTGTGACCTGGGCAATGACGATCCCCTTACCAAAGTGGGTGGCTTCGCACAAAACCGGCGTCTCCTCTGAATTGCCACCGGTGTAGAGATTGCCCTGGGCATCTGCCGTTTCTGCGCAAACCAACGCGATGTTCGGCGTCAGGTCAGTAAAATAGCGGCTAAACAGCTCGGAATAGGTATGAATCGACCCGATGACAACCCTGCCGTCCTGAACAAGCTTTGCCAGAGGCACCGCCTGTTGTCCTGAAAAGGCAAAGTCAAGCCTGGAAGCAATCCCTTTTCGGAAAAGATCCAGGTGTTCGTCCAGTGTTACCGACGACATCAAGATATGAAGATCTTTGACATCCGATGCGGACAAATCCGCTAGCTGTTTTGAAAGAAAGGTCGCCTGTTTCTGATTGTTTCCCTCCAGAACGACCCGGTCACCCGACCGGATAACCGACAGGAGCAGTTTTTTTGCATCCTGCGGTTCAACAACTTTGTTTGCGTTGTGATTTTCGAGAATTGAATCCATCATTTTTCCTTCATTGGCGATTTCGTCCCGTAGCTGAGAGATTAAGGCAAATTAAGAACTCTCGTCAAGTATCATGAAATGTTCGAGCTAAGTGGCGGAGCACTTAATGGTGGTTTACGGTGATGTGTTGCCTGTTCAAAACCATAGGCGATTTCGATGAGCGTTGCTTCACTGAAAGGCCGCCCTAAAATTTCCATACCGATGGGCACTCCGATGGGTGCTGTTTCCGAAGGGGTTGAAAAGCCGGCCTGAACACAGATTGATGGAAATCCCGTTACAGAGCCTAAAACCCCATTGCGCTCATTTTGGCTTCCACCAACCTTACATACCAACTGCTTTTGATGTGGATAAACCAGTGCATCCAACTGGTAGTCGGCAATGAGTTTCATAACCTGGGTTTGAAGCTTATTTCTTTCTACAAGTCGTTTATTGTACTCCGGTGTCCCAGTACTTAAAACCATTGCTTTCTTCAAGTTTTCTTCGATACC
>JAOZRT010000224.1 GCA_029940035.1 Desulfobacterales bacterium
AAGTCCTAAACCGCTTACTTGATGCTGGCCCTGGCGGTTTTGAGGGAGGCCTGACCAATCGAAAATATGCCGGCATGACCCATGCCAGCAGGGCAACGGCTCAAAGAGAATTGGCAGACCTCGTTCAAAAGGGCATCCTTCGTCCCAATCCAGGAGGTGGCAGGAGCACAAGCTATGACCTTTGCTGGGATGAGTTTTCAGGTTGAGTTGCAGGGCCCCACACAGAAAAACTGATACTGCCAGAAAACGATCGAGTTTGTGAAGAGATCCTGCTTTCATCAGGACTTAGGATTGTGAAATAAGAAAAACAGGAGGTTTAAATGGCAAATCAAGACACAGGCTATTATCAAGAACTCAGAACCAAATTTAAATCATGGCTTCAAACTGATGAAGGGAAGGATCATAAATGGCAAGAGTATTTATTGGCCGCACCCGATCTCTTTCACCTTTTGTGCAAGCTCACGATCGACAAGGATGTTCCTGTCAAGGAAAAGGCCAAATTGGCAGGTGCAATTGCCTATTTTGTATCTCCCATAGATTTGATCCCTGAAGCAATTGTTGGTCCGATAGGCTACATTGATGATATATGCTTAGCTGCTTACGTTCTGAATCAGGTTGTGAACAACACAGATCCAGAAGTAATAAAAAGACACTGGGCAGGTGAGGGAGATGTCCTTGAGTTAATACAGCGTATAATCAGAAAGGCCGATGATATGATTGGCTCAGGCTTGTGGCAAAAGTTAAAAAACATGATTAAGCAGTAACGAGATCATGGTATTTAAAAAGCGTCCGATTGCAATTTTTATCATTAACATAACGATCTTGCAAGCAAGGTACCACCAATGAATCTTGAATCCTACTATTATAACTGTTCCCAAGAATATATCAATTCCATCGATGCTGGCCTGCAGGATGAGATAACAGGCTCTATAGCTCTGTTGCCGAAAAGGCAGAAACAATCAGAGATCAACGCAGACCTGTTCTGGTTATTGACATCGAAGAACTGGTACTATGACACTGTACCTACTGGATGGAGTAAGAAACCGCCTGATGAGTTCGGTGTAACCAGATCCCTGCAAGAGATCAGGCAATGGAACACCATGAATCTCTGTAGAACGTCCACAACCCTAAACACCAAATGGCATGCAGACTTTGCAAAGCTGTATGGTTCCTCACTCGTTCAGGTTGAAGCTCAGTTCGGCAAAGCCGAAGCTATGTTCAAGGATTTCTGTGGATTTAGGATTGCATATGCTGAAAAGAGACTTGCATTGGGTATCCTGATAGTCCTGTCTGACCCTATGTTGTATTTCGCTCATAGGAAGAGTGCCATTAGTGGTATGGCAAGCTTCAATGTGGCCAAGGATACGTTGAATGTTATTGGGCTTGATGTCCCTATATGGTTGGTTGGAGTGGGGGAGTGATACGCAACTATTGAAGGTCGTTGTGTTTGAGAACACACTTCGGAGGAGTTGTTTGAAAGTATGAAAGAGTTATGATGGGCAACTGGTCTCGTGAAAAGTACTTCAAATCCCTCAAGTTCGCAGCTGAAGCTCATAAAGATCAACGCATGCCGGGAACCGACCTGCCATATGTTGTTCATGTGAGTCTCGTTGCAATGGAAATCCTTGCTGCTTTGGCAGCGGAAGAGGTTGATAGGCCAAACCTTGCCGTTCAATGCGCTTTGTTGCATGACTGCCTTGAGGATACTTACGTTGTTTATGATGAGATTGTGAGCCAATTTGGCAGCTACGTTGCAGATGGTGTGCTGGCTCTATCAAAAGATGGGGCGGTGGGGATTTCTGAGGATGAATACAAACGTAAAAGGATGCAACTGGAAGACAGCCTACAGCGTATCAAACTGCAGCCCAAAGAGATCTGGATGGTCAAGCTGGCCGACCGTATTGCGAACCTCCAGCCTCCACCCAAACATTGGAATGAAGAGAAGATTGAACGGTACAAAGAGGGTGCTGAGTTGATATACAAGGAACTGGCATCAGCCAGTGAGTACCTGGGGGAGAGATTGAGACTGAAGATCGATGGTTATCCCGAAGGCTAACCATAGTCTGGGAATCTGGATGAGAATTAATTACGATTACAGTAATATACGGTATGGATGGGATGGGTCAAGAAAGAAATTGTATTGGAAAGGACAGTGACCGGAGGCCATTTCAGACCTCCAGCCAGTTCGGACAAATGTAGTCATTATGATAACGCTGATGGCGATGACAAGTAAGACTCTGCGGTAGGTAAGAGAGATATATTCAGTAACAGGTTATGCGTGTTCTGTCAAAGGATGCCAGATGTTGATTTCCAGAGTGGACAAACCAAAATCCTCTGATTATTTCAAAGAGCTGTGGCCATTTTCGGATTAGATGAACCGAGCCCGGCTTTTGTTTTAAAAGGAGATATCATCGGGTAAATCTGATTGTGGTTTTATGTGCAGGTATTGCTCGTTGATTTGTTCAAGGCTCAACAGCATAATAGTGACCAGCAGTTCACTAGTTCTATCGACGATTTCATCCAGATTTATTTCATGTACCCATTTTTCGTGACGCGTCATCATAACATCCTCCTTCAAGCATGGTTGGTTAAATGAGTTCGGTTGCAGCCAGTTGCACATGTTCGGCAGCAACCATGGATTGTTGTTTGGCAGCGGCAGCGATAAGCGACCCTCTTGCCAGGTGGTTTGCTTTTCTAAACAGGCCTCCGGATCCTTGGTGGATAGCGGTCAGCGCGGTTTGATCAAACAGGTTGTGTTCAATCCCGGCAATAGCCAGATGATGCGCAAGGTAGGTTTTCATGCCATCAAGAGTGGTTGCCTGAAGATGACTGCGGGCTACAACCCGGGAGGCCAGTGGTTGTGAAGAGCGGTAGGAGAACTGGTCGATCAGGTTATTCTGCCCGGCTAAAATCATGGGCAGATAAAGGCATAATGCTTTTGTTTTGCTACATCGATACCGACCACCAGGTATGCATCGGAACCAAATATCTCATTGACAATTTGACAATACTGCTCTCTCCTGATAATCTCCTGATTACTCATAATAACCTTCTTTTAGCGCCCTTTGGGGTTTTTGGTTTGGACACCTTATGCTATCAAGAGGTTATTTCTTTATCTACGCGATAATACTTTTTTTCTGTGCTATGCTGAAAGGCATAACTCTTTGTATTCTTATTATATAACATTCGTGCAAAACGTTCACAACTCTAAGTTGATATCATCAATATCCGGCATTTGCCCTGCCAATATCAAACGTGTCACACAAGAGTTGGTAAGAACACAAAGGCATGTGTTAGCGGTGTAGCGAAAATGGTATAAAAGTGGCGGTTTAAAAAACATTAAGTACCTGTCCCTTTTTTTCTTTTGGCATCGCCTAAGGTTTTCATATAGTTGATTATATTTATGTTCTGATTAGATTAGAAATTCAACGATTTTATCGATACAACGGATTTCTCCACCGCTTGCATGGGCTGCTACCCTTGAAGCATCTGTCGCTATCCTAACCATCGTGAATCGTTATGAATTGAACCTTTACGCATATCCGACTTGACTGCAGGGTGTGTGTCGGATATCTGCTGCATTACAGGGTAACACCGGTTGGATTCATTGCCGCATGGGTGACGGCACCTCATGGAATCGATACTCCCCTGCCATCGCAGAATTCTTTGGGCCCTGTTTTTCAATCCGTTCTCAAGGTGCGAATTTTCGTTTTATATCGCTAAGCATTGGCTTTACCAAGGAGACACCGATCATGAACCACTCCCTTTTTTCTTTTTCAGCACCATGGTACAAATGGAAAACGATCAAGCCGTCCGGACAGCGCCTCAGACACCCGGTCCTGTGCCTGTGCATCATATGGACAACGCTTTTTTTTGCTAACGCCTGCCAATCCATGGGTACTCACAAGGAGACGCAAAGCACTGTGAATCCAATAGAGGGAGCAAATGAGATGAAACTTGCCGATTCTGGAGTGATGATGCCCCCCCATGCCGAAGTTGTCTACAGGGAAAATGGCACCCCCGCACGCATAAAAGGGGACAACCTGTCTGAACTGTTGGATTCTTCCTCTGAATACCGGAATGCCCAAAAGCAAAACGACTACGGAGAAATGGTGTTCATTTTTCTCGAATATTTTCGGAAGGCGTTCAAGCTGGTGGACCCTCGCATGGAACTTGTCCATGAGAAAGAGAAGAGCGACAGCCTCGACACAACGCATGTTTTTCTGCAACAGATGGCAGGCAATATCCCTGTATGGGGCAAGACCATCACCGTCCATTTCAATAAAGATAAGGCCATCTATCTCGTTCAGGGCGATTATGTCCCCAGCCTTTCCGATGTGGACACGGTTCCTAAGATTACAGATATCGTCGCTTCCGAATATGCACTCGCCGCCGCTCCCGCCACCCAAAGCCAATGGACGGTGCAGGACCGCAGCTTGTATCTGTACATGACGCCGTTACATACGCCGCGTTTGGTCTACGGCATTACCCTGGCCCAAGGTATTACTGGGCGGGAACTGTATTTTGTGGACGCCGAGAATGGTGAAATCCTTCACCGATTCACCCTGATCGCCCATTAGCTGCCGGTCCCCCATCACTCCAATGTTGCATAAACCACATGCCAATAATAGCTACTGGCTTATTATCATAATCAATATAGCACTAAAAACACCATTTTATGGATGTTACAAATTTACCCTCCGGCTTTTGGTCACGTTGGGTTTATTCTAATAAAGTATCACCCAGGGTGTTGATGAAACATCCTCCACCGCCCCCTCCTCCGCCACTGGAGCCGCTACTGACACCCTTGGTGAGGGAAATATCATATCCTCCCCGGCACCACCAGGTGCCATCTGTCCAGTACCATCCACCCTCACCCGACCCGGAGGTTTCAGATGCAAGGGTAATTTCAACGGAATCCGTGAGGGTCCCGTCACCCTCGGGGCTGGATGTCTCACCTGAATAGGTGGCGCCGGAAACGTCGCCGGAATACGTTTTACCTTTGATCACGATGGTAAAGGTGTCTCCGGTTTGGTTGATGGTAACCGTCAAGGTCTCATCCGTACCCCCGGTGCAATCGCCCGAATTGCCCTGGTCAATCCACTGATTCGATGTTGTGGCCGTCCATGTTCCGGTCGCATCGTAAGTGGACGTACCGGACCCGGCATCGGTGGTTCCAGAAAGAGAGATCTGGCTTGTGGACGTATCGGCATCGCTGGTAAAGGTTAAGGTGCCCGAATGCGGCCCAGAAGCAGAAGGGGCGTAGATGAGCGTTATGACCATTTGTCCGTTTCGCGGCAGTAGGCCGTTTGTCCCATTATGGTAAAAAACCGCCGACCCGCTCATGGCGATGTTCTGAATACGGATATCCTTGCCGCTGGTGTTGGTCAATGTGAGATCCTGGGTCGATTGGGAGCCCACCGCGATATTGCTGAAGGCAATGTTCTGGGTGCTGAAGGTGATCTCGCCGGAAACCGATCTCTCGGCCTGCCTGTGCATAATCGGCATGGCGGCGGCGTAATCATTCAGACTGGTGATGGCGCTGCTGCTGCCCTGGAATGAACTGTCGGCAGGTCCTGCCCAGCTGTCGTCAATCGGCACCCTGTAGGTAGAAGTGTTGGTGTCGCTCAGGCGCTGGATGGTAACCGCATTATCGCCTCCCCAAAAAGTGGGCACGCCGTACATTCCCGGGTCGTCGCTGCTGCCCCCATAGGGAGAAGCAACCTGCTTGTTTTCCCCGTCCTTCCCATTCAGTGTCCAGACCATGGAAGAGACCGTGGGATAAGCACTGTAGTCGACCACATCCACGGCTAACACATAGTTGTTGTTGGTGGCAAAGGTCGGATAGGCGATGTCATAATCCGGATCCTGGTTGGGGAAGGGGAATGCGAGGGTGCCTTTAACTTTTGCAGCATCATTGGGATCGTTCTCCAGGTACATAATACCGATGGACCAATAGCGAAATCCATCACCATCAGCACAACTGGCGTCGGGCGTCGATATGCAGTTCAAGGCATCAAAGACCAAGGTCTTGCCGGTAAAATCAAAGGAGAGGGCATCAGCATACAGAATGGTGTTGAACACATCATTCTCGCCTTCGATATCGGTAAACGGAATCAGGGCAATGACACCCTCCCTGGATTCATCCAGGTCCAGCACGTAGATGTGATTGTCATCCGCGAACGGCGTGGTATAGGCAAAGTAACGTCCGTCGGGTGAAATTGCCGTACTGTAGATATCTTTTGTATTCAGAACCTCGGATCTGGACCCGTAGGTGCCATCGGCAAAAAGCCAGACCCCGTGCAGGTCAAAATCCTCGGTTGCATAGAAAATGAGGGTGTCGCCGTCTGCATCGGTATAAGCGGCCGTTTTGGTATAGTTCGGCCGGTTGATATTGTCGCCCGTGTCGTTTAATGGCCCCTTGTCGTTGGCCTCATCATATCCTGTACCCGCGCTGGTCAGCGCATAAAGGTTATAATGCTCGCCATCAGCAGTGTACAGATAAATGTTGATATCGTCCCCCGACACTTCATCACCGGGGGTGGGTTCGTCCGGGTCGGGTGGCACCCCGCCGCTGCCGAAGATTTCCACCGTGTCGTAGGCCGCCTGTACAGCCGCAACCTCGGAAGAGCCGGCTCCGTAGAGATCTTCTGCGGCCTGAATCATGGTGCTGCGCGCGTCTGAAAACTGGGAGTATGCCGTCAGGTAGGTGGTCAGCGCCCGGTACCAGATCTCGGCAGTTTTAGCGCGCCCGATGCTCGTACCGCCGCCTTCCACATCCAGCCCTTGGGCCATCAGGTAGCCTGCCCGGGTGATGATGCTCATGTTGATGTGCACCCCGCCCCAATCGCCGTCTTCGGTGTTGGGCAGATTGCGGTAATCACTCATCGTGGCCGGCAGGGAACTCAGCCCCAGACTGGGATCCGCCAGGTTTCGAAGATATCCCGGACTGGGAATGGTACAGTCCTCGCCCACGGTCCAGTCGTCATCGTCGATCATACAGGCGAACAGATCCGAGTAGGCCTCGTTCAAGGCGCCGCTCTGGTTCTCATACTTGAGGTCGGCCGTGGACTGGGTAATGCCATGCTGGATCTCATGAGCGGTGATATCCAGGGAAGCGGCGAGGTTGGAAAAAGTAACGCCATCGCCGTCACCGAAAACGATAAAGGTGCCGTTCCAAAAGGCATTGGCGTAGTTGTTTCCCAGGTGGACTACAGCCATATAATTTTTGTCGTTGTCATCGATTCCGTTGCGGTCGAAGGTGCCCTTATAATATTCGTAGGTCGTCTTGGTGTTGGCCATGACGCTAACGCCGGCCCGGTCCCAACCACTGCTGGTCGAACTGCTGGTGATGTGGTACAGATTCTCGCCATCTCCGTTGTTGGCCGTCAGGATATAAGTGTTGCCGGGGCTTTGAACGGATGACACCGGATCACTGGGCATCGCTGCTGACGGAAAACTGGGGTCAACCAGATAATAGGTCCCGCTTGTATGCCAGGCATTGAAACTCTGTGATACCAAATTCAAGTCACTGCCGCTGGCCGAGACCAGTTCATACTGTATG
>JAOZRT010000002.1 GCA_029940035.1 Desulfobacterales bacterium
AAACATTCACCAGAATAAAGGGTTTCGCTATCGTTCGAGAAAACAACCTCGACGCTTGAATCAGAATTGATCCACTGAGATGTTTGCGGTGGTTCCAAAGATATCTTTATATGAAAAGAGTTTGAAGAAAACTCAGTTAAAGTGCCTTTGAATATAACGCTGTTCTGAATTACCTGGGCGTTTATTCCTATACAGGGATGATGCTCGATTTTTTCTATTTCCAGTGGATAGTATTGCTCGGACAGTATCAGGTAAATACCGGATTCATCGATATCTACCAACTCAGGCTTTAAATTAAGATTACTATTCTCATGCGTTAAGCTGATACTTTCAAATTCATATGATATAAGCTTTCTACGGACTTCATCAGTATTGGCCCACAAGCAGGTAAGTTCATTGCCAGTGCAGGGCTGCGGTTTGGCCTGAAGCGACACAATGTGTGCAAACCGGGAATGCTTCAAATTTATTACAATAAAGTCATCCTGAAAATTGACATAGTTCAACAGATTGATTATTTGCTTTCGACTGATTTTTTTTTTGGGTTTCTCTTCCCGCGCCGGTTCCTGACTTACAATTTTAGGGGTATTGACTATTCTATCGTCTGTGCCCGTTTTGATTATTTCGTAGCCCATCTGTTGTTGTTCCTTCTTTATATGATTGCCTTCTTACAACGCTCAGGATGTGACCAAACTGGAATAATTACAAGCCTAATTTCTAAACCAGCTAGAAACCATAGATATTTAGCATATATAGCCAGCTTATTCAAGACAGTTGCACACGAGCAGGACCAGAAAGCCGCATGGTTGTAATCGACCTCATTCCATATCATAAGTGGCTTGCCCTTACATTTTCCGCCGCCCTGGCAGGTATTTATGTTCTGTCGTTATGGGAGGGGGGGGGAGCCGCTGGTTTTATTTTTATCAGGAAGGATACAAACTGGTCTTCCACACCTAGGCCGGTTTCTTGCCCCTGCACAGGATTATCGGGGTGTAGGTAAAGCGCCGGGGATCTTCAAAGGCCCGCTTGAACTCATCGAAAAACTCATCATAGCCACCTTCGTACTGGTCAAATTTATACACTGATTTTACGCCCTCTGACGTAACTTTCAGCTTCCAGTTAAAGGCATCTATTTCATTCAGCTCCCCGAAAATAAGGTGATGGGGGGCAAGGTGCATATCGATATCCCGAAAACCCAGGTCGTATAAATACGCATAGAGCTTACGGCCAACATAGGGATCAAAATTGGCTTTTTCCTCAACCATCGTCATCATGCCCCTGACGGCTGATTCAAGCCTTTCCGGCAGGCCGAAATGGGTAAGACAGTTATAATCGAGGTCGGCCAGGCAAAGGACCCCGTCGGGCTTTAAAAGATTGGTTACGTTCTTGACGATATCAAAGCTCTCGGAACGGTAATATTCCAGCACAAAGCGAACCCAGATGAAATCAAACTGCCCCAGTTCGCTGAGATCCTGCCGAATATCCTTCTGGACAAAGGACAGGCCGTCATCCTGGTATGTCGATGATGCAAATTCTATACGCTGCTTTGCATTGTCCACGCCGATGGTTTCACCACCCGGCTGCGCCAGCTTGTTCAGGTAATATGATGTCTTTCCGGATCCGCACCCCAGATCGGCCACCCGCATCCCCGGCTTAAGCCCCGCCCAAAGGGCATGCTCCTGCACTGCCTTGGGAACTGTTTTCAAATCCAGGCGACGTGCTTCTTCATCGCCTTCCATCATGTAACCGCTGGCGCTCATATAGGTCCCTTCGTTGGCTGATGCCTGATTGGCAGCATATTTCAGAGAATAATCCTCCGCGAATTATTACAGGATAGGCTTTTTGTCAATATTGTTGATAAAAAAGAAGCCGCCAGCGGCGACTTCTCTGTGTACAATAAAGGCGCTGATTGTGTTTTATCAATCTGCCCCATACTTGAAAGAAAGGGCGACACGGGCCCGGTAGGCAACCACCTGTCCGTCCTCGACTTTCATGTCCAGCTTTGTAATTTCCGCCACCCTCAGTTCCCTGAGGCTTTTGGATGCCTTGTCCACCGCATTTTTAGCTGCATCTTCCCAGGAAACAATGCTCGTTCCTACAAGTTCGATAATTTTGTAAACACTGTTAGTCATTGTGGCCTCCTTTCCTTAAAAATGGTTTATTCTGAAGAGCCCATCCCCTTACATTGCAATGGCATTTATGCAACTCAGGGATATACCTTTTCCGGGCATATTTTTCATTGAAGGATTACGGCCAGAAACCGGTCGGACTGATGGTGGTATACAGATCAAGGTTCAGAAAAGACCGTTAACCAGGAGTGAGCGCGGAATTAATAATGCCCGGATAAATTAATGATAGGGTTGCAGCCCGGTTAAGTCAAACAAAATATTATCTCTTTAAAGGCTCTAAGATTTGCCGGCTTCCACAGCACCAATGGCATCGATTTCAACACGCAGGCCAAAGGGCAGCTTATCTACCTGAACACAGGTTCGTGCCGGATGATTGCGGTCAAAGAATGTTTCATACACGCTGTTAAACCTTCCGTATTCCCGAATATTCGTCAGGTAGGCCGTAACCTGCAGCAAGTTGCCCATGGATGACCCGGCAGCCTGCATAATAATACGGATGTTCTCCATGGCCAGCCGGGTCTCGTGCTCGATGGTCCCGGTCCTTACCTGATTGTTGCATGGGTCCACAGCCCCCTGCCCAGACAAAAATATCAACCCGTTATGCGTGACCGCCTGGGCATAGGGTCCGCCCATCTCCGCTGCATCGGCAGTGCACACCGGCACCTTGCTCACCATGATACCCCCTGTTCGATGTATAGGTTAATCCTCTTCAGGCTCCGAGCCGGTCAGACGATAAAAAGGTGCCCAATAAGCTGTTCTCACCGCTTTTGCCCATCTGGACAAAGCAAGTCTGGTGGTGTGGATCAGTGCGTAGAGTGTGGGCACGACAATGAGCGTCAGAATTGTCGCCAGGGCCAGTCCAAAAATGACCGCACTTGCCATGGAACTCCACCATTGGGTGGATTCACTTACCCAGGAAATCTCCATTTTGTGGAAATTATAAGCCACGCCCGTAACCATGGGCAGCAGTCCCAGGATGGTCGTTATGGCTGTCAGCAGGACCGGTCTGAGCCGTGTACACCCGGCGGCAACAACGGCATCCCGGAAACGCATGCCCCGCCTATGCAACCGGTTGGTGTAATCGATGAGGACAATGGCGTTGTTCACCACGACACCGGCCAGGGAAATAACCCCAACGCCGGTCATGACCACGCCGAAGGGATACTCCATGAAGGACAGCCCCAGAAATACGCCCCCCAAGGAAAGAACCACCGAGGTCAGAATAATCAGCGGCTGCAAAACAGAGTTGAACTGGGTGACCAGTATAAGCATGATGAGAAACAGGGCCGCAGCAAAGGCTTTTAAAAGGAAGGCCTGGGCTTCATCCTGTTCCTCCTGTTCTCCGGTAAGGCGGATCCCGTATCCTGGGGGCAGCTTCAATTTATCCAGTATTTTGGCGGCCTCGGATCTCACCACCGCGCTGGGGACGTGCTGTTCTTCGACGTTGGCTGTTACGGTTACCACCCTTTCGTGGTTGATACGATTGATCTCCCCCAGGCCGCCGGTGATCTCAAACTTGGCAATGGTGCTCAGCGGGACCAGTCCTTCGCCCGTGGGAATAAGGAGCTCCCGAAGAACGTCTGTGGCTTTGCGGTCTTCTTTGGACAACTGGACCGTGATGTCATAATCTTCATTACCTTCCCTGAAAGTGGAGACCTTGATGCCGTTAAAGGCCACCTTCAGCGCAAAGCCGATAATTTCCGTGGACAACCCCAGCATGGCAGATTTTTGCCGATCCACACGCACCTTGACCGTAGGCGCGCCTGCTACGTAATTATCGCGGATATCCTGAACAAAGGGAATCTTCTCCAATGTATTGCGGATTTCCTTGGAAATACGGCCAAGGACCGCAAAATTGTCCCCTGAAATTTCTATGCTGATGGGCGCTCCGGTGGGCGGACCTTCCTGCTGCTCGGCTATGCTGATACGCGCCCCTGGAATACCGTCAATGCGTTTGCGGATTTCCTCGGTGGTATCCTTGGATGATTCATTGCGGTCTTCAAGATCATGAAACTGAATACCGATATGGTTGGGCGAGTTACTCTCGAACTGGGAGCTGCCCCCAAGAATAGCGACCGTACGTGAATAGATATCCTTCACATTTTCCATATCTGTCAGGCCCACCACCTGACTGCCTTTTCTCAGGGTGTGGTATTTCTGATCCGTGTTGCTCTCATAGCAATCCAGCGGATCGGCATCCTGTGAAGACAGGGGCTGGCCTGGGCCGTTGCAGAGCGCCATCTCCACCTGGCGGGCAATGCGGTCCGAATAGCTGATGTCGGCACCTTCAGGAACATCGAGGTTGATAAAAATGCTGCTCGGGTCCACACTGGGAAAAAATTCCACCGGTCTTTCAAGGCCGATGCGGTAGAACCATATCATAGCCATGGCGATTACCGCTAAGAACGCCATAACCAGCACCGCCATTCGGTGGTTCAAAGCGCGTTCCAGAAACCAGCGGTAGGCTTTCAGCATGGGGCCGCGGATGGTGATGGGCGCCTCGCCGGCCCGTTCGATTTCTTCAGCCGATACCCTGGCCATGAGCATGCGTTTGGCCAACGGCAGTTTCAGAAAAATAGCGGCCATGGCCGGATTGATCACCATGGCAACGAAAAGCGACGACGACAGCGTTATGATGACGGCTTTGGGAAGATAGGACATGAATTCGCCCATTATGCCGGGCCAGAAAACCAGCGGAAAAAAAGCCGCCACCGTCGTGAGCGTCGAAGCGATAACCGGCCGGGCCACCTCTGCCGTGCCCCGCATGGCTGCCTGAACACGGGGCACCCCCTGTTCCATGTAGCGGAAAATATTCTCGACGATAACGATGGCATTGTCCACCAGCATGCCCAGGGCCAGGGTCAGCGAAAAAAGGACCACCATGTTGAGGGTGATGCCCAGGGCATCCAAAATGATAAAGGATATGAACATGGAAAACGGAATAGCCATGCTCACCAGAACCGCATTGCGCACCCCCATCACGAAAAAGAGGACGATCACGACCAGGATAAGGCCGGTAACGATGTTGTTCTCGAGGTCGGAAACCATCATCCGGATCTCTTTGGCCTGATCCATCAACTTGGTGATTTCCGTTCCCGCTGGCCAGGTTCGACGTTTTACCTCTATGATCCGTGACACCTCTTCCATGATATCCAGGATATTTTCACCGGCCCTTTTCTTGATTTGTATGTTGATGGCCTGCCTGCCGTTGAGTTGGGAGCGTCCGACCTCGTCTTTGTAGTTGTTCACCATTTTGGCTACATCTTTGAGATATATAGGTTGTTCATTGTGCAGGTTCACCACTAGGCCGTAAATCTCTTCGGGCGTCCTGAACTCGCCCGGCACGCGCAACTGGAAGCGGCCGTCCCCCATCTGAATGGCCCCACCGGATACATTCTGGTTCTCCTGGGAAATCACATCCTGCAGCATCAGAATGGAAAGTCCAAAATAGGCCAGCTTATCAGGGAAGGGTTCGACGCGCACCTCGCGCTCCAGCCCGCCGGTTATATCCACGTCCAGCACCCCGGTGATCGATTCGAAATCCTCTTCCAGGTCCTCACCAATATCCTTCAACCGTTCCAGGCCGGCCGTTCCGGACAGGGAAAAAACCACGATGGGCATTTCAGAGATGTTGATCTCACTTACATCCGGATCATCCTCCAGGTCCCGGGGCAAGTCCGGTTTGGCCATGTCAACTTTGTCTTTGGTCTTGGGCAGGACCTCGTCGATATCGGTTCCGGCCTCGAATTCGACCACTATGGAGCTCATGCCCTCGGTGCTGGAAGATTCGATGCGCTTGACCCCTTCAAGGCCTTTCAGCTTTTTCTCAATGGGTATGGTAATCGAGTTTTCGATGTCCTCGGGCGCGACACCGGCATAGTTCGTCATGATGAAGACATAGGGAATGGTGATGTCTGGAGCGGATTCACGCGGAAGGGTGGTATAGGAAACCACCCCGAAAATAATGATCATCAGGGCCAGGACCATGACACTGGTTCTTTTTTTTACGGCCAGGTCGGAAACGATCATAGGGCCAGAATCTCCTGGGGACTGCCGACATTTTGCACCACATCAACCATCTGCCCCTCTTCAAGAAGCCGGTGCCCGACAATCACCAACCTGTCGCCAGCCGTAAGACCGGAGACAACCTGAATCTGCCAGTCCACAAGCATGCCCACTTCGACCTGCCGTTTTTCCGCCTTGCCCTTGTTTTCCACAAAAACAAAGCGTTGATCCCCCTGGTTGATAACGGCGTAAAGCGGGATGACCAGCGCATCCTCATATACTCCCTTGACCAGTTCGACCCTGGCGAACATCCCCGGCAGAATCTGCCCGTCAGGGTTGGGAACCACCAGTTCGAGGTCGAAAAGGCGCGCCAGGTTTCTGGGCTGTCTTGAAAGAAAAACTTTTTTCCCTTTCACCCGCCGTTTTCCCAGCGCTTCTATTACCACTTCCGACGATTCAAGGTTAAAGAAAGAGGCCACATCGCTTTCCGGGATGCCGACCTTTACCTTCACATCTGAAACCTGCAGGATCTGGGCTATCTCCGCACCGGTTTGTATGAGGTCCCCCTGTTTTGCCGCTATGTTGTTGATCCACCCGCTGATGGGTGCGGTGATGCGCGTCCTCTCCAGGGCCAGGTTGGCTTCATCCAGTTGGACGGCCACATCCTTATATCTGGCGCTGGCTTCGTCCATGCGGTTGGCTGCCGTGATTCCCTTTTTGTCCAGGGAAGCGGTGCGATCATACTCCAGCTTGGCCAGGTCATAGGCCGCCTCGATACGGGAAAGCCGCAATCGATAGTCCCGGTCATCCAACTCCACCAGGATCTGGCCCTTTTTCACGGTCTGCCCTTCCTTCACCGGAATATTCACTACCTGGCCGCCGACTTCGGCCTTGACCCGGAGATCCTCGTATGGGTCCACGTATCCCGGCAGGTTGATCTTGTCCTCCAGACGAACGGGTTCGAGCGTGAGGGTGATGACGCTGACCGGCACGGTCTCAATTTTGATCGCTGACTGTTTGGCCTTTTCAAGACGGGTCTTCTCATGTTGAATGCGTTCGCCCAGGAAAAAGAGAAAGGCCACGATCCCGGCAACCAGCAGCCACGGGAAAATACTCCACACAATATGCAGCAGTTTTGTTTTCAAACCGGAAGGTTTCATGGTCAATGTCTGTTCTTACTTTTTAAAGGATATAATAAGGTTCGGTTCAATTATTCAGACACCAAAAAAGAAATATGTAATCCTAATATTTAGCTCTTGTCAAGATATCGTAAATAGGATGGTCTGCAACAATCGGTTCTGCTTCCATATATGGGAACTGTTCAACACTGCAACCTGTTGGCAGATTTAGCTTGCACGGGCGTTCATTTCAAACTATGTATATGGTTTTATGTAATTGGCATGAAAGGTGAGACAGAATGAATGCGTATGCATTAAAGAAACTGCAGGAGCTGGCCATCGACATTGATGCCGTCGCCGGGCTGATTGCAGATACTCAGAAGCAAAACGGAGAGATCCCCTGGAGCCCCGGTGACAAGACCGATCCGTGGGACCATGTCGAGGCAGCCATGGGCCTCTGCGTCGGCGGCCATCTGGACAGGGCCAGAAAAGCCTATCGCTGGCTGGCTGACACGCAGCTTGAGGACGGAAGCTGGTACTCGGCCTACTGGGACGGGACGCCCGATGACAAGACCCGGGAATCCAATATGTCCAGCTATCTGGCCGTGGGCCTGTTTCACTATTACCTGACAACCGGCGACAAAGCCTTTCTGCAGGAAATGTGGTCAACCATGCAGAAGGGTATCAACTTTGCCCTTAACCTTCAGACAGCAAACGGTGAAGTATACTGGGCCATCAGCCCCGATGGCCGCATTGACCAAATGGCCCTTTTGACCGGATCGAGCTCCATTTACATGAGTTTGAAATGTGCCATCGCCATCGCCAAAATTCTGGGGCATGCCCTACCTTCCTGGCAAACGGCCCTTGAAAAACTCGGTCACGCCATTTTGCACAAACCACACCTTTTCAACATGACCAAATCCCGCTTTTCCATGGACTGGTTTTACCCGGTTCTGGCCGGTGTTTTTCAGGGGGAGGAGGCCCAGAAGCGCATCGACCAGCAGTGGAAAAAGTTCATCATCACCGGCCAGGGGGTGCGTTGCGTGTCTGACGAACCCTGGGTTACCCTGGCGGAAACATCCGAACTGACCCTGGCGCTGGCCGCCATGGGCAACCGCGAATTGTCCGAAATTATCTTCAATTGGATTATCGGTCGCAAATTCGAGGACGGTTCCTACTGGTGCGGCTATACCTATCCTGACACCATTGTGTGGCCGGAGGAAAAAATCACCTGGACCAATGCCGTTATTCTTATGGCCGCGGATGCTATTTATGGACTGACACCGGCAAGCCAGATTTTCAGCCATCGCCTCTGGGCCACCAATCACTGAACCTTCAAGCACCTGAATCCTGCATGAGAATTGATAATGCTTCAGCAAACCCTAAGCTATTGTGGATTCGGTGGCAGAAACAACTAATTTCAAAACAACCTAAAGGGTTAAGAGGTAACCCGCTTTGCGCAAAGATCACCGACCTTATTTTTTAAAGCAGCTCTACCTCCGTCTGCAAAAGCGTTACGGTGCCCATTTTATCAGCCCCCAGCTCCAGTCCCTCGGCCAAGGTACGACCTTCATGAAGCCCTGGCACGTACAGATATTCGGCGGCCCCATCCACATCGGCGACTATGCTACCATCATCGCCTCGTCAGACAAGAAGGTCCGGATATCAGTATGGCCGCAGAGTCAGGGAAAAGGCGTTGTACATATCGGGAACTATTGCATGCTATGCCCTGGTGTCCGCATCAGCGCTGCCGACGAAATCCGCATCGGCCACAGCTGCATGTTCGCCAACAACGCCTACATTACCGATTCTGACTGGCACGACCTTTACAATCGTGTCATCACCGGCAGAACAGCGCCGGTTCACATTGCCGACAATGTCTGGATAGGGGACGGCACCATCGTCTGCAAGGGTGTTACCATTGGGGAAAACAGCATCGTCGGTGCTGGCGCGGTGGTAACCGGGGACATCCCGGCCAATACGGTTGCCGCCGGCAACCCGGCAAAGGTCGTTAAACAGCTCGACCCCGGCAGACCCGTTACCACCCGGGCCCACTGGTTCGACCAACCTGACAGACTTTTCAGTGCTTTCGACGCCTACGACAAGGAAATGCTGAAAAACAACCGCATTATGGACTGGGTGAGATCTCTTTTCTTCCCTTCAAAAATTGACTAAGACTTTCTGAAGAACGAATCCATGATACCCATATAATGCTCGCCACGCCACGCGGCATCCGGATTGGTGTCAACCGACGTCAGAATATCCTTGTTCACAAAGGGAAGGAAGTCCGAAATGCCCGGCAAAACCGCACGCACCACGGGAAATTTCAGCACCGGGTGGGTGAGATCCAAAACGATGCAATCGGTTTCAAGTTCACAGCATATTTTCTTCATCCCTTCTATTTCCGAAAAAATATCGCTGCTACTGAAATCCCGGTAAGCGACGACCTCGCCTTTTTCCAGGAAAGAAACATCTTTCTGAGAAACACAGCACTTGAACAACAGGTAGAGGTTTTCGACACGGGATCGGGGTATGACCGGACGGTCCAGGCCAGGAGTGGGCGCCTTCAGTGTCTGGCGGCCCTGCACAACCTCTGTCAGGCACCGGCTGAGCGCTTCATCCATTTTGAAGGAAACCCCCGGGACCAGAATTTTATGCTCCAGTCTCCCCGGACGAAGGTTGTGATTGATGAAAAGTACGCCGATGCTCGGGAAAAGACCACCCAGGGAGAAATCCTTTAACACGATCTCCACGTTCTCATTTTCATAAAAAGCCATCATGGCTTTCAAGCGGTTGTTTTTCAGGGTGCTTTTATCGACGGTGGGAACAACCTTCTCGGGCTTGATAATTTGAATCTGAGTATACCGTTCAAACACTTCACAAGAAGCCTGGATCAATGCTTCTTCCAGTGTATTGCCAGCAGCCATGCCGTTGGAGGCATTGATATAGGCAATGAAATTGATGGGAACTTTGACAATTTTGTCCTGCGTCACGGAATAGCCGTCCACCCAATGGCTGGCCATCCGGCTGCTCTTAATTTTCTCGATATGTGCCGGCATCAGGTGAGACTGGCGGCTAAGCAGCGCCTCGATGGTCAGGTGATCTTCCTTCAGGTTGTCCTGGTGGCTGTTGACATAACCACTTAACCACTCATAACTTAAAAAACGGTTGACCTGGCGGCTGTAAAGGGCGGGCATGTTAAAACGGACCTGCTCTTCAAAGTCCTGGAAGAACAGTCCTCCGCTGAAGCGTTCGGCCAGCTCAGCATGGGCGCTGGCTTTTGCAAGCGCCGGTGTCATCCCTTTTCCCTGGCACTGCAGATTAATGGCGTCGATACAGATATGGGACCAGTGAATCCCCTCGGCCACCTGAAAGGGTGTATAACGGATATCATACCCCAACCTGCCGAAACCCTTAGTGATGTTGCCTATGGTGTTCTCCGGCGTGTCTGTTTTTCCGAATTCGTTGCGGTCTCGATTTTTAAAACGCATGCAATCTTTTCCTTTTTGAACGGCAGCGAATGACTGCCTGTTTTAATGCATCATTTTTTTCGGTCCATAAACCCGAAAACGACGAAAATCCCCCCCCCGGCGAGGGCAAACAGCGCACTCACCAGAAAACTGAACTGGGCACCGGCACGTTCGTACATAAATCCACTGATAAAAAAGCCTGCCATCAAACCTAACCCATAGGTCACGGCATTGTTGATGGATTGTCCCAGGGTTTTGGCACCATCAGGAGACAGCCGATCCATGTAGAGAATACTGGCCATGTGGAACATGGCGTAGGTTCCGGCGTGCAGGACCTGAAGCATCAGAATGGCATACCAGGAACGCAGCGTTCCCAAAAGCACCCACCGGAAAATCGCGATGATGAATGCGGCGACCAATGCCTTTTCGAGCGACAAATACTTAAAGATTCGCTTGGAATTGACCATCACCACAATTTCAGCAATGATCGCCAGCGCCCAGGCAATACCGATGAAACTGCTGCTAAAGCCCTGGCGCTCAAGGTATATGGAAAAGAAGCCATAGTAGGCGCCATGTCCGACAAGCATCAAAAATGCGCAAAAAAGAAACACCAGCACCCGCTGATTCATAAAAGCCTTAATGCTTTTCCAAAATAGTGTTTTCGATGTGCCGGCTGCAGCGGGCATCTTCAACCCGGCCAGGCTCAGTAGCACACTTCCCGTAAGAATGAACACCAGAATGGCCTTTATGGGCAGCCAACCGAGGATCCACCCCACCATCGTAACCACCACAATAAAGGCAATTGAGCCCCAGACCCGGATCCTGCCATAGCCGCTTTTTCCGCTCCCCAGAAGATCCATGGAAAAGGCTTCCAGAAAGGCGATAATGGGCGCATAAAAAACCCCGTAGCAGGCGGTAACCAGAAACACCGCCCAGAAACTTTCGGCAAAAAAGTAGAAGCCCCAGATGAAGGTACTAATGATATTGCACAATACATACAATCGTTTACGTACAAGAAACCGGTCAGCGATCACCCCCCAGGCCAACGAAAAAACCACCAGGACCACTGACCGCAGGGATGACAGAGCACCTATCTGGACACCGCTGAACCCCAGATGATAACAGTAAAGGTTGAAATAAGGCAGAAACACCCCGAGTGTGCCGAAGTAAATCGCATACTGGATGGAGATGATCTTCCGGGCCCTGATGTGGAGATTGTCGTGCATGTCTTGAATATTAAAGGAATTGCTTGAAAATCGCAATTTCTATCTTACCTTTACAAAAGCAGGCCTTAATGATAATTTTGTCAAAAACCAGCCATTGACAATCACGCGAATGCACAATCAACCAATAGTTGCCTGCTTTGCCATTCAAGGCCGAGCACAACGATTTATCCAGGAGCACAGAAATGGACTATATCAAGATACGGTTCAGCAATGAATTCGAGAAGGTGCAATCCAAAGTCGAAAGCTCCATTGAAGATATTTTCCGTTCCATCAACCCCCTGTTTTCACTGGATGAACGAACGTGGAAACCGCCCATGGACATCTATGAAACCACGGATAACATTATCATTCGTGCGGAAGTTGCCGGGGTGGACAAAGACATGTTGGAAGTCGAAATCAGCAGCCGGGCCGTAAAAATATTCGGTACCCGGCGGGAGCTGCCGCGTAGTGCCGGCGCCACCTACCGGTTGGCAGAAATCCAATACGGCAACTTTGAACGCATTCTCTATCTTCCGGCACTTATTGATACTGAAAACGTATCGACATCTTATGCCAATGGGTTTCTTGAAGTCCGGCTTGCCAAACAGAAAACAGAAAAAGCCTATAAAATACCCGTATCGAGTAAAAAGAACGACTAAAACAACAGCTTGTTACTAATGGAATAGTGGAGGACAACATGGATGATCAGAATACCGGTCTGGACTTCGATCCCGGCAAACTGCCTGAAGTGCTGCCCATATTGCCCCTGTATGATACCGTCCTTTTCCCTAAAATGGTTCTGCCGCTTGTGGTCATGCAGCAGGAATCAGTGCAGTTAATCGACGATGCCATGTCCAATGACCGCATCATCGGACTGCTGGTTTCAAAAAACCCGTCAAGTGAAAAGCAGTCTTCCCATGAAGAACTGTACCGGATTGGAACCAGCGCCCTTATTCTGAAAATGGCCAAAACAGACGACAACAAATCCCAAATCCTGGTTCAAGGCCTGTCCCGGTTCAAGGTGGCGGAGTTTGTCGGAGATAAACCCTACCTCATGGGCAATACAGACTACATCGAGGAAAAGGAGAAGAAGAATACGGAAACGGAAGCCTTGATGTCCAACATCATCCACCTCTTTTCCCGGGTTGTCGAGCTTTCACCTGTTCTGCCCCCTGAAATCAGTGCCATGGCCAAGTCGATCCAGGATCCGGGCACCCTGGCCAATATGGTTGCCTCGAGCATCAGCGCCACCGCGGAGGAGAAACAGAAGGTCCTCGAAGTCGACAGCGTCAAAAAGCGCCTCAAAGAAGTCATGCGGCTGGTCAACCACCAGCTTGAAGTGCTGGAGTTGGGCAACAAAATTCAATCCCAGGTCAAAGGCGACATGGACAAAAGCCAGCGCGAATACTACCTGCGGCAGCAGCTGAAGGCCATCCAGGAAGAACTGGGCGAAAAAGATGACACAGCCGTTGAAATTGAAGAGTACCGGACTAAAATCCAGGAAAACAATCTGCCGGAGGAAGCGGTCAAAGAGGCTGAAAGAGAGCTGAAGAGGTTGTCAAAAATGCATCCCAGTTCTGCCGAATACACCGTGGCCTCAACCTATCTGGATTGGATGACCTCCCTGCCATGGGAAACGAGTACCAAGGACAACCTCGACATCAAAAAAGCCCGCAAATTGCTGGATGAAGATCATTTTGGTCTTGAAAAAGCCAAAAAAAGAATTATCGAATACCTGGCGGTCCGAAAACTGAAACCGGACTCCAAAGGGCCGATCCTTTGTTTTGCGGGCCCTCCCGGAACAGGCAAAACATCACTGGGGAACTCCATTGCCCGAGCCTTGGGACGCGAATTTATCCGCCTTTCCCTGGGCGGCGTCAGGGATGAAGCCGAAATCAGGGGCCACCGGCGCACGTACGTTGGAGCGCTTCCCGGCCGGATTATCCAGGGCATCCGGCGGGCCGGGTCCAATAATCCCGTTTTTATACTTGACGAAATCGACAAGGTCGGTAGTGATTTCCGGGGAGACCCCTCTTCAGCCCTTTTGGAAGTTCTCGACCCGGAACAGAATTTTTCTTTTTCCGACCATTACCTGGACGTTCCGTTCGACCTTTCCAAGGTCATGTTCATCACCACTGCCAATGTTCTTGACACCATTCCGCCCGCACTGCGGGACAGGATGGAGGTTATCCAGCTTTTGGGTTACACGGCCGATGAAAAAATAAAAATCGCCAACCGCTACCTTATCCCCCGCCAGCGTAAGGCCCATGGCCTGAAAGCGGACCAGATACGGTTCAGCAACGGGGCCGTAAAGTACATCATCACCGGCTATACCCGGGAAGCCGGGTTGCGTAACCTGGAACGTGAAATCGCCGCGGTCTGCCGGGGTGTGGCCAGCAGCATTGCGGAAGAAAAAACAACCGCCCAGAACATTAACGTGGTCAATCTTTCCAAATACCTGGGCCCGGTTAAAATCATAGCGGAAACCAAAACACGTATCTCGACACCCGGCATCGCCAGGGGCCTGGCCTGGACACCCACCGGCGGTGAACTCCTGTTTATCGAGGCCACGGCTATGAAAGGCCAAAAAGGCCTGACTCTCACCGGGCAGCTTGGGGATGTCATGAAAGAGTCCGCCACGACGGCGCTGAGCTATATCCGCACCAATGCGAAGGCCATGGGGATCGAAGAAGATTTTTTTGATAAGCATGACATCCATATTCACGTGCCGGCCGGAGCGATTCCAAAAGATGGCCCGTCTGCCGGGGTTACCATGCTGACCGCCTTGACGTCCCTATTGACCAACACCACCATCAAAAAGGACCTGGCCATGACCGGGGAAATTACCTTGCGAGGCCAGGTACTGCCCATAGGTGGGATCAAGGGAAAAGCCCTCGCCGCCCACAGGGCCGGCATTAAAACCATTATTCTGCCGAAATTGAACGAAAAGGACCTTGAAGAGCTGCCCAAAAAAGTTCTCAAGGATATCAAGTTTCATGCTGTGGATAAAATGGAAGATGTGCTGAAAATTGCACTCGAAAACTAAAAAGGGCTGCGCTCTTTTTATAACAATGTTCATGTGCGGAGTCTTGTGTTGAGAAGTAACACCAACAATTGGATGGTGCCTGTAATCCTGATGTGCCTGCTGTTGTTTGCGATCAGCAGCTGCAGTCAGCGCAGTCCGCAACCGGCGGCAAAGCCCGGTCAGCCCAAACCGTACCGCGTGGGCAAAATATGGTACTACCCGGTTTCGGATGCTTCCAACTTCAGGCAAAAGGGGAAGGCCTCCTGGTACGGCAAAAAATTCCACGGCAAAAAAACATCCTCCGGTGAAATCTATAACATGCACGCCATGTCCGCGGCCCATAAAACCCTGCCCCTGGGAACCTACGTCCGAGTTCACAACCTGGCTAACGGTAAATCCATTGAAGTCAGAATCAATGACCGCGGCCCATTTGTGCACGGCCGGATCATAGACCTCTCCTATGCTGCCGCCACAAATCTGGACATTGTCGGACCGGGTACCGCACCAGTGGAAATCGTGGCCCTGGGAAAGGCCGGGGCATCAGACAGTGCATCAGGCTATGTACCTGTGGATTATTATTCGGGGAATTTCACCTTCCAGGTTGGCGCCTTCAGCCAAAAAGAAAATGCCGTCCGCCTGAAACAAAAGCTCGAAGAAAAATATATGAACGTCCACATCATACCCTATGACGACGGCAAAAGAGTCATGTACCGGGTGCGTGTGGGCAAAGCCTCATCTTTAGAACAGGCTGAGGAGTATGAAAATATTCTGATACAACAGGGGTTTAATGGTGCCTTCATCGTCGCCGAATAGATCGCCTGGGCCTGTTGTTTTTCTTGACAGAGACGGGGTTATCAACCGCGATTCACCGGCATACGTCAAATCCCTGGCTGAATTCGAATTTCTGCCCCGCAGCCTATCCGCTATTCACAAGCTGGCAACAAACGGCATTAAAACCATTGTCATCACCAATCAGTCCGCTCTGCATCGTGGCTTGATATCCCAAAAGACCCTCGACACGATGCATGCCGCCATGACGACCGAAGTCCGTGCCCAAGGCGGTCGCATCCATGATATTTTTTACTGCCCGCACACCCCGCAGGAAAAATGCAGCTGCCGCAAGCCCGCACCTGGTATGATTCATAACGCCAGGATCAAGCACGGTATCGATCTTTCCTTGGCCGGCATGGTGGGCGACAGCGCCAAAGATATCGCCTGTGCCCGCAACGCCGGGGTCAGGCATGCCGTCCTGGTTAAAACCGGCAACTTTGCCAAGGCGCAGCAGGAACTGGACGACCTTAACCTCACGCCCGATCGGGTGACTCAAGACCTGTACCTGGCCGTGGAGTGGCTGATTGAACAGTTCCAAACCGTACACAGGAAATACTGAATGGCAGATCAACCCACTACGCTGGAAGGCCATCTGGTCCACATCACCTTTTACAACCCAACCAACCATTTCACCATTGCCCGGTTCAGGGAAAACACGTCCGGGAGCACCATCAGCATCCTTGGCCACCTGCCGGACCCCAACCTGGGCCAAAACCTCAGAATCGACGGTGCCTGGCAACATCACGCCAAGTACGGCCCCCAATTCCGGATAGAGCGGTTTGACATTCTGCTGCCGGAAACGCCCGACGGCATCCGCAAATATCTTTTGTCGGCCCGCATTAAAGGTGTCGGCCCGAAAATGGCATCGCGGATCATCAAACAATTTCGTGATCAAACGCTGGAAATAATAGAACATACCCCGCACAAGCTGGCAGCCGTCAAAGGTGTCGGCCAGGGAAGGATTCAACAGATAACGGATTCATGGAAAGCCCACCACACCCTGCGCAACCTGCTGGCATTTTTGCGCCAAAATGGGGTGGATCTCTCCTACGGCGCCAGAATTTTCAGGGAATATGGCGCCGAGGCCATGGAAGTTCTTCGGAACAACCCTTTTCAAATTATCAACGACATCCCCGGCATTGGTTTTTTTATTGCCGACCAGATCGTTAAAAACTCCGGAGAGCCCATTGACGAACTGGAGCGGGCCAAGGCGTGCGTCCTTTTCCTTCTCAAGCAGGCCGGTGATGAAGGGCATGTGTTCCTTTTTCACGGCCGACTCCTCGAACGCTGTCTCAAACGGTTTGACATCCATGAAGATCTGCTGGAGGACGCTATTGCCGAGCTTGCCGCAGGGGATAAGATCGAGGCCATTCCCTGTGAAATGGACGGTGGTATTGAAACAGCTGTCTACCCGAAGGCGCTCTTCCTTGCCGAAGAAGCCAGCGCCAACAAACTGGCTGCAATGCTTTCCATACCTGACACCATACCGGTCATGAATCCTGAAAGCATCCACCGGGAGATTCTCAACAAACTGGCCTTACAGCTCTCTCCGGAACAGTTCGACGCGGTAAACGGCGTCCTATCCGAACGGGTAGCGGTTATTACGGGTGGGCCCGGCACCGGCAAGACCACGCTCATCCGTTCCATTGCGGCTGTTTTCGATGCCCTCGGGGAAAAAACACTGCTAGCGGCACCCACCGGGAGAGCAGCCAGGCGCATATCTGAAATCTCCGGCAAGCGAGCCGCCACCATTCATAAGCTGTTGCAATACAACCCCACAGAGATGGTCTTTGAAAAAAACAGGGACAACCCGCTCGATGCAGGCGTGGTTATAGTTGACGAGGCATCCATGGTCGATATCCATCTGATGCACAGCCTGCTCAATGCCCTGCCCATAACCGCAAAACTCATCCTGGTGGGCGATCCGGCACAACTGCCGTCCGTGGGACCGGGGAACGTGCTGGCCGACCTGATCTGTTCGGAAAAAATACCAACATTAACCCTCACAACCATCTTCCGGCAGTCCCGGCAAAGCCGTATCATTGTCAATGCCCATCAGGTATGCCAGGGCCAGCTGCCTGCCCTGGACGAACCAGCTACCCGCGAACAGCTGCCGGAATTCAGTTTCATTGAAGAGAACGATCCTGAGCGCGCATCCAGGCGCATCGTGGACCTGAGCTGTGACATTATCCCGAAAGCAACGGGTTTTGACAGCACCCGGGACATTCAGGTGATAACCCCCATGCACAAGGGCGTCGTGGGCACGCTCCACCTGAACAGCCTGCTGCAAAAGCGTCTGAACCCAGTCCCGAAATCACGGTCATCCTCTGGCCTCCGTTACAAACCTGGGGACAAGGTCATGCATCTTAAAAACAACTACCAGAAAGACGTTTTCAACGGCGACATCGGCATTGTTACCATGGTGGATCAAAACAAGGAGCTCCTGGAAGTGAATTTCGAGGGCCGGACAATTGGCTACGAGTTGTCAGAAATGGATGAACTGACCCTGGCTTATGCCATTTCGGTGCACAAGTCACAGGGGTCTGAATATCCCGCCGTGGTGGTACCGCTCATGACCCAGCACTTTCCGCTTTTGCAGCGCAACCTGCTTTATACCGCCATCACAAGAGGTAAACATCTGGTCGTACTACTCGGCAATCGCAAGGCGGTCCACATCGCGCTGCAAAACGACAAGCCGCGTCTACGCGCCAGCAGGCTGGCCCAACGGATTGCCGACATGGAACGGTGATCAGGAGTCTGAATCGGTTGAGGCGGGCAGGGGGACCTTGAAAAACGGAATGCCTTCCTCCTTCAAGGTTTTTTCTTCCTCTTTGGTGCTGACCCCTCTGATATTTCTGGGTTCTTCAACACCATAGTGGATTTTGAGGGCTTCTTTTGTAAAATCACAGCCGACGTTGTCGAAATTCTTTTCCACGTATTCGGTCAATTCATGGCTGATTCTCTGAAGATCAGGATGTTTCTGGAGATTATCCGGCAGGGTTGGTGATCCCTTAATGGCAAACGTTGAGGGCAGCTTGGCAACAGATGTCGAATTGCAGACCGGGCAGGCGATCATATTTTTTTTCTTCTGGCGCTCATAGGCCTTCCCGTCTTCAAACCATCCTTCGAACGTGTGGCCATTGGCGCATTGAAGATCAAATGCTATCATCAATCAAATCTCACTTTGCCGATCCGTCTGATCCTTAGCCATAATTCAGGCCGGATAATGGGTTATCTTAAAAGACAAAATTACCATAATTGTCTGCAGATTAAAAGAAATTATTGACAGCGTCCGCTTTTTCAACACAAAATAAGGTCACAAGAAAGGAAATGATATGGACCTGCGTATCAAATACATCGGCCTTTTCCTTTTGGGCGTCATCCTGGTTGCATTCCCGGCCTCCGCTGAAACGAACTATGTCAGTGATGAAATGCACATCACATTCCGGTCCGGACCCGCGGCTGACCGAAAGATAGTCAAGCTGCTCTTGTCGGGGCAACCGGTGGAGGTGCTGCAGAAAGACGGGGAGTGGGCTCAGGTGCGGCTTCCCGACGGCAAGGAAGGCTGGGCTCTGCACCGTTACCTCACCGCCGAAGAACCTTGTGACATGGTGCTCGGGCGCCTCAGTTCCAAACATACCGCCCTGGCTGCCCGGGCGGATGTACTTGACAAGGAAAACGATTCACTGACGTCCCGCAACAAATCACTGGCAGCCGACCTGCATACCACCCAGGTGGACCTGGCGAAAACGCAGAAGGCGTTCAACGATCTCAAAAAAGAATCCAGCGCCTATCTGGAATTGAAAGCCGAACACCAGAAAGCGGCCGCCCGGTTGGCCGAACAGACCGAACGGGCGGACGACTTCGAAAATGAATTGGCCAGAGCTACAAACAATTACAAAATGTTCCTCACCGGTGCCGGCCTCCTGGTGTTGGGCCTCATCATAGGGTTGTTCTCCAGGCCCAAAAAGAAAAGATCTTCACTGGCATGAAAGAGGATTGGGACTTTCTCGTCATCGGCAGCGGTGTGGCCGGGCTTACCTTTGCCCTAAAAGTGGCAAAATTCGGATCTGTGGCCATCATTACCAAAGAAGGCGTGATGGACAGCAACACGAGTCTCGCCCAGGGCGGCATTGCCTCTGTTTTTGATGAACTCGACTCCTTCGACCTCCATATTCAGGACACCCTCGCCTCCGGAGACGGCCTGTGCAATCGTGGTGTGGTTGAAAAAGTAGTTAAAAACGGTCCAGACAGGATTCGGGATCTCATTCAGCTGGGTGTACACTTCAACCTGGAAGAAAATCAACAGCAGGCCAGCACCCCACCCCGGCTGGACCTGGGCCGGGAAGGCGGCCACTCCAAAAGTCGCATTGTACATGCCCAAGACATGACCGGGAAGGAATTGGAACGTGTTTTGGTGGAGCATGTGGGCCGGCGTGAAAACATCACGGTGTTTGAAAACCATATTGCCATCGACCTGATTACCCGGTCAACCCAAATGAAACGAGGGATGGTCACCACGGCCCACGACGATATCTGTTGCGGCGCATATGTCCTGGAAAAGCAAACCAACCACGTAAAAACCTTCTGTGCCCATACAACGCTTCTGGCTACCGGTGGAGCCGGCAAAGTTTATCTGTACACCAGTAATCCCGACATCGCCACCGGCGACGGCATTGCCATGGGATACCGGGCCGGGGCAACACTGGCCAACCTGGAATTCGTACAATTTCACCCCACCTGCCTATACCATGCGGATGCAAAAAACTTTCTGATTTCCGAGGCAGTTCGCGGTGACGGGGGCGTCCTTGTGGATCAAGCCGGAAATCCGTTCATGCACCGCTATGACCCCCAAAAAGACCTGGCTTGCAGAGATGTAGTCGCCCGCGCCATCGACACCGAGCTGAAAAAAAGCGGCGCGGATTCGGTGTTTCTCGACATCTCGCAAAGGGATTCCGCCTTTGTCAAACAACGCTTTCCCAATATTTACCGCCGGTGCCTGGAACTTGGAATCGACATGACCGCGGAACCGATTCCCGTCGTTCCCGCAGCCCACTACATGTGCGGGGGCATCGCCACGGATACCAAGGGGCGCACCGATATCAAACAATTGTACGCCATCGGTGAGACAGCGTGCACCGGGCTGCACGGCGCCAACCGGCTGGCCAGCAACTCTCTGATTGAAGCCCTCGTCTATGCCCACAGTGCCGCCGATCAAGCCATCAAAGATCTTAAAAGTATCGACCTGCAGCCTGTGCAGCCGCCGGAATGGGATGAAACGGGCACCACCGACAGTGATGAAGGCATCATGGTGTCCCACAACTGGGATGAAATCCGCCGCCTCATGTGGAACTATGTGGGTATTGTCCGCTCCAACAAACGTCTGGCGCGAGCCAGGCGGCGCATTGACATCATCCAGAAGGAAATTCAGGAATATTACTGGAACTTTAAAGTGGCCCCGGACCTGATTGAACTGCGCAACATTGCCACGGTTGCAGAACTCATCATCAAATGTGCATCCTGCCGCAATGAAAGCCGCGGGCTCCACTACAATATTGAATATCCACAAAAAAATGATCAGCGCTGGCAAAAGGACACTCTCACCCACCGATCCTACCTGGACTGATCTTTAGTACCCCAAGGTGGCAATTGACAACCCTGTATTCGGCATTATTTTATTTAATTAATTACCAAAACAGGCCGGATGCAACGAACCTAAAATATATGCTTCTGCCAAAAAGGCAGGAGGCTGATCTCCGTTCGTTTGAAACGGAAAACCGACAAGTGGCAGGTCAATGGAGAGTAAAAGAGATTACTACGAGGTGTTGGGTGTAGATCGTTCCTCATCTGACATTGAAATTAAAAAAACCTACCGTAAGCTGGCCTTAAAATACCATCCCGACAAAAACCCCGGCAACCAGGAAGCTGAGGACAAGTTCAAGGAAGCTGCAGAAGCTTACGAAGTGCTCCGGGATGATAAAAAGCGCGGTATTTACGACCAGTATGGACACCAGGGACTGGAAGGCGCTGGATTTTCGGGTTTTGGAGGCTTTGACGATATTTTCTCCAGTTTCGGGGACATTTTTGAAGATTTTTTCGGGTTCAGTTCCAGTGGTCGTTCAGGCCGGAGCCGTGCCCAGAGAGGTACCGATCTCCGATATGATCTCTCCATCTCTTTCCTGGATGCGGCGTTTGGCACGGAAACCGAAATAGACGTGGAAAAAATGGAAACCTGCCCGACGTGCGAGGGCAGTGGCTGTGAACCGGGAACCTACTCTGAAACCTGCAGCAGCTGCAACGGCCACGGCCAGGTATCCAGGAGCCAGGGTTTCTTTACCGTGCGTACCACCTGCCCCAATTGTCGCGGCGCAGGGCAGACCATTGTCAGCCCCTGCAAAACCTGCCGAGGCGCCGGCCAGGTCAAAACCGGTAAAAAGGTCTCGGTCAAAATCCCGGGTGGTGTGGACACCGGGTCCCGGCTGCGCCTTTCAGGTGAGGGCGAGGTCGGACAACGTGGTGGACCCAATGGAGATCTTTACATTTTCATCCACGTCCAACAGCATGAGTTCTTTGCCCGGAACAACACGGACATTGTCTGTGAAATCCCGGTCTCGTTTGTTCAGGCAACCCTGGGGGGTGAGATCAATGTACCCACCTTGGACGGTGAAAAGGCACTGAAAATACGCAAAGGAACCCAGCCTGGCGAGACTTACCGATTTCGTGCGGAAGGCATTCCATCGTTGAGGACCGGGAGAAGAGGGGATCAGATTATCCAGATTGCGGTAAAAACCCCCACCCATATTTCCAAAAAGCAGGAATCCCTGTTGCGGGAGTTCGCCAAGCTGGAAACCAACAGTATTTCTGACAAATTGAAAAATATTTTCAAGGGCGGCGCAGAGAGAGCCGCCCAATAGCATATGAGGAATGACAACTGATATGTTTGAACTCAAAGTAACCAACCACTTCGCCGGGGCCCACCAGCTCAAGATGGTTTCAAAAAAATGCGAGAATCTACACGGTCATAACTGGAAAATAGAAGTTCGTATCGCCGGAAAAGGCCTGAACGATGCGGGCGTGGTCATGGATTTCGGTATTATCAAGCAGCTCGTTTCCGAAATAATGAATACCCTTGATCACAAATTCTTAAATGAACTGGAGTATTTTCAGGATGGCAACCCGTCATCGGAGAACATCACCAAATATATCGCCGACGCGTTGCAGGAAAAAATAACAGAACCGGATATCCGTGTTGCGAGTGTCACCGCCTGGGAATCTGATGACGCCTGCGCAACCTATTTCCCGGAATAAAATCGTGTTCCACGATCTAGTGATACGTCTATAGACCTTTCCAGTACGCCACCAGTTCATCCCGGGTAATGACCACGGAAACGTCCGGCACATGCTGGCGTATGTTCTCTACACCGCCTTCCTGACGGTCCACGAGGATCACCGCCTTGACCACCACCAACCCTTCTGAAGCGGCCCGCTCTATGGCCTTGATGGTTGATCCGCCGGTTGTGGCGACATCGTCGATAATGACAACCCTGTCCCCCGGTTCAAGGTCACCTTCAACCCAGCGGATGACGCCATGGTCCTTTCTGTCTTTTCGTATGGAAAAAGCCTGCAGCGGTTGTTTTTTCAATTCAGATGTGTACGCCGTTGCCACGGCAATGGGGTCCGCCCCGAAGGTGAGGCCGCCGACCCCCCTGGCATCCAGACCCTGCACTTGTTCAAAAACCAGGTTTCCGACCAGGAACATACCCCTCGGGCTCAGGGTCGTGGGCTTACAATTGACGTAAAAACGGCTCATCCGCCCGGATACCAGCTTAAAGGTCGGTTCTTCGGTATAACGAAATGATTTTTCGCAAAGGTGTTTGATAAGTTCATTTTTCATGCCGGTCATCCTTTTTTCCTTACCCCGGGCAGCTTTCCGAAACAAGAAATGGTTGATTTTATAGCATCTATCAGGTAATAAAAAGCCTCCACCGATTGGAAGAAGCGAGATTAATGGGTTTCAGTGGAGGCTCTGAGAAAGGAAAACTAGTGACAGCACTCCTTGATCTCAATGGAGAATTTAACAGCAATTGACAAGCAGGTCAAACCTAAATCCATCTATGGTTCAGGCCATTGACCAGGATTCAACGCCAATGAAAACCAAATGGAAAACGCTCCGCACGCTGGCTTTAAGCGCCATAGCGTGCGTTCTCATCCCCGCTTCGGCGGCAGGCGAAGAAGGCTCGGGCGCCGCCTTGTCTCTGCAGCAGGTCATTGACATGGCCATCGAAGCCAACATCAACCTCAAATCATCCAAAGAGGGAACCAACGCCGCCCTGGCCACCAAAAAGCAGAGCCGCTCGAGTTTCTTTCCAACCCTCAGTGCCAACTATCAATATACGCGCCATGATGATCACTCGGTCGCCAAGAGTGTTTTTACCGATTTAAACGAATACAATTTCTCCGCTTCATTTACACAACCGCTTTTCACCGGCTTTGCCCTCACCAATCAATACAAAATGGCCGGTTACAGCCTCGACATTGCCCAGGCCAATGAACAGTTTGTGCGGCAGAATGTTATCCTGGAGGCACGGTCAGCCTATTTTACGGTGCTGAAGGCCGATAAGCTGCTGAAGGTATCTGAGGAAACGGAAAAACAGATAGAGGCCCAGAAGGATGTAGCCAATAATTTTTATGAAGTGGGTATGTCCCCCCTGAACGACCTGCTCCAGGCGCAGGTGGAACTAGCCAACGCCACCCAGAATGTCATTCTGGCCAAAAACGATCTTCAAAATGCCGAGTCCGATCTCAACATCCTGCTGCGCAGATCCATCAATACACCGGTTGTGCTAGTGGATATCCTCGACTTTTCGCCCTTCCAGGACAACCTCGAGTATTGTCTCCAGACCGCCGAGGAAAATCGGGTTGAAATTAAAATGGCCAACATTGAAATTGCCATGGCTGAAAAGAACAGGAAGCTTGCTCAGAAGGATTACTACCCCACGGTCAATCTCACCGGGAGCTATTATAGAATTGGCGAAGAGTGGAATGTCGAAGATAGTGACCTGTGGGACATCCGCGCCATCGCATCCTGGGATTTCTGGGAATGGGGTCGGACCACCTACGGGGTCAGGGAAAAAAACAGCCGCCTGTCCCAGGCTGCCCTCAAAAAAAGTAAAACCCTGGATGATGTCAGTGCAGAGGTGAAACGGGCCTACCTCAGAACCCGGGCAGCGGAAGAGTTCATCACCACGGTGGAAACGGCCATCGAGCAGGCCGAAGAGAACTTTCGCATCAACCAAGAACGCTATAAAGAACAGGTGGCAACCGCCACTGATGTCCTTATTGCCCAGACGCTCCTTTCCAGAACCATGACCAATTATTACAGCGCCCTGTATGAATACAAAATTGCCAAGGCATCCCTTTACCGGGCCATGGGCCAGGAAGTTATGGAATGAAACCCCATGAAGATGCCCTGATACGGCTGTTTCATGTTTACAAACGCTATGGTGCCTATAACGCACTGTTCGATATCTCTCTGGACATTTTCAGGAATGAGTTTCTGTTTCTTGCCGGCCCCAGCGGCGCCGGGAAATCCACCCTCCTCAAACTGCTCTACCTCGGGGAAGCCCTGTCGGAAGGGCAAATTCTGATCGACAGGGTGAACCTCGCAAGAGTATCTCGCAGGCGCACGCCCGAATTGAGGCGGAAGCTTGGGATCATATTCCAGGATTTCAAACTCATTCCCACGAAAACCGTTTATGAAAATGTTGCTCTTGTTCTGGAAACTCGGGGAATGAGCCGTAAGTTCATCCAGAAAAAAGTGAACAGTGTGTTGAGAACCGTGGGAATGGAAGATCGGCAAAAATCCTTTCCGCCGGGGCTTTCAGGGGGCGAACAACAGAAAGTCGCAGTAGCTCGCGCCGTTGTGGGCGAGCCTAAAATAATTTTGGCGGATGAACCTACCGGTAGCCTGGATGCGGACTCGGCCGAGGCGATATTTAATCTATTGATCAATATCCACGCACGCGGCGCCACCGTTTTGGTGGCGACCCATGCCAAAGAGCTGATCAGCAACGCAAAGGGCCGGGTTATCCAGCTCAAAGAGGGCAAGCTCATCGCATAATGAAGCTATTTTTTTTTAAAAGGGCCATACAGGACATTCTGAACAACCGTTTTCTGAATACGGTAACGCTCATCACCATCTCTCTGTCCGTTCTCATCGTCAGCTCTTTTGCCCTTTTTTTCAACAATACCAACGAACTTCTCGACACCTGGAAAAAAGGCATCCGTGCGCTGGTTTACCTCAATCCGGACGCTGACGATGCCAATCGCCTTGATCTGAAATACAACATCCAAAACCTTGAGGGTGTCAGTGAAGCCCGCTTCATCTCCCGCAAGGAAGCCCTGGCTCAGATGAAGGTGCAAATGGGCAGACAGGCGTCTCTTTTGGAAGGCCTGGAGTCAAACCCCCTGCCAGACGCCTTTGAGGTGCGTTTAAAACCCGAGTCCCAGACAATAGCGGAAATTGAAAGGCTGTCCAAGGCCATCGAAGCCCTCCCTCATATCGACAAAGTGGAATACGGGCAGCAATGGATAGGCAAATTTACCAGTATTATCAATGTGTTCAAGTTTGTTGGGTCTGCCATGGGCGGTCTGTTTTTAGTAGCGACCCTGTTCATCGTTGCCAATACCGTACGCCTGGTTCTTTATTCACGGCAAGAAGAAATTGCCATCATGCGCCTGGTCGGTGCCACGGACAGGTTCATTAAAACCCCCTTTTACATTCAGGGAATGGCCCTGGGAGGACTGGGGGGCATTATCGGAATGGCTGGACTCTATATAGCTTTTCATTTCATCTCTGAAAAGTTCCACAACAGCCTTTCGGCCGAACTCCTGGACATACACTTTCTCAGCCTGGAAATGATTGCCGGCTTTGTTGCCGGCAGCATGCTCATTGGATGGATCGGTTGTTATGTTTCCCTGAAACAGTTTCTTAAAGCATGAAGGTGCCTTTCCTTTGAACAGGCCTATTTTTTATATCACATCCCTGTGGACCAAAATGAATGTTCTGCTGCCCGTGTTGTGCCTGTTCCTTGGCACGGCCATGGGAACCCTTGCAGCTGAAGCTGAAAATGATGAAATCAAAGTTCACCAAAAAAATATCGCCGTTATCGAAAAAAAAGAAATGGCCGTTATCGATGATCTGCATGACATTGACTACACCTTGAACACTAAAAAGAAAGAGGTTGCTGCGCTGAAGTCCGCCATTGCAGGCATCGAAAAAAAGATCGATCTCAATACGAATCGTTCGCAGGAACTGGCCGGGGAAATCCGGAAAAATAAAACCTATGCCTCCCGGCGCATCGTTGCCCTCTATAAACTCAATCAACTGGGAACGTTAAATTATCTTGTATCGGCCGACTCCTTGTACCAGTTTTCTTACCGCCGAACCCTGCTGGAAACCGTTCTCCACCAGGACCGGAATATGCTCAACGCGTTGGCAGATGTCACCGATGATCTCAAGCGGGTTTCCAGTGATTTGGACCGGCAGAAACAGGAACTGTCACTCCTGAAACAAGATCTGACCCTTCAGATTAACCGGATGACCGTTGTTAAAAACAAACGTACCGCTTTGCTGAAAAAGATCCGCAGCGAAAAATCTCTGGAACTGGCGACTATTGAGTCGTTGAAACATTCTGCCAAAGCCCTGAACGAAAAAATCAGCCGCCTGCAGGATGATTCTGTTCTACTTAATGAAGAGGAGGGGTCCCAGGTTGATATATTCACCGAAGTAAAAGGCTTGCTTATGATGCCGGTAAAGGGTAAAATCATACACTTTTACGGTACGTATACGGATACGCGCTTCAACCTGGTCAACTTCAGAAGCGGCATCAGCATCAAAGCCGACCGGGGTGAACCCGTGCATGCCGTATTCAAAGGCACGACCCTTTACGCCAGCTGGTTCAAAGGGTACGGCAACATGATCATCATCGATCACGGCGACCATTATTATACCGTATACGCACATGCCGAAGAGCTTTTTAAAAAGAAAGGAGATCCTGTCGGTGCCGGCGAAGTCATTGCCACGGTGGGCGACAGCGGCTCTGTAGAAGGTCCTGGGTTACACTTCGAAGTGCGCTACCATGGAAAGCCGGTGGACCCCATGCATTGGATAAGAAAGTCCTAAAAGGAGAAATAATGACTGTTACCCACAACAAAAACCTGAAGCTGTGGCTGGTGATCGGCATTACCGTTATCATAAGCACCATAGGCACAGGGTTCTACCATAAGCTGTCCGCAGATAATGCGGAAACCTATAAAGGGCTGAAAGTTTTTTCTGATGTTATTGAACTGATTCAAAAAAATTATGTCGATCCGGTTGACACCCAGGAACTGATAGAGAAGGCCATCCAGGGGATGGTAAGCAGCCTGGACCCCCATTCGGCTCTGCTCCCGCCGGATGATTTTGAAGAATTACGCATCGACACTAAGGGCAAGTTTACAGGGATCGGCATCCATATCACCATGCGGGACGGGTTTGTTACGGTCGTGTCACCCATCGAAGGGACGCCCGCCTACAAGGCCGGCATTAAAGCCATGGATAAAATTTTCAAGGTGGATGGTGAAGAGACCACCGATCTGAGGGATGCGGTCAACAGAATGAGGGGCCCCAAGGGAACCACGGTTGTGGTTTCCGTTATCAGAGAAAATGTGCAGGATCCCATTGAATTCAATCTTGTCAGGGATGTAATTCCCATTGAAAGCGTCAAGTCAGTTTCATTGGAGCCGGGCTTCGGTTACGCCTGGGTCACCAATTTCCGGGACAAAACCACCGATGATCTGGTTGAGGCACTGGACAAACTGGAAGCGGAGAACCCCGGCATGAACGGTTTGGTTCTCGATCTACGCAACAACCCGGGCGGCATTCTCAGCCAGGCCATCAAGATTTCAGATATTTTCCTGGAAGAAGGCACCATTCTCACCATCAAGGGCCGTGAAGGCAAGCACACCAAAACCTACAAAGCACGGCCGGACGCCCATAAAAGAGATTACCCGCTGGTCGTATTGATAAACGGCGGCAGCGCCAGTGCATCGGAAATAGTCGCCGGTGCGCTGCAGGACCACAAACGGGCTCTCATCCTGGGTACGACCTCTTTTGGGAAAGGTTCTGTTCAGACCGTCGAGACCTTGAGGGATGGGTATGGCCTCAAGTTTACCATCGCGCGCTATTATACGCCCAGCGGCCGATCGATTCAGGCCAAGGGGGTAGTGCCGGACATCACCATCGAACATGTTCGCTTCGATGAGAACGAGGATAATAATAACTTCGGCAGGATGCTGAAAGAAAAAGACCTGAAAAATCATCTCGACGCAAAGCCCTTGGAAAATAAGCATGAACTGAAAAAACAGAAAGAAAAGAACGAGGAAAAAGAGCCGTTGTCACCCGAATCACTCATGCTCAAAAGACTTCATGAAGATAATCAGGTTATGCGCGCACTCGATATATTGATCAGCTACGACATTTTCAAAGACATCCGGAATGGCTAAGGCAAAGACCAGGGGACGCAAAAAGAAGCCGTCGAAACGGAAGCCCGCGCGCAAAAAAACGGCTAGAACATCTCAGGTGTTGAAGATCATCGCCGGCCTCGGCATATTGATCTTCCTGGTCGTCACCGCCGGTGTACTTGTTCACTATCTGCTTCAGCGTAGCCAGCCCCTGCTGGCTGATAAAGGGCAAACCGGCCCTAAAACCGAGCCGCCCTTTGAAATCTATCCTGAGGAAGACCTGCCGCCGACACAGCCCCACAAAGAACCGCCACCACCGGCGCATGACCGGCTTCCCAAGGTTGCCATCATTATCGACGATCTCGGAAATGACCGGCGGTTGGCCCGGAAATTTATCCGGCTCGACAGCAACCTGACCATCTCTATACTGCCCCTTAGCCCATACACAAAACATATTGCCAGGGACGCCCGGGAAAATGGACTTGAAATCATGCTTCACCAGCCCATGGAACCCAATGAATATCCCAAGGTCAATCCCGGTCCCGGGGTTTTGCTTACCGCCATGTCCCCGGATGCGATCATCGATCAATTGAATGCCAACCTGGATGCAATTCCGGAAATCAAGGGCATCAACAACCACATGGGCTCTAAAATGACCACCAACTCACCGCAGATGCGCCAGATATTTTCCGTCTTGAAAACAAAGGGACTCTACTTTGTTGACAGCCGGACAACCCGTGACTCCATGTGCAAAATGTCAGCCAGTCTGCTGCAAGTCCCCTTTGCCGAGCGGGATGTGTTTATCGACCATCGCCACAATTCAGATTTTATCCGCCGGCAGCTTAAGGAACTTGTGCGCATCGCAAAAAAGCAGGGCTTTGCCATCGGCATTGCCCATCCCCACACGTCCACCTACGAAGTGCTGCTGGAAACCCTCCCGGAGATAAAAAAGCGGGTTGAGCTGGTACCGGTTTCCCAGATCGTTAAAATTGTTTCCTGAGGTCGTTTAATCTGCAGGCAATGCAGGCCCACTCCTCTTGGGTCTGGACTTCCAGGATATCGTACCCCCGGCGGGTCATTTTATCTGTCACTGCCTTTGCATTGCGACGGATAATGCCCGAACAGACAAGGATGCCGCTTTTCTTTAGATTATGATGAATGGTGTCCAGAAGCGCCGTGACAACGTCAAAGAGAATGTTGGCTGTAATAAAATCAAAGCGGTCCTCTACGGATTCCGCCAGGTGGCCCGAGCGGAACTGGTAAGTCCCGGGATCGATCAGGTTCAATTGCATATTTTCCCCGGCAATCCGTACAGCGAGCTCATCGTTGTCGATGCCCAGCAACCTTGCGGCCCCTAATTTCGCGGCTGCCAGCATCAGGATGCCGGAGCCGGTACCCACATCCAGGAATGAATAGCCCGGTTCCAGATATGTTTCGATCTGATGAACGCACATGGCGGTGGTGGGGTGGGTGCCCGTGCCAAAAGCCATTCCGGGATCGATTTCCAGCACGGTCTCATCCGGCCCGGGGGTATATTCCCGCCAGGTTGGCTTGACCACAATACGGTCTGTTATGTGCTCCGGCCAGAAAAAGGCTTTCCATGATTCCGCCCATTCCTCTTCATCCATACGGCGCATGTTGAGGTCATGGGTGAAGCCGATGTCTCTTCCGAGCTGTTCGATCTTACTTTTCAGCAGCCGTTGGTTTGCATTAGCCTTTTCTGTACCTGGAAAGTAACCGGTTACGGCATGCCGTTCGGGTCGACCCACGGCATCGCTGCCCCAGCCCTCATCCGGTACAAGCTCCGGATCATCGACAACGACACCCTTCAGCCCGAACCCGTAGAAAACATCGGCGATTAAATCCGACACGAGGTACGGATCACCGCTGTCGAAAAGAACCTTTATTTCAAGCCAATCATTCATCATCTACTCATAAAATAACCATATGAAACGAGATCTATCCAAAATCGCAAGCCTCATTCCTGCAGCGGGAAACTCAAACTAAAAAAATAACGGCGAAGCCGTAAAACAAAATAAAATGGGATTGCATTTGATCTTTTAATGCAATCCCATTTTATTTTGGGGGATTAAAATAGCCATGCCTTACTCCCGGAAACCGATCATGGATGGTGTCGATGATTGCCCGCATGCCCAGCACCTGCTCTTCCCGACCATCCTGACCCATGGCCTGCCAGTAACGGATCGGGTCAAAATTCAGATTGCGCCATTGAATCATGTTAATGGGGTGGGCTTCGATAAATGCCGTGAGTGTGTCCAACTCGCCGGCCGTATCCGTAAAACCGGGCATGTTCAAATAGTTGATGGCCACGTGCCGATCTTTTTCTAGGGCCAGGTCGATGCTCCTGACGACATCCGCAAACACGTAACCCCGGGGGTTGAAATACGCCTGGTAGGCTTCTTCGCGCACACTGTTCATACTGATGCGGATGCTGTCGAGACCGGCATCCAGAAGTTTTTTCAACACCTCCGGCAGCCCGCCGTTGGTGTTCATGTTGATGGTCCCCTGATCGGTTCGGACGCGTATCATCCGTATGGCCGGCTCGATAACACCGGCCGCTAACAAGGGGTCCCCCTCACAGCCCTGGCCGAAGCTAACCACACTATTTTTGACTTGGCCGATATGTTCCAGGGCCACACCGGCGATCTCCTCCGGGTCCGGCGTGAATCCGATACGCTCCTGGCTGCAGGGGATATCCGTGTCCTTCTGCAGCGACAAACACCCCAGGCAGGCGGCATTGCACGCCTTGGCTGTGGGCAGGGGTGCCTCGAAACGGCCCAGGAAAAAATTCTTGCCCGCCGGGCAACCATATTCAAGTGCGCATTTCTCCAGGTGTTTTCTCAACCGATTGCCCGGAAGCTTGTTACGCATGAATTCAATGCCGTGCAGGATGTCTTCCTGCTTCATGAACCGCAGATCCTGCCGTGGCTCCGAATCAACCAGGATGGCTGCCGAGCGAAAGCCGTCCCCGTGCCACCCCACCGCCCCATAGGAAAAAAGCGGCAGAATATCCGCATGGCGTCTTTCCCGATAGGCACAGACACTGAAAATGACATGCCCGGGGGAGTTGAAGGCTGCCACCGGAAAGAGGTCTTCATCCGGCTGAAAAGGGTTCTTGTCCATCATCTCGAACTCAGCGGACGCTATATCATACAGAATAGGAATTCGGTCCGGCAGGCGCATCAGTTCGCTGCCAAAGGGCAATTCAATGGAGTCGTCAATCGTCAGCGGATACAGGCTCCTGCCAGCCATTCCCACGGCAGCGTATCCCTCAAGGTCGAAAATCTCACCCTGGTCATTGGAGACCACTGCGGTTATCATTTGTTTGACATCCATTCTTTTTTATCCAGAATACACATGCTTGACGATGTGGCCCAGCTCTGGAAATATCAGGGCCTTGCAGGCCAGCTTGCAGGCTTTTAAACTACCCGGCATGCAGAAAACCGCTGTTTTTCCCTTAATACCGGCCATGGCACGCGACATGAGAGCGGCGGAATCGATCTCCTCGAAAGATAGCTGGGCAAAAAGGGCGGCAAAGGCGGTGAGCTCCTTGTCGAGCAGGGGTTTGATGGCTTCGATGGTCACATCTTTTTCGCTGATACCGGTGCCGCCCGTCACCAGCACCGCATGGGGAAGGCTTTTTTCCATACAGCTCCTGAGAGCTTCGGAAATCGCGTAGGTCTGGTCCGGCACCACCTCATGCGACACGACTGCATGGCCTTCCTTCCTGGCCAGCGTTGCAATCCAATGGCCGCTTTTGTCTTCTTCCAACGTACGCGTGGTCGAAACCGATATTACACTGATTTTCAGATTTTTCGGCGCTTTGGATTTGTGCTCTATAGTACTCATGCGTCCTCTCAAATTTCTTTGGCACGGTTGCCTTGCCCCATGCTGCTCAATCGACCATGGGACACCGGTCCATGGGCAAAGCTTTACGTTGTTGTCGGTCCACTATCATGGTTTCTATAACCATTAGAAACAATCACCACAAGCATTAAATATTACTGAATTATGGAGATTTGCTCTAATCTCATTGGTTTTGACAAGAGGCATGTTTCTAATGCTTGATTTTAAACCTTTGTTTATCTATTGTGCCTGCATGTTGAATCGAGGGTGCACCGGGGTCATCCTGGCCGGAGGTCAAAACAAGCGCTTTGGAGGAATGGACAAGGCTTTTGAGCGTGTTGGCGAAGCGTCCATCTTTGAACACATATACCATATTTTCAGGGAGCAGTTCGGCCAGATCCTCCTGGTTACCAACCACCCTGAAAAATTCATGGCCTGGGATATTCCCATGGCCGCAGACCTGTTCGGTTTTCGCAGCTCCCTCACCGGGCTCCACACGGGTCTGTTTTACACGACGACCCCCTATGCATTTTTTGCCGCGTGTGATACACCTTTTCTTAAAAAAGAAATGGTTCAGGCCGTCCTAAACGCCATCGAGCCCAAACTCGACATCGTCGTTCCCCAGACAGAGCTGGGGTTCGAACCGCTGTGCGCTGCCTACAGCCGGCTATGCCTGAAACCAATTCAGGCACAGCTGGAAAAAAAGGAACTTCAGATCCAGCGTCTGTTCAAAACCATGCGTACCCGTAAAATACCGGAAACGGCCTTACGAAAAATCGATCCGGAGCTGACCTCTTTTTTTAACATCAACACCCCTGAAGATCTTGAACGGGCCAGACAAATGGCAGGAGGAAACCCAACCAAATGAAACTGGAGCAATTAATCGATAAAATCAAGCAGCATCCTGATTATCATCAATCTGGAATGATTCTGGCCCACAATGGTGTGGTGCGGCAGACCTCCCGGGATGGCCGGAGTGTTACCGGCCTCAGGGTTGCGGTGGACCGTAAAAAATTGGGGGATATCATCGCCCGCCAAAAAGAAACCCCGGGGATTGTTGAAATACTGGTGGAAATATTCGATGACCGGGATCTGGCCGTGGGGGATGACGTCATGTTCCTTGTGGTGGCAGGGGATATCCGGGAAACCGTTATTGCGACCCTTAAAGAGACGGTGGATGAGATAAAAGGCACAGTGACCCAGAAAACAGAGTTTTATACCGATGAGGACAACCTTTAATAATACTTTGTGTCCTTTGTGGTTTCCAGCCAAAGGAGGCGTATGTCAAAATTTACCCACATCGATGAAAAAGGGCGGGTACGCATGGTGGATGTCACCACCAAAAAGCCCACCGACCGTAGAGCCACGGCTCAAGCGTGTATCTCCATGACCCCGGAAACATTTATTGCGATCATGGACCAGACCGTCAAAAAGGGCAATGTATTGGAAACCGCCCGGATTGCGGGCATCATGGCGGCCAAAAAGACCGCGAGCCTGATTCCCATGTGCCACCCCCTCAACATTACCCATGTCCAGATAGATTTTTTTCCGGATCCGGCTGACAATACCATCCGCATTGAATCTTTGGTGCGCATCGTCGATCAGACCGGGGTGGAAATGGAAGCGTTGACCGCTGCATCCATTGCCGCACTGACCATTTACGACATGTGTAAGTCCCATGACAAGACAATGACCATCTCGGAAATAATGTTGTTGAAAAAGAGCGGCGGAAAAAGTGGTGCATTTAATAGGGACCTAAATTGAGCGATAAAAAAATGAAAGCTGCCAAGACTGCCCCTGAAACTTTTGTACGGCCCATTCATCTTGTGATAGCACTGATATTCCTTCTTTTTTCCGCTGGTTGCAGCCTTTTTATCAAACCCGATATTACGAAAATGAATTCCCTCGAAAGGATCCCTGTTTCGAAGTATCCTCTTTTCAAAGACAACGGTGATTTTAACGACCTCATTGCCGGCATCGACGGGAGTTTAGCGTATCTATCCAGGATACCCGCCGAGAGGGAATTCTATTTCAATGAAGATATTTACACCGCCGGGCATCTAAAAAACTCCCTGCTTGTTTTTCGGAATAAAGTGGCAGAAAAGCCGGTCCCCATGGATTTGAACCGCTTCATCAGGGAAAATTACCTTCTCTACCGGTCCGTAGGCAGCAACGGCAGGGGGGAAATGCTCTTTACCGGATACTATGAACCTGCCATAAAGGGCCGTCTCGAAAAAAGCCCGGGCTACCCTTACCCGGTATATGCCAGCCCGAATGACCTGACCACCATCGACCTGTCGTTGTTCGGGGATGACTTCAAAGGGAAAAAAATTATAGGCCGACACACCGGCCGCACCGTCGTACCTTACTACGATCGCAGCGAGATAGACCATACCGGTATTCTTGACGGTCACAGCGAGATCCTGGCTTGGGTCGGTGACCCTATCGACTTGTTTTTCCTTCAAATTCAAGGATCCGGCAAAATCATTCTGGAATCGGGGAACTATATAAACGTTCATTATCATACAATCAACGGTCACCCCTACCGCAGCATCGGCAGAATGCTGATCGATGAAGGTAAAATTGCCAGAGAAGAGATGTCCATGCAAAAAATTCGATCCTACCTCAAAGAGCATCCCGAAGAGGTGGAGCGTGTGCTCAACTACAACCCGAGTTATGTTTTTTTCAAATTGGAAGACGATGGCCCCATCGGCTACATCCAGGTGAAACTGACCCCTGTGCGCTCCATCGCCCTGGACCGTAAAATATTTCCTCCGGCTGCCCTGGCCTATATTGAAACACAAAAGCCCGAACTCGACCGATTCGGTGAAATCTATCAGTGGCAACCGCTCAGCACGTTTGTGCTTAACCAGGACACCGGCGGTGCCATCAAGGGACCGGGAAGGGCGGATGTCTTCTGGGGCAATGGCCATTATGCGGAAGTTGCCGCCGGCCACATGCAGCATCCCGGGAAACTTTATTTTCTAGTTCTCAACCCGGATACGCTGTAAATTTTTCAGAACCTGAACAGATTTATGACCGCCGGTATAATAGGTTGACACATTATTCAAAACTAATGTATTTCAATTGGGTTCATTGCTTAAACGGTTGTAGCATAACTTTAAATCATTAATTTGAATTTACCTGGGTGATGTGTGTACCCGATGTTTTTCAATTCGATTCCCACAGTGTGTGAGAACGGATAAAAAGAATACAAAAATTCAAATTTAAGGGGTAACATAATATGTTCGGTATCGGAATGCCGGAAATGATTTTGATTTTGGCGGTAGCGCTCATCGTTATCGGCCCGAAAAAACTGCCTGATCTTGCCAAATCCCTTGGGAGAGCCATGGGCGAATTCAAAAAAGCCACCAGCGACCTTAAACAGTCCATGGAGACGGATACGGGCTTGTCCGAGGTCAAGGAAACCTTGGATGACATTAACAGCGATATTAAACAGTCTATCAGTTTCGATAATATTGAAGATTACGAACCCGCTGCTAAATCCGCTGAAAGTGACACCCAAAAGTCGACGGAAACCGGTGAATTTAAGGAAAGAAAAAGCAACCCCGAGGCCATGGACGACTTGAAAAATGCGTTTGCTGAAATGAACAATGCAGACGATGTCGAATCCTCTTCTGGCGAAACCGATCAAACCGAAAACGACTCAGCGATAGAAACGACAGAAGAGGGAAAGACCCAAGATGAAAGAGGATGAAAAGCTCCCCTTTACCATACACCTCGAGGAGCTGAGGCGTCGGCTCATTACCGGTTTTGTCGCCATCGGTATCGGCTTTGCCGGCTCATATGCCTTTAAAGAACAGCTGTTTGAAATTCTGACCGCACCCCTCATCTCGGTGATGAAGCCCGGCGAAACCCTCATTTACACCAACCTTCCGGAAGCATTCTTCACTTTCTTAAAGGCAGCGCTTATATCCGGTATCATGCTGGCCTCGCCCGTCATCATTTACCAATTCTGGATGTTCATCGCCCCCGGGCTCTACCAAAAAGAGAAACGCATGATGATTCCGGTGGTGATTCTTTCCACCCTCTTTTTTTTAGGCGGCTCTTTGTTCGGCTATTTCATCGTTTTTCCCTTTGGATTTAAATTTTTTCTGGGGTTTGCATCGGAAACGATCCGACCGCTTCCATCCATGAAAGAATATCTCAGTTTTTCCTCCAAACTACTTCTGGCCTTTGGATTGGTTTTCGAGCTCCCTCTGGTGCTCACCTTCCTGGCTAAACTGGGTATTGTATCTGTTGATTTTTTAAAGAAAAACCGTAAATACGCCTTGCTCCTGTTCTTTGCCGGAGCAGCCATCTTAACCCCCCCTGATGTCGTTACCCAGGTCATGATGGCCCTGCCCATGATGCTCCTCTATGAAGTCAGCATCGTCGGGGCCAGGATTTTCGGTAAAAAGAAAGCTAAACCGGAACCCGAAGAAGAGTCCACACCCGGTTGAATCCCTCTGAACCAGCTTTATCATTGACACATCAACACAGAATTGATACTTGTAGTGGCGTAATAACGAGTTGAATTTAAAGATTTAAAAAGGACCATGAAAAAAGGAGGCACAAGAACGCTATGTTGAAAAAGGGCTTACTTGCAGCGGCGGTTATCGCCTTTGTCACCGTGTTTGCTATCGGGGGGCTTCAAGCCGGAACCGATGTGGCTGACGAATTTATGATGAAAAGCGACTATCCCCATAAAAAGGGTATTGTCAAGTTCACCCACAAAAAGCATATTGACGAGTACGGAGCCACGTGCGGTGAGTGTCATCATGATGCCGACAACAAACCGCGCAACGATTTGAAAATGGGCGACGATGTTCAAAAATGCATTGAGTGCCATAAAAAACCCGGTGAGGTTACCAAGGAACTGAAAAAGGAATGGAAGGCCAAAAAAGTAAAAAAGAAGGAAAAGGACAAGCTGGCCAGAGAATTCCACGCCGAAGCCGTGCATGACAATTGCAGGACCTGCCACAAGGCACACAACAAGAAAACCAAGACCAAAGACGCGCCCACCACGTGCGCCAAGTGTCATCCCAAAGAAGGATAAACCCAAAGAGAAAATGCCCGCATGAAAAACATACGGGCATTTTCTCTTTGTAAATTTTTAATTATTTCTTTTCAAATCCGCTTGTCGGCTCAAAAACCAGCCCGGCCCATTCTTTTTCAATGCCCTCCCAGAAAACAGCCATCCTGTGTTCCGTTGACACCATTTTCAGTGGCTCAATTTCATTATTTTTTATACCGGACACGATTAAAAAACCATTGGTGTCTAATAACTCAACCATCCGTGTGAAATAGTCTTTCAGGGTTGGAAATCGCAGGTTGGCAATAACAATTGAAAAATTACCTGCTATAGCGTCGAGAGAGTCGCCTGAAATGTCAATCTTTGCAGCCAAATTATTCAACGTCACATTTTCCAACGCCTCCACACGGGCACATGGATCGATATCGATCCCAATACCGTGATCAAGGCCCAGCCTGATCCCCGCGATCACCAGGACGCCCGAACCGGTGCCGATATCCAGCAGATGGGTCCGATTTTTGGATTCTGGCAATGGAAAACACCTGCAAACCCACTCCAATGCTTGCAGAGACAGGCGGGTTGTTGGATGAAAGCCTGTTCCAAAGGCAGCCCCCTTTTTGATGCTGATCGCAATATCCCCGGGCAAGGCCTCATGGTATGACAGATAGTCGCATTCTGGCGGCTTGAGGACAATCGAGTTGGCTACCCGCACCGGCTTTTCAAAGGAGGGCTCCAGAAAGGAATGACCAAACTGGTACGTGTAAATGAGCGCCCTTTGCTGCACAAGGCGCTTTATCGAGGATTCAATCCGGCCGCGTTCTAGAGTCCGGCACACGTGTTTAGCCAGGCGTTTCAGTTCGAGAGGTGTCAGACGGTCGAGGGAGTTGCTCACGATACCGAGGACACGGGCATCAAGGGTTGCATCAGACATTGCCGTAGCGATGCTTGTTGGTGGCGAACCGTTCACGACAATGTCAACCTGCCTGATTTGTCTCGAAAATTCCGTGCTTTTTCAATAAGAGCACCTGCCCAGGTGGTGGTGCCCAAGGCATGGATGTGGGTGTAGGTGGCCAGAACATTCTTATAACAAATGCCGTCTTTGCCATCCATCAAGCCAACGCCGCGCTGCATGTCGAAAGCGAGACAGCTTTTATCGCCTTTGAATTGAATGGCTTTGGAATAGTGGAATTCATGCCCTTTGATCTGCATCCCCATTGGGTAAAAAGGATTCGGTGCGGTCACCTTGACAATCGTGTACCCATGCCCCTGGGGCTTGCGGTGAAAATCAAACTTGATGGGAAAAATATTGGCCATGGGATAGGTTTTCCCGCCTAAAATCAGCGACGTCCCCAGGTACATCAATCCACCGCACTCCGCGTAAATGGGCAACCCTTTTTCAGCCAGGGATTTGATCTTGTCGCGATATGTCCGGCAATCGGCAAGCTCCCGGGCGTGCGTTTCCGGAAACCCCCCGCCAATGTAAAGTGCGTCCACTTCGGGTAGCGTCTCATCTTTAAAGGGGCTGGTGAAGACCAGTTCAGCGCCGGCACACCTGAGCGCTTCCAGGTTCTCGGGATAGTAAAACTGAAACGCTGAATCCTGGATAATGCCTACTTTGGGCCTTTCTTCGGTCGCATCAACATCAGGTTTCTCGACTTTTTCCGCTGCGAGCTCAACGATGTGGTCGGCCTTTGGCCTTTCTTGCAGGCCGGACTCATCCTGGGCAATGTCCTGGATAGCACCCAGATCCAGGTAGGTTGATGCAATTTCAGCAATCGACTGGATGGATTCCTTGGCCCACTCGTGCTCGGGTGTGGGCACCAATCCCATGTGCCGTTCCGGAAAACTATGCTTCTTGAGTTTGGGCACGGCGCCCAGCACAGGAATGTTGCAGTAATGCTCGATGCAATCCTTCAGATTCTTCTGGTGCCGTTTCCCGGCTACCCGGTTCAGGATAACCCCTCGAATTTTCACTTCCGGATCGAAATGCATGCATCCCAGCACGACAGCTGCCATGGTGCGCGTGGTTTTGGTCCCGTCGATGCACAGAATGACCGGCAGGTCCAGCCATTTGGCGAGTTCGGCCGAACTGGTTTTACTTTTGCGGTCAATACTATCGTAAAGACCCCGGTTGCCTTCGATAACAGCCAGGTCTGTCTGTTGGGTAGACCGTTGAAATGAATCGAGAATAGTTGGTTTGTCGATCAGGTAGGTGTCCAGGTTGTAGCAAGGCCGGCCAGCCGCCAAACCAAGCCAGCCGGCATCGATATAGTCTGGACCTTTTTTAAAGGGAGCAATGGCTCTGCCGGCTTTTTTCAAGGCTGCTATAATGCCGACAGAAAAAATAGTCTTTCCCGACCCGCCGCGCAGGGCTGCGACAACAATACCGGGGGAAGCCTTTTTCCCTTGCCCTTTTTGATTGGGTTTCAAAATTTAAATTACAGGGAAAACAAGTTTTTACAATACACAATAATTATTCTTCGTGCTCGGCGCCCGCCTGTTTTCCGGTTCCGCACAGCCCATACATGGAGGTGCTGCCACTGGACCAGTACTCCAGCACACCCTCGACAACCATCTGGTTGACATACTTCTTGGCTGCTCGCGGCTTTTCACCAATGAGTTTGGCCAGATCGTTAAAATAAAACTTGGACTTGTTTTTCAGCTTTTTTGTCAAACCGGCGACGACTAAATCTTTTGCCTCTTCGTAATCCATCGGTTAACCCCTTTTTCTCTTAAATTCAATGGGGACTCAACCAAGAGTCCCCATTGATTTGCTGTACTAGAACTTGAATTGTGATGTCTGACGCCAGGTAAAATAAGCTGGATCACGGAAATCATCGATCAAATGATGGGTAAAGTCAATTTCACATTTTTCGAAAAATCGCTCCCATCCGATTCTTTCCGCCCAATCACCCAGACGCTCATACTTGTTGGCACCGGCGGAATAGGCCTCGACAATCCTTTTGATGGTAGCGGTTGTGGACGGCCAACGCGGTGCCTCATTGGGCAGGAAGGCCACGACCACCTTGGAGAACTTGGGTGCGGAGATCCGGTTGGAGACCTTGCCGCCGGCCATGATAACGATACCGTCGCCCACATCGTCCGCCAGGGGCATGGAGGGGCACATGGTGTAGCAGTTGCCGCAGAACATACAGCGTTCATTCTTGACGGCCACACTGTTCAGTTTCTTACCATCGACCTCGACCTTGGACGGCTTGATGGCTGCCGTGGGGCAGGCGGCGATGGCCAGCGGAATTTCGCACATCTTGTCCAGATATTCGTGATCCAGAATGGGCGGCTTGCGGTGATACCCCAGAATGGCGATGTCGGAACAGTGGACCGCACCGCACATGTTCAGGCAGCATGCCAGGGAAACCCGCAACTGGGCCGGAAGCCTGTGGTCCTTGAAGTCATCGAACAGGACATCCATGGTGGCCTTGACCGGGCCGGATGCATCGGTGGCCGGTGTGTGGCAGTGGATCCAGCCCTGGGTATGAATGATGTTGGTCACGCCGGCACCGGTGCCGCCGACAGGGAACTTGAAGCTGCCACCGTCAAACTTGCGGCTTTCCAGATCCTGGATCAACGGATCGACCTTGTCCTTGCTGTCAACCATGAACTCGATATTGTTTCGCGTGGTAAAACGCAGATATCCGTCACAGTGCTTGTCAGCAATCTCACAGATTTCACGAATGTGAGTGATACTCATGAGTCTACATCCAGCGGCCCTCACTGTGTAGACTTCGTCACCTGACTCGGAAACATGGACCAAAACACCCGGCTTCAATATTTCATGGTACAGCCATTTACCCTTGTTATTTGCAATAACCGGAGGGTAAAATTCATCGTATTTTCTAGGCCCGATATCGGTGATCCGGTCTGTCATCGGTTTGTCCGGATTGTAACCTGAAGAAATAAATGCCATGATTTTAACCTCCTATCTTTGATGATATTTTCTGAATTCGTTAATGTCTCGTTCGAAACCACCCGGGACTTCATCCTCTTTCCAGAAAATGTACGGATTTGTCCGTGGTTCTTGCACCATTCGTGGATCAGGATCAAAACCTGTCGCTTCAAGCAGTCTCTGAAAACCTTGCCGTTTCATAAGCTCTCCCAGACGCTCACGGTTCTTGCCTTCTTCCATCCACCAATCCCAGATAGGTTCTATGACCTTTTCTTTTATCTCATCATACGGCTCTTCGACTTTGATAAACGGAACAATAAGCGATCCCATTTGTGCGCCATCCAGAATGGGTGCCTTGGCACCGGCCAAAATGGAACACCCTCTGTCATTACCGATTCTAAGAGCTCGCGGCATGACATTGATGCAGTGCATACAACGGGTGCACTCCCTATTGTCGATCTTGAGCTCCTTGCCATCCATCCACATGCAGTTGGTAGGACAGAGACCGATGACTTCCTTCTCAATATCAAAAGCACCCCAATCACGGCCGGAGTGGGCATTGGCATTGGGCATGATCTCGCCACCTATGTAGGCCTGTACAGCTTCCTGGTCGATGCGGATATCGTCCCGCCAGGTGCCGATAAACGACAGATCGGCACGCGCAATTGATGCCACACAGCAGTTGGGGCAGCCGTCGAACTTGAATTTGAACTTATAGGGAAAAGCCGGACGATGGAGTTCGTCCTGGTACTCATTGGTCAGGTCATGACACAATGCCTGGGTATCAAAGCAAGCGTATTCACAACGGGCCTGGCCGATACAGTCGGACGGGGTTCTCAGGTTGGAGCCCGATCCACCCAGATCTTGATTCAAATTATGGGTCAGTTCATAAAAAACCTCTTCCAGTTGAGGCGTGGTCGTTCCCAGAAATATAATATCACCAGTGGATCCGTGCATATTGGTGACACCACTGCCCCGCCGTTCCCACAATTCACAGATGCTTTCCAAATATTTGGTTGTGTAGAATTTCCCTGCCGGCTGACTTACCCGCATGGTGTGAAAATGCGCAACACCCGGAAACTTTTCAGGCTGGTCGCAGTAACGGCCGATGACACCGCCGCCGTAACCGAACACGCCCACGATACCGCCGTGTTTCCAGTGGGTTCTACCATGCTCATAGGAGAGCTCCATTATCCCGATAAGGTCTTCAACCACATCCTGGGGAATCTGGTACTCTATGTTGTTTTCATTCTTTGCCCTTGATGCGGCTTCTTGTTTCAGATCGGACACGAAACTTGGCCATGGACCAGTCTCTAACTGGTCCAACATAGGGGTTTCATGCTTTGCCATGTTTTTACCTCCATTCTAGTTTATAATTAACCTGCCTAAATCCAATATACCCCTTGAGGGTTGTTGTTCTGTCACCTCCTCTCGACTTTTTTATATATTGTCTGTAAATAAACCTACACTTAGCACCTACTTTACAATCAAGGGGCAGATATAAAATTAATATTTATCCTTGTCAATAAAAAACCATGGTTTCATGTGGTTAAACAACGGTTAAATCGGGGAGTGGCTCGGTGTCTCTATAGGGGAGGGTACTGCCGGTCGATCACACACTATGTTGTATATATTGCGCTATCAGACAGACGTTAAATCAGGGTTCGGATCTGGCGAAAAAAGGCATCGGCGTGCCTTTGAAGATGCGGCTGAATAACCGGTAAATCCGGGGAGCCCGACGGCAGGTTTTCCCCTATGGAAACAAACAAAGCCCGCATCTCTGCAGCGGTTATTTCTGTCAGAAAGGACTTGAAGTATTCGCTGAACCCCATGGGGATGCGTTCATTTTTTTGTTGGAACGCCAACCCGCTGAAAAAGCCTTCCAGGCTGCCGGCGACGATGAAATCATCGATCCAGCATAAGTCCTTGACACCATCCAGCCGGTCCAGACGCATGTGAATCGACATGTTCAGCAGGAACAGCAGCAGGCCGTTCAATACCGCCTCGGCGTTGTTTTCCACCACGTTGAGCAGGGGGGCATATCGACGCACCGTCACCAGCTTTACATATGGCGTCCCCTGTTCATCAAGATTGACCACAAAATCACCGGCCGCATGGTGCCAGGCAGAAATCTGCTCAAATGTCTGGATATCATAGCAGGCGGTCAGGATCATGGCCGCTTGTTCATAAATTGAACGACCTTGATCCGTGGTCATGAAAACACGGTTATTGGCAGAATCCCAGACCCTTATATGTCTCGAATTGTCTTTCTTTATGTCCGACACATGAAATTCGTGGTAGGCGCTGAACCACTCTCCCATGAACATGCTGACGGTTCTGGATAGGTCCACCGCTATCTCCCGGCAGGCGTAAACTTTGGGCAGAAAAGAATACCCGTACTTTTTCTCCAGCATTTTCAGTGTTTCGTATTCATTTTCCAGATATTCCCTGCCGGTTTTCGAAAAAGCCACATTGAGCACATATTCATCCATGCGACTTCCCCTGGAAACGGTTATCCGGCTAGGGTGATAGAACGCGCCGTGTTTTTCAAGGTATACGGAAACGTTGTCAGGGGATGGACCTTTGACATTGCTGATGTATTCCGGGCAGGTATGAATAAAGGCTTCTACGGCGGAAAAGTACTCCCCGTAAGTCAGAACCTTCTTTGTTAAACCATCATCAAGCAACGGACCGCCCTGCCGGGAAACAGGCAGGGGCTTTTTCCACAGCTCACGGTTCCTGTCTGCGGGATTGTCCTGATTAGATACATAGAATCGCATCGCGATTTCAGCGTGGCCCTTTTATGGGCCCAAAGAAACGACGGCAGCAAGAAAAAAATCTTTGTGTTCTTCGTGTCTTTGAGGTTTCGAGGTTATCGATGTGCCTCCAGCTCCTCCAGAATTTCGGATGCCACATCATAACCCATCTCAACGGCCTTATCGGCATTGTCGATGGCCAGCGCGAATTCACCTTTTTCCATATAAGCGATGGCCAGATTATTGTAGGCTACCGGAAAGGAGGGCTCCAGTTCGATTACCTTCAGGCTGGTTTCGATACTCTCCTCAACCATTCCTTTCATGATATACGCATTGGCAAGGGTTGTGTAAGCCTGGAGAAAACTGGGGTTCCAACGGATGGCTTTTTCAAGCGCCCAGATCGCCTCATCGATATTACCCAGCTGAAGTTGGGCAAATCCGATATTCCCATATCCTTCTGAGAATCCAGCCCTGGATTTTACCGCCATCTGATTATATTGCAGACAACCCTCAAGGTCCCCCCTATTGAGGCAGATGCCACCAAGCTGAACATATGCTTCAGCAAGCGTTGGACTGTTTTCAAGAGCATCCTGAAATGAGCCCTCGGCTTCACTATATTTTTTTTGTCCCAACAAAGCCACGCCCAAATTGTAATGGGTTACACCGCATTCTGGATTGCTGGTCAACGCGGCACGCTGTGTGGCGATATACTCTTCTACATTTTTTGCTTTTTCCATTTTCCTGTCCTTAATTACAGAAGGGCCTTTTATCAATTAATAACGATTTGGTTCTGGTGTGCCGTGGCAAGCACCATCTTTACTAAAATGCATTCATAACTATTAGGCACGTGTGCTCCCGAATGGAACCTTTTCTAAAATGTTAAAACTAGTACGGTCACTATCGATTGTCAAGGATAATTTCCTTCGTCATGCTTTCGCAAAAAAGTTTAAAACAACTGTTTTATGAATGCATCGCTTTCTTTATCTTAAAAAAGCGTATCATTCCAAAAAACCGATGTGGTGATAAGTTGCTTGACAAAAAATAAATTTTTTTTATAAAATCTATCAAAATATTCAACGTATATTGGGCCAAACAAAATCCTCCGGCAGGGCCGGTAGGATGAGGAAAGCCTTTAAAATTGCCTCACGCTACTTATGGTCGCTAATTGGCATTCAAAAGGAGGAATGATTATGTCGGACTGTTATATCAATGTATTTCTGGATGAAGAAAAATTAAATAAAATTAAAGAAATCGGTTTGGCCGATGAGGTAAAAGACATAGATGGCAAAAAAGCAATACAGGTCCTAATGACCAAAAAAGATAAAAAGAAACTTAAAAAGGGTTTCAAAGACTTAACCTTTGATGATTCCGATACTTGTGTCCTTCCCGAAGATGGGGAACAAACATTGTTGGATATCATTCTGGAAATGAAGTCCGTCGATGTCATGAAATTTGCCATAACCAAGCTGTACAATCCGCTTGCGGGCAGAGATGTGTTTGGAAGAGGAACGGGAATGCGTTAAAAAGGAATGATCATGAAACCAGGATGTTACACCGCCATCATTACGCCTTTTCAGCAAGGCGGTGCGGGCGTCGATTACGATGCCCTGGCCCAACTTGTTGATTTTCAAATAGAAAACGGGATCCGTGGTGTGCTTGCCGCGGGAACCACCGGGGAAAGCCCCACCCTGGCCTGGAAGGAGCACAACCAGGTCACCGAAAAAGTGCTTGAACGGACAAAAGGCCGCTGCATAGGCATTGCCGGAACCGGCAGCAACAATACCGCCGAGTGCCTGTCAGCCACGGAGCACGCGGTCAAGGCGGGTGCGGATGCCGTGCTGCTGGTGGACCCGTATTACAATGGACCCAGCTCCCTTGAAATTCGAAAAGAATATGTGGCACCCGTTGCCAGGCAGTTCCCGGACACGACCATAATCCCGTATGTGATTCCGGGCCGTACCGGTGCCCAGCTTTTTCCGGAAGACCTGGCCCTGCTGTTCAAGGAGTTCGGCAATGTGAACACGGTCAAAGAAGCCACCGGTAACCTTGACAATATGAGACGCACCCGCGAATGCTGCGGGCCAGATTACATGATCCTGTCCGGCGATGACGGCATCACCTTTGACATGATGACCGATGGCGGCATCACCGCCGCCGGCGTAATATCCGTTGTCACCAATGTTGCCCCCAAGGCGGTAGCCGACATGGTGCAGCTGCTGCACGACGGTAACCTGGCCGAAGCAAAGCAACTGAAGGATGCCCTGGATCCGCTTTTTGGGCTGGTAACGGTAACCACCAAGGAGACGACTCCCTACGGGGAGGTGGTCTGCCGCGCCAGAAATCCCCTGGCCGTTAAAACGTTGATGACAATCCTGGGCATGCCGTCCGGCGGCTGCCGCCAGCCCCTCGGAAAAATGTCTGCAAACGGCTTGAGCAAGGTTCTGGATACCGCCCGCACGATTCAGGAACGCAACCCGGAAATCCTGGCCCCTGTAGCGGACTTTTTCAATGTGGATGTCGAAGAACGGCTCAACAGTGCCGCCTATCAGGAAGGGCTCTGCTATAACGCTTACTAAAGATAAAATATGCCCGCCTTCAAAGGCGGGCATATTTTATCTTCGCGCCTGATCTTCCGGCGGCGTCTCTTTGAAAAAAATATCTTTAAGCCAGTTAATGCCAAAATTGAGCAATTCGATGTCGTCGTGTTTAATTTTTTCCTGAATTTGCGGGGTAACGGCAAAGCGCTCCAGAAAGGTGCTCTCGAACACGAACTGCCTGAACTTGTCGATATTGTAGCTCACCATGAAAAACATCTCTTTGGCTTTGTCGGTCAGTTTGATGTTGGGCGGAAAGGAACGCTTTCTGACCACCAGGTCCGTCCAGCTACGGTTGATGTCATCGTGGATATCCACACCCTGGTCCCTGCGCCATTCCGTGACGGTCCACTCCCGCTCCTCTTCGAAGCCCAGGCAGTGGGGCTCATTCACAAAAAAATAAAAGCCCTCATCGTCAGCGCCTTCCTTGTGGCTCAGGGTCGCCACGCCCAATGGATAATAGCGGCAGGTCGTCGGCCGGTCCTCGTACAGAAAGCAGCCGTCTTCTCTCAAGAAGGGGCACGCTTCCTTTTCATCATCAACCATTTTCAGGGTTACCACCGGCAGATCGGTTTTCTCGAGAAGATGCGGTTCCGTGTATATGGCCAGAAACTCTTCCGACGTTAACTGCAGCCGTTTCTTAAGCCGTATCATGTCGTAAGGCGTCAGGGTTATGCGTATGCCGCTGCAGCATTTTGTGAAACACTTCACCCCTTTGTGGCACTCGAATTTGAATTTGCTGTTGGGGCCGAGTCGAACCGGTTCGATGTTGGCCATTTTATCCATGGGTTCCATATGTATTCCTTTCGGCTTGAATTGAGTGCTCAAATGGAACAAAAATCCCGCTCCACCATCTCATTAATCTTTCAAACATATTCATCGCTCATACAAAATTCAACCACTCAATTACGTTCAATTAACTTTTTTGCCTTATTATTGACATTTGATTGGATCGGATTAAGGTTTTACCTTTCTAAACCCTTGCGCGGTATGGTACCATCCGCTGAATCAACCCCGCACGGTTAAACGAAACCTATTTCTACAATTTGTATTTATGAATAATCTGCAAACACAAGTTCTTATCATTGGCGGCGGGATTACCGGGGCCGGAATTGCGCGCGATCTGTCCCTCAGGGGAATAAACTGTATCCTGGCGGAGCGCTACGATGTCAATGCCGGAGCATCCGGCGCCAACCACGGATTGCTTCACAGTGGGGCCAGATATGTATCCAATGATGCCACGGCTGCCGAGGAGTGCCGGCAGGAAGGCGCACTGCTGAAAAAGCTCGCCCCCGACTGCATCGATGACACGGGCGGCCTGTTTGTGGCTATCCAGGGAGACGATGATAACTTTGTCGCTGATTTTCCCGGCCTGTGCGCCCGGTCCGGCATTGAAGCCCGGTCGGTATCCCTTGAAGAGGCCCGCGAAATGGAACCCGTCCTGTCGGACAAGCTGGTGGCCGCCTACCAGGTCCCGGACGCATCCGTCGACCCGTTTAAGCTCACCCTGGAAAATATTCTCCAGGCACGCTCTTTGGGAAGCACGCTTCTGCGCCACTCGGAAGTGCTTGGTTTTGAAATCGACCAGCGGCGCATCGTCCGTACGAGGCTGAAGAACCTCCTGACCAATGAAGATTTCTTCGTGGAAGCCGAACAGGTGGTGAACGCTTCGGGGGCCTGGGCCAAGTCTGTTGCCGCCCTGGCCGGTTGTCCTGTTGATTTGCTCTATTCCAAAGGGAGCCTTCTGGTCACCCATAATCGCATCACCCAAAAGGTGATCAACCGGCTCCGCCCGTCCTCCAACGCCGACATCCTGGTGCCCGGCGGTACGGTATCCATCCTGGGAACCACCTCTATCCGGATTGAAAACCTGGATGCCATCTATCCCACGGTCAAAGAAATCGACTTTATCCTCGAAGAGGGTTCCGCCATGATCCCGGCCCTGGAAAAGACACGCTATATTCGTGCCTATTCGGGCGTGCGGCCATTGCTGGGGTCGACCACCGCAGGCGACGACCGCAGTGTGAGCCGCGGATTTGCCCTCCTGGATCACCAGGAAAACGGCCTGGACAACCTTGCCACCGTCACCGGCGGGAAATTGACCACGTACCGCCTGATGGCCGAAAAAGCCGCCGATCTGATCTGCTCTCGACTCGGCATATCCACACCGTGCCTCACCCGTACGGAGCCGCTCCCTTCCGGGGCCGGCGCCAAATGGACCAAGCCGGGCCTGACACCCAAGCTGTGGGCCAAACATCACGACCCGGACGACCTTCTGCTCTGCGAATGCGAGATGGTGCCCAAAAGCGTGGTGGACAGCCTGATCAGCTCCATTCACCAACAGAACGGCACACCCGACCTGAAAGCATTGGGTGTCCGGAGCCGGATCGGCAAGGGTGCCTGTCAGGGAACGTTTTGTGCTCTGCGCACGAGCGCTTATCTGTATGATGTCGGCGAAGTAAGCCGCGATGAAGGCCTGAACGGCATCCGGGCCTTTATCTCCGAGCGTTGGCGGGGAATCCGACCCCTTCTGTGGGAAACCCCGCTCATTCAGGCGGAACTCCAGGAAGCCATCTACTGCGGCATGTTCGGTTTGGAAATAGGCCAAAAAACAGAGCCACAGAGGTCGGAGGTCGGAAAACAGTAGGGAGTAAGGAGAGGCCAGAAGACAGAGGACAGCGGCCATGTAGGGGCTGGCCTTGTGCCTGCCCGTTTAGGCTGTCAGCGGATAGCGAACCTGAAATCTGGCAATAGTGACAGTTTTGATCAGGACCTGATCTTATTAACGATTACATAGCGTTATAACCTTCTTCAACCGTTGACAATCCATTAATAGCTCATAATCAGGACAAAACCTTGAATGATGAAATAAATTGTGATCTTGCGGTTGTCGGTGCCGGTATGACCGGCATGGCGGCATCCCTTTTTGCCGCCAATCGAGGTGTGGATACGGTTCAGATCGGCGTTGCCAGCCAGATCATCTTTTCCAGCGGTCTTCTGGATCTTCTGGGGGTTCACCCTGTTGAAGAGGGGAACACCTGGGACGATCCCTTCCTGGCACTCGATCAATTGATTGCCGACCTGCCGGACCACCCTTACGCCCGGGTCGAAAAAAGCCACATCCTCAAAGCATTCCAGGAGGTAACCGGTTTTCTGGCCGAGGGAGGGCTGGTCTATCAGGTAAACGAGGGCCGCAACACCCATGTGATTACCTCTCTGGGAACACTCAAACCAACCTATGGCGTACCCCGGACCATGTGGAACAGCGTCAAGGCCCTTGAAGAAAAAAGACCCGGCCTGATCATCGATATCAAGGGCTTGAGGGGGTTCAGCGCTTTGCAGATAACCGAAACCCTGAAGCCGGTGTGGCCGGGCCTGCGGCATGCCAGAATTTTATTTCCGGACATGCAAAGCACCCAGGAACTGTACACCGAACCCATGGCCAGGTCTTTGGCGGTCCCGGAAAATCGGAAAAAACTGGCAGACCTGATTCGGCCCTTGGCAAAGGATGTCGGCATTGTCGGCCTTCCCGCCATCCTCGGTATGCAGGATTCGCATGATGTTCAACAGCACCTGGAAGAGATGATCGGCCTCCCCCTTTTTGAAATTCCCACCATGCCACCCTCTATCCCCGGCCTGCGCATTCGGGAAACCTTTGAAATGAAACTTCCCGAAAAGGGCGTACGGCTTCAATACCAGAACCGGGTTTCACAGATCAGCAGGGACAAAGATGCCTTTCTGCTGGAGATCGGAAGCAATTCCCCGGTCTCCCGGGTTCGCGCCAGGGGCGTCATCCTGGCCACCGGCCGTTTTCTGGGCAAGGGCCTTTATGCCGACCGGAAACTCATTCGTGAACCGCTGCTGAACCTCCCGGTGTATCAGCCGGGCATACGCCCGGATTGGCACCGGTTTGACTTCATGGATCCCCGCGGACACCTGATAAACCGGGCCGGCCTGGAAATCGATGACCGTTTCAGGCCGCTTGACAACTCGGGAAAACCAGTCTTTGACAATCTTTTCGCAGCCGGCTCCATCCTGGCTCACCAGGACTGGATGCGTATGAAATGCGGCTCGGGCATGGCCATGGCCACGGCCTATGCCGCAGTGAATGCGTTTATTGAAAGGGATTGATCATAGGCTGTCCACAAACCGCCGCCTCCGTATATTCCCCGCCCTTCACGGGAGGGGTAGGAGAGGGTGAGAAACAACAAACTCTTTTTAAATCCACCTTTTCGACCCTAAAATAACGCTCCTAAGCTTATTTTCAGGCCTTCTTTAAGGGTCATTGTCTGAGATTTCAATCAATTGGACTGGTCCGACCCCAGAGCTGCTTGCTTAGCCCTTGATCAAATGGTCTTTTAAAACAGAGATGGCCCAGACACGAAACTGAGTTCCACGGGTAGATCTCATCCGATAACCAACCGAAATATTGACATCGAGGGTATAATGGGCAAACTGGTATATTTTATCATTAGTGGCAGTTGTTGCATTTTTTGCACATACTTGATTCTAATCCACCTCACCTTCTTTTTAAACTACTGCATTTTATGCAACAGTTGCTGCTCATTCAAGCTCACCACTCTGATAAATATTCTGAATATGCCTCGAAATTACAGCCTTATCTCGGTCAAACGGCTCAGCTAACTGATTCAAGGTCAGCCAGACAGTCTTATCGCTGCCTGTACGGCGGTGAACCAAACATAGCAACGGAATCAGACCTACAGGAACATCATCTGATGGTTGGAGTCATAGTATATGGTGGCGGTTCATCCCCACGTGTGTGGGGAACATGTGCCAACGCCGACATCGGCCAACAAAGCCTTTTTCCGACTATCGGCCAGCCATGCGTGGCAATAAACCGTGGCGCTCAGCTCCTGTTCCCACTCATCATGGCCATCTGTGTAGTTCAGGTCGTCTGCTTGATTCTCCGGGAGACATACTGATTTACGAAACGCATTGGATAGTTCCCGCGCTCCATGCGCCAATATCAATGAAGGTAGATCGCTGCTGCTTTCGTAAAAGCGGCGATATACTTCACCCACCCTCTTGTACATGGCATTGGCGGTGGCCATAGTTGGCAATGCCACATACAAACCATCCGCTAATCCTGCACTTAACAAACGGTGTGTCAGAATCAGAGCAGCTTCTGTTTTACCGGCACCAGTGACATCTTCGAGAATAAAAAGTTGTGGTTTATCATTTAACTGTTCATTGATTGCGTATTCCTGTAATGGAGTCGGCTGTTTGATAAACGGGAACAGGTTGCTTAGACCTTGAAACCGGCTCGTTTTCGGCTTTGCGGGCATGGATTGGATCGATTTTTCTGCTAATGGCAGAGCGTGTTTAGACCAATAATCAGACAACGCCTCCGGTTCGCTACAGTACTTGAAATAATCCTGGTTTGATCCTAGCCAATCCGCCAGCACTGTGATACCAGCCAGTTGCCAAGAGACGGTTTTCAGCCGTTGTTTCAAGCCGTTGTCTTGCAGAGCAGCATGATCAAACTCGGAGAGGAATAAACTGTGTATATTCCGTACAAAATGGCTGGCCGCCTCTTCATCTTCTATTTCAAATAAATTTGAAATTCGGCCACCTGATTTTTTCGGCGGCATGCCGTGATGACCCGTAACAATCTCCAGCCAACACTCAATTTTGCTCAGCCATTCACCGTTACCGGAAAGCTGTTTTTCAAGTTGAAGAGATAGACTCTCCCCCCATAACCAAAAGCCGAGGGTATCATGCCGCTCAGTATACTGCATCCTTGGGTTGGCCTTAACCAAATCAGGCGATAGATCTGTTTTCAACCCCTGAAAGGTTCTTGAAAATTTACCCATATCGTGAAGTGCCAAACAAAAGACGAAAAAGTCACGTAGCCAGCCCGGTTCAACCCCAAGCTGTTCTGCCACGCGAAAACAAAGCGATTTTTTGGGGTTTAGCAAAATCCACCCAACAGCCGCCACATCCAAACAATGATATGGCAGCAGGTGATATGAAAAACTACCATCTTCGTTCTTTGAAACCTTCCCCCAATATTTGAAATAAGATGGATAATTGTCCATTGTTAAGCTCCAGCGACCAAAGTGGACATAACGTATTGTTTTCTAATATCACCCGCATTTGACAGATGAGGTCAAACTTATCTTTTTTTTATAAAAACTTGGTTGTTTTTATAAAATCCCAAGAAAAAGTTCTGGATTCCCGCCTTCGCGGGAATGACGATTCAGTCTAAGTGCCTGCCGCTCTTTCTCTTTTGGAGACAAGACTCCAATAAGTATGCTCAAAATATGAATTGCCCCGCCCACTCCGCTCAAAAAGGCCATCACACCCATCACCCGGCCTCCGATAAAGCCCGGTTTCGGCAATGACGGCTGTGTCGCAGAAATAGCATGATCCGATTCGTTGCGGGTGATGGCAATAGCCCGATGGAGGGCCGTCCACTATCATCAAATTGTGGGGAGGTCCATAATAACGGCAGTTGGCGCAGCAACGGAACCGCTTATCGATGGGTGTATCTTGCCGGGCACGCTGGTACGCGGCAACGAGGGCCTTTATAAAATTTCTCGGGGTCGCCATGGGAGCACGACGTCTGCTGGGCGGTAATGCCACAACACACCTCCACAGATGCTCGTATTTGCTTTCCGGTCGGGAGAAAACAAGATCTTATTTTGTAGGTAAAAAAGGTGGGACGAAACTATTTTTTAGCTGTTCTTCAAAAAACAGTCAAGTTTTTTTTTAAACCAAAGGATCATATTGCTTTACAACATTGAGACTGGTCTTGAATCCATCGTTTCTTATTTGTCAGTAATGGGAATGTGCCCCACAAAAAATTCTTACAAATTGAGAATTCAATCAGCATATTGTAAAATTATTGTTGTCATTTTTACTGGTTCATGCCATATTCAGTTGAACCTTTGACTGGCAAACCAAGGAATAAAAAATGGATATGATACCCAGAAAGGCTGCAAAAAAAACCCTGCAATATGCCGATCAATACCCGGTCATCACCATCACAGGCCCCAGGCAATCAGGAAAAACAACGCTTTGTAAAATGATTTTTCCCCAAAAGGACTATGTGTCCCTTGAGGACGTTGATGTGCGCAATTTCGCGCAGCAGGACCCTCGGGGATTTTTAAGCAGATTTCCCAAGGGGGCGGTGATTGATGAAATTCAGCGCGTTCCCGACCTGCTGTCTTATATTCAAACCATTGTGGATCACAAACAGGAAGCCGGTTTTTTCATCCTCACCGGCAGTCAGCAATTTGAACTGTTGGAGGGAATATCCCAATCGTTGGCCGGACGAACCGCTCTTATGCGGCTATTGCCCTTAACGCTCAATGAGGCCTACACCGACAAAAAAGCCGATATTTCGCTTGAAAAGGTTCTCTGGACCGGGTTTTACCCCCGGATTTTCGATAAAAAACTGAACCCGACGGAAGCGATGCTTTTTTATGTCAACACCTATGTGGAACGAGATCTGCGCATGCTGATCAATATTAAGGACCTCTCCAAGTTTGAAATATTTCTCAAACTCTGTGCCGGCAGGACAGGGCAGATACTCAACCTTTCAAGCCTCGGCAATGATTGCGGGATTAACCATACGACAGCCAAAAGTTGGATCTCCGTCTTGGAAGCCAGCTACATCATTAAATTGCTGCGTCCTTATTATAAAAATTTCAATAAGCGACTCGTTAAATCACCCAAGCTCTATTTTCTGGACACCGGCCTGGCTTCATTTTTGTTGAATATTCAAAATAAGACCCAAATGGCCACCCACCCTCTCAAGGGCGCGTTGTTCGAAAGCTTCATCATATCAGAAACCCTGAAACATCGTTTTAATTCGGGGAAAACAGACAATCTTTACTATTTCAGGGACAATATCGGCAATGAAGTCGATTTAGTCTGCGATCATGGTATAAATCTGGATGCCGTAGAAATCAAGTCCGGCCAGACCATTGCGTCAGATCACTTCAAAGGTCTGAAATACCTTAATAAACTTACAGATTCAATCCGGAATTCTCATGTCGTGTATGGCGGTGACAAGTCCTATGTTATGAACAATGTAAACGTTGTGAGCTGGAAGCAGCTCCATTCAAATTTGGGCATCAGCAAGGACTAACAGCTTGAATTGTGAATAAAAATGAGTTCCTTTACAATCTGCCTGGATTAAAACACTATGCACCAACATGTAGCGATTTTCTATTGACACCCTACCACGCGCTTTGTATTTTTCGGCTCTTACCGAATTGTAAATCAGCTTGGATGGCATATGGGAAAGAAAAAAAAGAAAAATCGAAGGAACCGCAAAAAGCCGGTATCTACTGAAACCCTTCAAAAATCGGCCGATGCTCATTTGCGCGCAGGCCGTTACCGACAGGCCAAGGGTCTATTTAAACAGCTGTGCAAACAACACCGGGATAAATACCTCCCCGGGCTTGTTGAATCATGCCGCCGTCTGTTTCACCTGTTGCTGGACCAGGAAAAAGTTAGGGATGCGAAGACCGTTTTGACATCGCTTGAAAACATCACCGATCCTCCAAAACTGTATCCCGAAGTGGTTCGGCTGGCCATGGCTGAAGAAAACTATTCCCAGGCTGCAGGTATTGCGGTAGAGGCGCTTGCCGGCCGTGAGCCTCCTTTTACCGAAAGCGAATTATTGTTGGGGGATGCTCTGGTCATTGCGTTTGAAGATATGGATCGATCAATTCCCTTGCCCTCGCCTTTGCAGACCGATATCACCCGCATCCAGTCATCGTTAGCCGCTGTTGCGCAAGAACGATACACGGATGCGCTGTCTTCGATCCGACCGATGGGAATGCGCTCCCTCTTTGCCCCATGGAAGTGGTTTATCAAGGGTATTTGTGCATTCTATACCCACGATGATGCAAGAGCCGGAAAAGCTTTCGAAAAAATTTTCCCGGGGACGGTACCCGCTAAGGCCGCCAAAGCGTTTCTGATGATTCTTAAAGAGGCAGGATGGCTTGCAACAGAGCACAAGAAAATCGATTTACTGAGTGATATCTGCCATTTGGCGGGAGATGAAAAACTCGCTGGTTGTCTGCCCCGGGCGGAATACCTATGGCGGGTGGGAAGACACCGGGACTCGTATAAGCACCTGCGATCCAGGCTGGATGATTTTCCTTCGCAAAAACCCGGGATGCAACGATCCCTGACCACTTTTTATTTCAATGCCATAACGGATATGGAGGACATGCCGTTAGGAAAGTACTTTGATTTTCTTTTCGATCTCGCTCTGCAAAAAGGGAAAAAAAGAGGTTTTGAAAAACTGCAGGCAAGCCGGTCCTTGGCGCTTTCCTTTGAAACCGATCCGTATGCAGATAGAGAAATACTGCAGGAATGGGAGTCCTTTTTATTCGCCTACCAGCAGCACCATGGTAGAAACAAACGTGTTGAGGCCGCCGTATATGCCCATTTGGGCGACCTCTATTCCATGGAGGACCTTGAAGATGCAATGATCCCTTTCTTTTTTTCCCAACGGAATCGCCGGGGGACGGCACTGAAAAACGAAACCCTGGCGGAAAACTGTTATCGAAAAGCCCTAGTGTATCACCCGGAAAACGTGAAGGCCCATTTTTCCCTCTTGGAACTCTATGAAAAGACCAACCAGAAAGCAATGGTCAATAAAACGCTGGATGACATCATTAAACGGTTTCCTGGTGAAAAAAAGAGCCTCTATAAAGCCGGACTGCGATGCCTCGAAAGAAACGCGCTGATCAAAGGCTTGAAATACCTTGAGCAGGCCTTGAACCTTGACCCCCTCGACAGCACGCTCAGGACGTATTTTATCATTGCCTGTATCAAAGCCGGCTTGAGGTATGCCCAAAAAGGGGCTATGGAAAAATGTCGGGACCTGCTGGCCATAGCCCTGGAGCGGGCTCAGGGGCAATCCGAAGATTTCAACCGTGGCCAGGCATACCTGTTTGCGCGGTGGGCGACTTTCGAATGGCTGGCCGGAAATGAGAAAGAAGGCGCAAAACTCAAGCTGCAGGCCCTTGATCTGTGTGGCAGCAAATTGAAGCTTCACTGTTTTTTGTGGGTCATGGGTCACATTTACGGAGTCCCGGACAGATATTTGAAGGAGCATGGAAGCATCCTGGATGACATATACTCCAGACAACCTGCGTCCGGCCCCGCGGCAGAACTCGTTGAAACTTTCAGCTACATTCGTCAAATCCCATCCAAACATTCCTGGATAAAAAGGGAAATGGTACGATTGAACAGATATTTGCAGGAAATCCTTGAGAAGGGTGTTTCCAGAGAGGTCGCCGCTAAGGTGATCGAATACGGCCTTGAAGGAACAAGAGACGATCAGGGTGTTGCCCGGAAATATATCGCCAAAATGCTCAAACTGCATCCGGACGATGCGAAAATGCGAATGTTCCGGTATCTGTCCCGGCAACAATGGGGGCTGGACTACCAAAACCCCGCAGGAAATCTGGAGGAACTGCGGATTATCTTGGGCCTTGCGGAAAAGCAGGGGGAACGGGATTTTGCCTCCCGTGTGCGCCAGGCAATAAGGAAAGCTGAAAATGCCTTATCATTGATGGAGTCTTTCGGCATGCCCACCGAAGAGGAATGGTTTGACGATGACGACGAGGAGGATGATGGCTTTGACCCATTTTCCCCGCCTGCAAAGGAGGGCAATCGAGAATCTCAAAAAAAATTCTCGAACAGGGATTCGAAGTCTACACCATCTAAAAAGAGCCGCAATCGGCAGCTCGACCTATTTGAATGATAATGCCCATGGAGTAGAACCTATGAACCCTTACGATGTTTTGGACATCCCATGTGATGCAGATGATTCGGCTGTGCGGAGCGCCTATCTCGAACTGATCAAGATTTATTCACCGGAGCAGTTTCCGAAGCAATTCAAACAGGTCAGCGAAGCCTATCATACTTTGAAGAACGAAGACCAGCGGCTGCAATATGATTTGTTTAATCGAAATACCGGTATTGGATCGCCCTTCGAGGTCTTGCTGGACGGCTTCACCCTACGTAAACGAACGCCCGTAAAATTTGGGGCCATGCAAAGGTATCTGAGGCAATGCGCGAAAAAATAGATGAAAATGAACAACGGACGGGCCGAGAACGTACCCCTAATGCTGAAAACCGTCCTCCAACCAGCAGCGGGAGGAAAACATGGAAAGCCCTGCTGGTCCGGAATTTCAAACGGTGGGTTAACGAGGTGGATTCATGGCCAATACGGCAGGACCCTGTCCCCGATCCACCTGATCTTTATTCCTTTTATGAAGAACTCTGCGTATTGCGTGGCGAAGTACGCAAGGATGCCCGTCGAAACCATGATGCATTTACCCGCTTTAATGATGCATTGAATGATTTTCACACGATGGTAAAACCGCTGGTTCAGTCGACCCGGCGGATTGAAAAAGAGGATTTGAAGCATGGCCACGTTGGTGGGGTTTCGCATAGAGAACTATTTATGCCCCTTGTGGAGTTAATTGAGAGAGTAAAGCGTATAGAAATGAAATTTTCCAAACCACCGGAAACCGGCTTTTTCCCCTCACGGAAAAAATGGCTGGCAGAATGGGAGACGCTGAGTCAAGGCATTGTGATAATAAGAGACCACTTCGAACAGCTGCTGCAAGGTCATGGTATCACGGCGATGCACACCCTTTCCAAACCATTTGATCCAGCGTGCATGAAAGCCGTAGAAATTGTTACTTCCGAATCCGTTGAACCCAATACTGTCGTCGAGGAAAGCGCAGGTGGGTACCTTTATAACGACCAGGTTATCAAATTTGCCGAGGTCAAAGTGGCTGGGTGAAAAGGAAATAAAAGATGAGTATTTGCATAGGAATCGATCTGGGGACCACCAACTCCGAAGTTGCCGTGGTTAATGATGGTCAGCCGGAAATTGTCCCGGTAGAAGGAAGTTCGGTGATGCCCTCTTGTGTCGGACTCGATGCAAAAAGGAATTTGATCGTCGGTACGACAGCCAAAAATCAGATGATTGTCAGACCCGATGCGACGATTCTTTCCATTAAAAGGAAAATGGGGGAAAGCGCCAAGGTCGGCCTGGGGGATCAAAAGCTGGCACCGGAGGAGATATCCGCTTTAATCCTTAAGAAACTAAAACATGCCGCTGAAAAATATCTTGGAGAAAAAGTTGACCGGGCAGTGATAACGGTGCCGGCTTATTTCGACGACGCCCAGAGGAAAGCTACCCGAAATGCCGGAATTCTAGCTGGACTTGATGTTGCCAGAATTATCAACGAACCCACTGCCGCCGCGCTGGCTTACGACGCAAATCTTGAAACCGATGAGACGGTTCTGGTTTATGACCTCGGTGGTGGAACGTTCGATGTTTCATTGGTTGTCGTTGAAAACGGTGTGGTGGAGGTGAAAGCCAGTCATGGCGACACGCACCTTGGCGGTGATGATTTTGACAACCTGCTTATGGAACATGTTTCCGGCCGGTTCCAGGCGCAATACGATATCAACCTTATGGATGATAAGGCCACCCGCAACCGCCTGTGGTCCGCAGTGGAATCCGGGAAACGGCAATTGTCCAACGCCCCTTACGCACAAATCCGGGAAGAATTCATCCATGGCGATCATCATCTCGACCTGGAGATATCGCGCCTGGACTACGAGGATATGATTCGTCCCCTTGTCCAAAAGACAATGGATTCCGTCCATCAATGCCTGAAAGATGGCACCATGCTGCCGGGAGCTGTAGACCGGGTCATACTCGTCGGTGGCGCATCCCGTACTCCGCTCGTCACGGAAATGATACAAAATGCCTTCAGAATCGAACCCCGGCATGAAATCAATCCCGATCTCATTGTGGCAATGGGCGCGGCGATACAAGGGGGGGCACTCTCCGGAAAGAAAACCCGGTCCATCTTGGTGGATATTACCCCTTACACTTTTGGGACCAGTGCCGTGTCAATGCATGAGGGGGATCTTCGACCCGATGTGTTTGTACCGATTATCCGCCGCAATACCCCCCTGCCTGTGGAAAAAAGTGATGTTTTTGCCACCATGATTCACGCCCAGGAAGCCGTTGATGTGCAGATCTATCAAGGGGAGGCGCCCATCACCGATGAGAATATTTTTATCGGAAATTTTCTCATCGAGGGGTTGGGCAATGTGCCGGCCGGAAACCAAATTGTACTGAACCTGTCCCTGGATCTCAACGGTATCCTTCAGGTGACGGCCGTTGAAAAATGCACGGGTTTATCCAAATCCGTTCGCATGGAAATCGATTCTGATAAAATGACATTCGACTTGGATCAGGCAGAAAAAAACCTTAACGCATTCATCGATGAGGGTGCTGCCCGCGATGATGAAAAAGGCGGCGCGAGCACAAAACCGGATTTGCTTTCCCGGGCGAAAAGGCTTCGGAAGCGGGTATTGGACCTTGTCGATCATGTGGATGAAACCGATAGAGAGGAGCTGCGCGCCCTCGTCGATAAGAGTAAAAAAGCAGTAACCTCCGGGGACGATGTCGTCCTTGCGGAGCTGAACGAATCATTGAGCGATATGCTTTTTTATCTGGAGGATTGATGCAAATCCTTTGTCCGGCATGTAAAAAGCTAAATGACTCGGCGGATAAATGCAATCGTTGCGGTGGAAATCTGTCCGATTTAAGACGAATACGCCGGGCCGCTGTTGAAGAATTGAAACTCGGCAAAAGGCATCTTCTACGAATGAATGCCGAGAAAGCCCTGCTGAGCGCCAAATCGTCATGGCGGTTGAAAAAAAGTGCTTCTGCCGCAAAACTGGCCTTTTTGGCAAGCCTGATGGGAGGGCATTTTTCCGAAGCCACCCGGTGGTACAGTATGGCAGCCGCAGGCGGCAATTCGGCCCCTGCCCGGAATACAGACTGTTCATGACCACCAATGCCGGTGCCACTGGTTTAAACCTGCATGCCGCCTATACCGTCATCAACCTTGACCTTCCCTGGAACCCAGCAGTCCTCGAGCAACGCATCGGCCGGGTTCATCGCGGTCGATCTTTTTCTGCTTGAACGGTGATTGTGGAGGTTGCTCATCAATATCAATCGCCTTGATGAAAATATCCCAGCATACACATATCAATGGGCGAGAAAAATCAATTGAATTAATCAATTTCATCAGACATACTGCGCACGATTAAGCGCTGTGTAACCCACTAAAAAATAGATACGGATTGAAAACTATGATCAACTTAAAAGATAAACTCTCGCACCTTTCATTTATCCAGGCCTGCAAACTCTTGGGGCCCCAGGGCAAAGATCACCTCATCCAGGGCGGAATGTGGGACGTCGATCTGGAGGAACAGGTGATCTTAAAAAGGGATCTTTTTCATCTCGATCTCGGGGAAGCCGGCGTGACCCTTCGCCTGGACCCTGCCAAAAATCATAAAATTGACATCTCATGCAGTGTCTGCCCGGTGTATTGTGACCATCAGGGAGCCGCTCTATCTTTAATCCTTGAAGAAAAACTGGCCCTGGGCCTTGCCGCACCACCCAAGGAACGCGTGCCCATCGAAAGCCTCAGTGACAGCGAGCTTGTGGCCCATGCTGAACCTGATTGAGCAGTTTCTGACGGAACGACAGGTTAATTATGTGCGGTTGGATGGAAGCGTTCCCCAGAAAAAGCGGCAGGGCCTGGTGCACCAATTCCAGAAAAATCCTGAATGCAGACTGTTCGTGACCACCAATGCCGGTGCTACCGGCTTAAATCTGCAGGCCGCCAACACGGTGATCAATGTGGACCTGCCGTGGAACCCGGCAATTCTCGAACAGCGCATCGGCCGGGCCCACCGGATGGGTCAGAAAAGACCAGTGCAGGTGTTTGTCCTGGTTACCGAAAAAACCCTTGAAGAAAGCCTGCTGAACACCCTCGCCTCCAAACACGCTCTGTCCATGGCCGCCCTTGATCTGGAGTCCGATGTATCTGAAGTCAATCTTGTCAGCGGAATTGATGAGCTGAAACAACGCCTTGAAGTTCTGATCGGTCAAAAACCAGATGCCGCGGTTGATGAAAGCCAAAAACCCATGTCGAAAAAGAAGCCGCACTTCTGGCCAGAAAGAAAAAAGTCGCTTTGGCAGGGGGGCAGATGATCAGCGCTGCCTTCAACTTTCTCGGTGAATTGTTTCCCCGGATAGAAGCATCCGAAAAAACCCTTTCGGCAACCGACGCCTTTAAGCAAAAACTGTCTGAGGGAATGGAACGGGGAGTGGACGGCAGTTTGAAAATGACAATTGCTTTTCCCGATGAAAAAGCCCTGGACAACCTTGCCAACACACTGGCCCAGATGGTTGGTTCGACCACAACCGACAACTCATAATTCCGGAGAAAAAGTCGGCATCCTCTATTCCCGCGGCCTGGGCTATGGTAATCCGACTTGCCTTTTCCTGTGTGAATCGGTATATCCCAAGGGCAATTTTGAAAACAACCCCATCAAGTTACATGTAACCAAGGAGAATTCCAATGAAAAAGATTCTAACAACAACCGTCGGCTTTGCCGTTTTATTGCTCATTTTTTTTACAACCGCCAATGCGGGTCCTGTCATGGACCGCATCGCCGCCAACGGCAAGATCGTTGTCGGCACCACCGGTTCCCAGCCGCCCCTCAATGCCACGTCAAAAACCGGCGAAATCATCGGTCTGGATGCGGACATCGCCAAATTGATTGCCGGAAACATGGGGGTGGCCATTGAATTCAAAACCATGCCCTTTGCCGAACTGCTGCCCGCCCTCACCGCCGGCAAGGTCGACCTGGTGATATCCAGCATGACGATCACCCCCGAGCGCAATATGCAGGTGGCCTTTATCGGTCCCTACTTTATTTCGGGAAAAGGCATTCTGACAAAGACAAAACATTTAGATGCCCTGCAGGCGGCAGCCGGCCTGAATCAGGCCCAGTTCAAAGTGACCGCTTTGAAAAACTCAACCAGTCAGCGTTTTGTAGAAAAAGAAGCGCCCAAGGCCCAATTTTTCCCGGCGGATTCCTATGACCAGGCCATTGAAATGCTTTTCGGCGACAAGGTTGATGTGCTGATTGCCGATTCCCCGTTCTGCGCCCTGACCGCTTTCAGGTTTCCGGGCAAGGGTCTCACTGCCGGTCAGGACAAGCTCACCTTCGAACCCCTGGGGATCGCAATCACGGAAGATGCCCTTTTAATCAACTGGATGCAGAACTTTATGCTGATGCTCAAGGGCAGCGGTGAACTCAAACGCCTGACCGAAAAGTGGCTCAAGGATGGTTCCTGGGTTTCTCAACTGCCCGAATAAAATCGTGTTCCACGATTTTATGAAACGCGACTACGTCGCTACAAAAAATAAAAAAAGAAAGGTAGCATCGCCCGGTGATGCTACCTTTCTGTTGTGCGGCAAT